>JABGPF010000028.1 GCA_018645065.1 Phycisphaerales bacterium
TCCGGCGCGACGGGAAAATCCTCAGGCTCGCAAACCCCCAGGACCTGATCGATCAGCGCCATCTGCTGGCGTCGGCCGGTGATGAACGCCGCTTCTGCTCCCAGGAAATTAAGGACATGAAGCTGGATATGAAACTCGTCGCAGTCGAGCATTTGCTCGGTGGTGAGCGGATCATATTTTACTTCCTGGCGGAACATCGAGTTGATTTCCGCGATTTGGTGCACAAGTTGGCCAATCAGTATCACACTCGCATCGAGATGCGCCAAGTCGGTGCGCGCGACGAAGCGCGACTCGTCGGAGACTACGAACGCTGCGGGCAGGAATGCTGCTGCAAACAGTTCCTCAAAGGTCTCCAGCCGGTATCGATGCGAATGGCGAAAACGCAAAAAGCCACGCTCGACCCGTCGAAAATCTCCGGTAGATGCGGGAGGCTTATGTGCTGCCTGCGATACGAAGACGATACCTATAGAGACCTGAAAAAACAGCTTCCCCACAAAAATATCTGGGTGAAAACCGCCGATCAGATCGGTCGGGTGACCGGAACGCAGATTCTGACCCAGCTCGTGCAGGTGCAACTACCCGACGGGACGCGCGGTGTATTCGCCAACGAGGATATCATCGAACGCAACGTCGATGCGCCCACCCCACCGGCTCCGTCGACCAGAGCGGCTAGATCCGACCGAAAACCTGACCGCAAACCGGATAGAAAACCCGACCCAAAGCGCACCCAACAGAGCGATAAGCAGGAAAACAAGCAGTCGAAACGCCCACCGAGAAAACCCAAACCGCAGCAGAAGCAACCGGCGGCTCCGAAAAGGGAACTCGAACCGCGGGCAACTGCAGAAAAGCTCGATCCGGCATGGGACGCCCTGCTCGGCGACACCGTTGACGAAAACAACAAAAACGATATAAAAACCGCCGAAAAAGCTCCAGAATCCACAGAAACATCCCAAAATACACCAAAAACGCCCGATTCGCAGCCCAAAGCCGCTGATGAGCAAAACGCCAAACCGGACCAGCAAGCAGGCGCACCACGCAAAAAACGCCGACGCAGGCGGGGCCGCAGGTCAAAAGGAAAACCCTCAGGCGATAAATCATAGATATTCCAGGACTTGAGCAGCAATGTGCGCAAAAAACAGCACATTGGAGCCGTCCGCATCCCTCCGACGGGACGGCTACCAATGTGCGCCTCCAGGCGTCCGCTACGCTCCAACTTCAGGAAAATCTTATACGCCTTAAAGCCTTATGTTCAATCGACTAATTTGACGGTCCGCCCTTTTTGACATCACTATATTGTAGCACCAAAACCAAAATACGTCGCATTTTATTATCGCCTGAGCCTGTAACCGTAATATCGCCAAGATATTAAAATTTAAGATTTTTCCGATTATCCGCGTCAGTGTCTTTGGACCGGCATGTGCGATTCGTTTCGCGCAACGCCAACCCTTGCAAAAATCATCACAAACAGTATCATCAGATCTCGCTGATCTACTTTTCAGGAGCTGTAATGGCCTCATTCAAACTTAATATCGCGCAAATCAAGGGCTGCCCGCCTCCAGATGAAGTGCTGGCGGCGATGGACGAATTCGGTTTACCCAAAATCGAAGAGTTCGGGGTCCTTAGTTGTTCAGCCACCGATAAAGTGGTCCTGGCTACGATTGTTCGCAAGACCCAGCAGGCCGTCCAGCGTCTGGACACCGAGGCCAAGGAACTGACCGCCGCCCCCGTGGAAAAGGCCGTCGCCTATCCCGTAGCGATTAAACCGGCGTCGGATGTTGTGGAGATTTACGCCGGTTCAGCAACTGGAATTGAGCAAATTGGATACTTTCTGTCCGGATGCCTGGCGTTCCCCGTGGTCGTCGAGCCGATCAAGATCGATATCCCCTCTGCGATCGACAAACTGGTAGCCAACACCGAACGTTGCCAACTGCAGCGCGTTCGGGTCAGCGACTACTCGCACAACAGTTTCATGATCGGACCGTACACACCGAAGTTCCTGGACTCCCAACACGGGATGGATTTCCTGAACGAGTATGTCGAGGCGGTAACGTCGGCGAGCCTCCGCTTCGCCGGACCCAGCGGACGAGTGATGGTGACACTGTCCCAAGCGGCATGTTTTTCATTCTCATGCAGCGACGACGACCTACCCTACGTCCAAAGCATCCTGAGAAAACTTATCTGATAATTGATGCGCAACACCAGACCGACTGGCGGGTCATGCAGGCGTCATAGTCAGATTTATACCGAGACCTTGCAGCACTTTCAGGATGGTCTCGAATCGTGGTTTTGCCCCGGGGGCGAGAGCTTTGTAGAGGCTTTCCCGACCAAGACCGGTGCGTTCGGCAATTTGCGTCATACCACGGGCCTTGGCGATGTCGCCAATAGCTGACAGCAGCAAGTCCTGATCCCCGTCAGCCAGAATCGCGTTAAGGTATTCGGCAATGGTGGTTTCGTCAGTCAGGTAGTCGGATACGTCGAATTTGCTTAATTTTTCAACCATTTTTCAGCTCCAGTTCGTCCAGCAATTTGAGTGCCTTCTCGATATCGCGACGTTGGGATCGCTTGTCGCCACCGCACAACAACCAGATAACCGTTCGCCTCTTGCGCGTGTAATACAAACGATAACCCGGGCCATAGTCAATCTTCAGCTCCGAAAGACCACCGCCCAGCGACTTGCTCGAACCCAGGTTGCCCGCTTCGACCTTCTTGATCTGTACAAGAACCCGCGCCTTGGCGACCGGATCTCTCAGACGGGTCAACCAGCGATCGAACGTGACTGTTTTCTCGATCAGGAACATAATCTTAAGCGTATCCGAATAGATACAGAGATGCAACCCAAAATAACGCACCGGTACACACATAAAAAAGCAGCCCGCGGATATCACTATCCGCGGGCTGCGATTTTTTCAGTTCAGCTTAAACAGATTTTCGACTAGAACCACCAGGCGCCGCCGGCCTTCTCGCGAAGGATGAGGGGCTTGAGGTAGTCGACTGCCTTTTCGAAGCCTTCGTTGGTGCTCATCAGTGAGTCTTCGTGCTCGATGCTCAGCACGCCGTCGTAACCGTACAACGCCAGGGCCGAGATGAAGGGTTTCCAGAAGTCGTCGCCGTGGCCGTAACCGACGGTGCGGAAAACCCAACCGCGATTTTCAACGTCGCCGTAGCTCTTGATGTCCAGAACGCCGACGTGGCCTTCGTTGGCTGCAATTACTTCGCAGTCTTTGGCGTGTACGTGGAAGATGCACTTGTTCTTTCCGAGGTAGCGAGTGGCTGCGACCGGGTCGATACCCTGCCAGAACCAGTGGCTCGGATCGATATTGGCGCCGAGTTGCTTACCGGCGGCTTTGCGGAGGCGGACGATGTCTTCGGGCGTGTGCAGGACCATTCCCGGGTGCGCTTCGAACGCGATCTTCACGCGATGCTTGGCTGCGAAGTCGTTTTCTTTCTTCCAGAACGGGATGATTACCTTGTTCCACTGGTAGTCGGCAGCGGCTGCGAATTCTTCGGGCCAGGGGCAGGTCACGAAGTTGGGGGTCGTGTCGGTTGCGCATCCGCCGGGGCAACCGGAGAAGTTGATCACAACGGTTTTGAACTCAGCGGCAAGCAGCACGCCGTTGCGATGTGCGATCTGATGTTCCTTGGCGATCTTCTTGTCCGGGTGGACCGGGTTACCGTGAACCGCGATACCCTGCACTTCGATCCCGTATTCGTCGAGCAGCTTTTTCAGCGCGTCGAGTTTTTTCTTGTTCTTCGTGATACCGTTCAGCTTCCAGGGGTCGCCCGGGTAACCGCCAGCCGGAAGTTCGATCGCGTCGAGCCCGACCTTCTGGCAGTACGCCAATGCTTCCTTGAGTTTCATACCACCGAACAATGCAGACATTACACCAAGTTTCATAGCTTGCTCCCTAAATTAGGACGTTTTAAAATCACCTGGCCCGCGCACGTTTTGCGTCGGGTGTAACACAAGAGCAAAACAGTACCACGCCCCGCCGCCACTTGCAACTATTCGTTTACCAGATCTAACAATATGTGCGCGACCTACCAACGGCGCGCGACCCCGCAAGCGGTGAGTCCGGGAAAACCGCTTGCGGTGTCGCGCGCCGTTGCTTTACTATTGTTTCACGGTTATCGCCTATCACCTTATCTGGACCGCATACGGACATTGGTTACCCAACGACCCACGAGGAAGCACATCGCACCGCATACGTCAAAACATCATCACCTCCCTCGGACAACTCCACCACGGACGCAAGGACGTCCAACCCGCAGGATGGGAGATCCGCAAGTTCTACAACAAAGCACCATCGAAGCGTTGATATGTCGTCCCAATTTGACATCGGGAACGGTTCCGCCGTCCGCCGTTACTGCTTACCGATCACTGAGCCGTTGTCGTTACTGATAACTAGCCGTCTCACCCATCTCGCTTGTCCTGAGCCAAGCCGAAGGACGCAGCGCCATGTTCACAATTGCTTCACACATTCACACTGTGAACCACGAGCTCAGAAAAGTAGTACCACTTTTACAAGTCAACAAAAAGACGCTCGCCTCAAACACGTAACATACTGTAAACAAACAAGTTACACAAAACCCACCACGCCGGCCCCACCCCGCCGCACCGCCCACAGACTCGCCAAGAGCTCGAATTGGAGCTTCACACTTCATCACACTGTGAAGATACACAAACCCGCCGCCCAAGCCCGGGAACGCCGATCTCCTGATCGGCATTTAGCAGCTAGGCGTTCGGATGCCGGAGACGTTAAGTGCCAATCAGGAGATTGGCGTTCCCGGAAAAACCCCAAGCCCAAATTCGCAATAAACACATCGACACCCCACCCCCGCTGCTCACCTGTCGAAGATCCGCCGAAAGCGGAATCACTAGCTTTTTCCCTTGCCTACGGCGTACCGACTTTGTCGGGATGATGGCCGGTCCCGATGTGCTTCGGGATAGGCCGCTCGACAGGCGCACCGGCGGCCGGTGACATTGTTTTTGATGACGATTATTCGTCGCTATCTGCGTCGTCAGGGCGCCAGCGGGGTTTGTCGAGAAACTCGGTTAGATCGTACACGACATCCAGAAAGCGGTTAAAGTCGCAGCAGGACAAAACGCAGATTCGCTCGCCCGGCGGGTCGTTAAGAACGAGATTCAATTCGTGGTTGTCGTGGCTGTCCTCACTGCCGCAGGTGTGTTGCGACAAGGTCTGAATGCAGTCGATTTTGTCTATCGATATCCCGTGATCTCGGCCGGCGGAGTCAATTCTGTTCTTGCCCGGCCAGCAGAGTCCCTTGGCGCGGTCGAAAGTCATCGGCTGAAATCGGCGCCACATCCGATACGCCATCACCATGGGTACGACAAGTGTCAGCGGAACCAGATACCCGAACGGTCCGTCGCTAAACAACGGGAGCACGCCGAATAACCCCAGAATGATCACCCACCCTACGATTGTGCATGCGTTGAGCAACGGCGACATCCCCAGAATCCGCTGAAGAACGGCTCGATCATCGCCCTGCCGAACGAGTTTCATCGCGAAAAAATTGATCGCCTTGCCGCCCATAGGCTCACAAGAGACCTCAAAACTCGGGACATACTCTTCTGCATCCTCTTGTTCGTATTCGATAGCGTCAATGTCATTCACTTCGGTCATTCAATAAATCTCCCTCCCCCCCATACGTTCCAATAATAACCGCAGGCAAGCCCGAACACCAGCGCTGCGCCCTTCGACTTCGCTCAGGACAAGCGAGATAGGGGAGCGGGAGAGCAGGTGATCCCGCCTTCGGCGGATCTGCGACAGACGGACAGCGAGCGGTGAAAACCATCTGTAGAAATCTGGGAACTGGGGTAGAAGTTGGGCGTCTAAGTTTTGGGAAAGGAGTTTTTGTATGTTTATGTGGCGGAAGTATAGATCTGCTTTTATGGGGCTGGTTTTTGTTGGGGTTGTTTTGGGTTGTGCTAATCTTGTATTGGGTGATCCGTATGGTCCTTCGGCTGCTTATCAGAAGGTTATTGCTGTTGTGAAGGATGGTGGGATTTCTAATGATCAGAAAATTGTGCGGTTAACAAAATTCACCGGCGATGAAGAGACGCGGATGATTGCGCTTTATCAGATCGAACTGCTCGACCCGGGGCGGGCGATGCAAACTGCGGCGGGGATTTTCCGGGCGAAAGATTCTTCGCGACAGACTAAGCTGCAAATCGGGCGTTTTATGATGACCAGGTCGCGGCCGGGGCGGTTTGGGAAGAAAGGATTTCCCAAGGAGTTCGTTAAGGAGTTCGCCAAGTTCCTGGTCGGTGCGGTGTTGGACGGCGGGCAGAAGGAGTTTTGCGTCGCGGTGCCCGAGGGGGCGATGACGGCGGTCGGTGAGTATGCGTATCTGTCCAGCTATTTCCAGGGTTACAAGGGCGTCGATTTCAAGCCGTTCAAGGATACGCGTCTGGTTCCGATTCTCCTCAGCGGGCTCAACGCGCCGGACAATGTTCACTCAGACGCCAGCGGGTGCTGCAGGCATGGCAAGCCTGGTGAGGCTACCGGCAGGAACACCGCGCGGCAGCAGATTCCGATAGCCCTTGCGCGCCTGGGCGACGCCCGGGCGATCTCGCCGCTGCGGTGGGTGCTCGATAAGCATTATGACTGGCATCAGCGCAACAACGCCGCCTACGCCCTTGCGATGCTCCAGCCGCCGGGCGATCACGCCAAGCTGGCGGCCAGAATGCTGGCGCAAAAACACACAAACGTCCACGGCAGACTCGACGAGGCCAAGGACCGCTACCGTCACCTTTTCGCCTTCGGGCGCGGCCTGCTGGCTCGGGGCGACGATGCGGGTATTGAGTTTATGGCGTTTAAGTATTCGATTTACGACGCGGACAAGGGTTTAAGCGAAGTGACTTACATGGTGAGCGAGCGCCTGGAGGTTTTGAAGGGCGTTAAGAGTCCGAAGTTGGCTGGTTTTTTCAAGCAGGCGTTCGCCCGCGAATCGGTTATGGGCATGCTGCTGATGGACAAGACGAAGGTCAAGGTCAACGATTACGGGCACACCGTCTACGATTTCGCCAAAGCGAAAGAGCGTATCGAAAAGCTGTTCGACAGCATATGCAAACTCATCGAAGCCAACAAGCTTACCTCGCAACGGGCGGCGGTTCAGCAGATAGCACGCGGGTCGGCGAGTGAAGTGATACGCCGGCGGGCTGAAAAGTGCGTCGCAAAGCTCGCACTGCGCGAAAAAAGCAGCAATTAGTGATCAGTGGACGACAAGGGCTCAGTGATCGGTAATCAGTAACACCCGAGCGCGGAGCGTTGCTCCGCCGCTAAACAGGTGGACTTCTTCGCGGCGTTTAGCGGCGGGGCATCGCCCCGCGCGGGTTTCTCCAAATTACTTGCCTTGTCGGGCGAAATGCTTATCCTTTTCGCCATGCGCACGAACTCACCGAAAAATCTTAGACGCGACAAGAAGACTAAACCCGATCCGGTCGGAGTACTGCTCGACAATGCGGTGACTAAACAACCGATCGACCTGGCGAAAATCTTCGAAAACGATCACCCGCTCGAAATTGAGATCGGTGTGGGTAAGGGAACGTTCTTAGTCAATCGCGCGATCGCCCGGCCGGAAGTTAACTTCCTGGGCATCGAATACGCCAGGGCCTACGCGGTCCACGCGGCCGACAGATGCCGCCGGCGCGGGCTCAGCAACACTAGAATGCTTCACACCGACGCCGGGGCCCTGTTCAAAAATTGCATCCCTGACAAGTCGCTGTGGCGCGTGCATATTTATTTTCCCGACCCCTGGCCGAAACGCAGGCACAATCGACGACGCCTGATCCAACTGCCCTTCGCACGCGAAGTGTTGCGCACGCTGAAACCGGGCGGGCAATTTATCGTCGTGACCGATCACATGGACTACTTCCTGCAGGTCCGCCGAGTACTGAACAGCCTGGAAGGGATGGCTGCGATCGCCATGCCGAAAATGGCGGACCGCGACGGCGAGATTGTGGGCACAAATTTCGAACGCAAATATATCGCCCAAGGCCGCCCATTCTACTCGACAGCGAAAATGCGATATGTTTAATGGCCCAATAGGTTAACAGTTGAACATCAGTCCAGCGCCGAGACCGACCCTCTCGGGCCTATCAACACGAGAATATCGTCGACTGCGAGCACGAAATCCGGCGCCGGTTGATACACCGATTCCCCACCGGTGCGTTGCACCGCACACACATGTACGCCAAATTTATGCGGCAGTTCCAATTCTTTCAGCGATTTACCGACTAATCGGCTGGTTTCGGCGAGTTTCACCTGATCCATTTCGATCTCACCGCCCTGTCCGGCCATTTCTACGAAATCGACCACCGCCGGCCTGAGCACCACAGCAGCCATTCGCGACGCGCCGAGCGTATTGGCGCAAACAACGCGATTGGCTCCGGCCCGCAGAAGTTTATCCTGCGTGGAGATATCTCGCGCGACGGCGATAATTCGCAATTTGGGATTAATTTCGCGTGCCGAAAGCGTAACGAACACGTTATCGGCGTCGCTGGCCAATGTGGCGACCACAACCGCCGCCCTCTCCACGCCGGCAGCGATTAACGTTTCGTCGACTTCTGCGTTGCCCAGTACGTAAAGCAAACCGGTCGCCTCCGCCGCCCGGGTGCACACATCGTCATTGTCGATCACAACGACCTGCTTACCGGCGGCGACAAGTTCGTCGGAAACCAGTCGGCCCATGCGTCCGTACCCGCACACAATTACGTGCCCGCTGAGAGAAGCTATTCTTCGTTGCAATTGTCGTCTCCCAAAAATTATTCGTATCTGCCCCTCAACTATCATCGCCACAATCATACTCATCGCCACCGTACCAGTGATAAGACCACCGATAATCACGATAGACGTCCAAACCATCCCCGCTGGGTTTACCGGATAAACTTCACCCATACCAACAGTCGTTACGCTGATGATCGTCATGTAAAAAGCTTCGAGCAGCGTTTGCTCAGGATTCAAAATTTGATAACCGGTCATCGCGATGAGTATGAAGCTCACCAGGATCCCGACCGGCCAGACGAATCGCAACGCCCAATGCCGCTCCGGACGAAGCGCGCTAACCATGTGACTTTTACTTAAGCCTTGATGCATGTGCTTGATTATAGCTTTGCTCGTCGAGAGTGCTAGTTATCTGTCGAGGTAACGTGATGAACATTTTTTAAAATGTTACATGATTGGAAAATACTGAAAATATTTTAAAATGGGCTCAAGACAATTCATGTTCTTGTCGATAAGACAGAAACAACCGACAGACTCGATGGACTGTTGACAGGCCTCTACTAATATTTATTTAAATCTAATCTATAGTATTGTTAGGTCCTGTCAGTTATGTGAGTTGTTGTCGGGCATTATCTTTAAGACTCGCCTTGTGCGGATGTTAACGCGCCTGTGGGGTTCTCTTTGCGCTGTGGGTATGCTGTTGATACTGCTGTGGGCGCGTGTCGGCGTTTCGAAGGTTTGGTTTTTGGACGTCTGTTGAATACCCCTCAATCGCCATTGCCCTGATGGCGGCGCTAAAATGTCGGACACCTTTTCCAAGAGTTATCCACAGGCGATGTTGACAGTTTTGTGCGATCAATGGCAAAATTCGAACATTGGCGCACGCAATTTTCAAAACATTTGTTCCATAATTACAAAAGCCCACAGACCTCAATTGGAAAAATTGGAAAATCTGTGGGTTTATGTTTTGGGATCGGCAATTTTTTTGTGCGTCATTTGTGCGTCAGTCGGTGGCTTGGATGTCTTGGCTTAGTCGTTCGAGCGTTGCTTGCAGGTGCGGGTCGTTTGTGCAGAGTGCTTTGATCGTGCGGTTGGCGTGCAGGACGGTTGTATGATCTCGTCCGCCGAAGTAACCGCCGATCTCCTCCAGGCTGTGACGCGTTAAATTTCGCGCCAGGTACATGCAGATCTGCCGCGGGAAGGCGATCGACCGGCTGCGCTTTTTGCTCTGCAGGTCGGCTAGGCGAACGCTGTAGCGTGAGGTGACCGCCGAGAGGATGTCTTCGATCGTCACTTCGTGCTGCTTGGGCTCCACGGCTGAGCCCAGTGCTTCCTTGGCCAGTGAGATATCGACGCTTCGTCCGGTGACTTGCGCCAGCATTGTTACTTTCGCTATCGCCCCTTCGAGCTCGCGTGTGTTTGAGTCTATGGTTCCGGCGATAAAGCAGGCTACGTCTTCGGGCAGGCGAATGTTTCTGAGTCTGGCTTTCTTGTGGATAATCGCCAGCCGCGTTTCGTAGCACGGGCGATCGATCCTGGTGACCAGGCCCCACTGGAAGCGGCTTATCAGGCGTTCTTCAAGGCTCGCCATTTCTTCCGGGCTTCGATCGCCCGAGACGATAATCTGCTTGTGGTCCTGGTATAGTGTGTTGAACGTGTGGAAAAATTCTTCCTGCGTCTGCTCGTGATTCGCCAGGAACTGGATGTCGTCGATCGCCAGCACGTCGAGATGCCTGTACAGGTAACGGAACTCCTGCAGCTTGCCCTTTTCGACCGCTTCGATGAAATGATTAACGAACGTTTCGCACGATAGGACGGCGATTTGCGCGTTGGGCTTGTCGGCTACCACCTTCTGGCAGATTGCGTGGAGCAGGTGCGTTTTGCCCAGGCCTGAGCTTCCGTGCAGGAACAGCGGGTTGTAAACCGTTCCGGGAAGGTCGCTGATTGCAAGCGATGCGGCGTGGGCCAATCGGTTGCAAGGTCCGGTGACGAACGTTTGGAAAATGTACCCGTCCTGGAAGCTGGCGGATATTTTTCCGAGCCCGCTGATCTGATCGCTCTGCCAGGCGGTGTCGACCGGGTCGTCAATTTCGTTTGCGTCCGAGGCGTCGGTTAGGAAACATATTCCCACCAGTCGGCCGGTGGCGCCTTGCGCCGCGTCGGTGAAAAGCTTCATCGCGTGCTGCTGACAATACTCTTTTTCATGCTGGCCCGGCGCTTGAATTTCCAGCAGACCGTTGTCCAGCGCTAAAGGCTGAAGCTCGGTGAACCAGGGTCGGATAATGTGACCGCCATTAAGAACGACCTGGTGAATAATTTGTTGCCACAACTCGCGGTCTACTGTTGGCATGAAGCGGTGCCCTTTCGAGACAATAAATAAATGCGCAATACTGCGCTTAAGCATATATGAACAAACTGAAAACTAATACTACGAGATCTTGGTGGGTGTCAATTCCATGACTGTGACTTGCTCCGTCCCTGGGCAGATCACCTCGAACAAGCAGGATTCTAAAGTCAATGCACGCCCCTGTCAAAGCGAAAAAAAACTTAACTTGATTTTCAAATCGCTCAAGTGAACCAATGACGCCAACGGTAGGAACAAGAGACGCGGAAAAAAATTTCGCGTTCGATCCGAAACTATTTTGGCGCGCATCGCGGCACGCCAATTGCCGGACACTTATTCATGTGATGATTAGTTGAAACGAGTGACCGCAGCCGAAACCGCCCCACCGTTCTTCTTCTTGTCAAACATCTGCTGCTGGTTACCCGTCCCGGGACGCCACTTGCGCTTAGGCGCCGCCACCAGCGGTTTGGGCATGCACTTGACGTTACGCTGATCGCCCAGTAACTCTGTAAGCTCAGCCACCAGGTCGCGCGACGCGGCGACAAACCATTCAGGCGCCGGGCGAACCGTCGCCCAAACGTCACTGCGCGATGTCGGGCGCAACTCGATATCAACCGAACAATTACCCTGATGCGACGATAAAATCGAGCCAAGCTCGCCCAGAAATTCGGCGTCAGGCACGCCTGGCGGCAGGCGGAGCAGGAGCTGACGAGTGAATTTTTCAATCGCCGGGTCGATCGGCACGATGCTCTCGACAATGATCTGCATCTGCTCGTTACGACGATCGAGCGTACCGTTAATGAACACGATATTATCCTCAGCCACGTGCTCGACGTAGGCTTGGAAAGTACGCGGGAACAACACCGCCTCGCACTTACCGGACAGATCCTCGAGCGTTAAAATCGCCATTTTATCGCCCTTGCGAGTCATAATCGGGCGAATACTGGCGATCATGCATCCGATATTAACGTCGCGACCTTCGCTGGCGTCCTCGATCCTGCCCAGGCCGAAACCCTTGGGCAACGTCAAACTATCCAGCTCCCAACCATACCGCACCAGCGGGTGCGAAGTGATATACAAACCGAGCGTTTCCTTCTCGGCGGTGAGTAACTGGGCCTCGGACCAGGGCTCAACGTCGGGGAACCGGGCGCCCTGGGGCTGACCGTCACTATCGTCAAAGGACTCGAAAAAGTTCATCTGGCCGCTCTTGCGGTCTGCGGCGGCCGACTGGCCCAAACGCATCGCATCATCCAACGCCGCCACCATCGCCGCACGATGAGCACCCAACGCGTCAAACGCTCCGCATTTTATCAACGCTTCAATCGCGCCGCGGTTAACCGCACGCAAATTCACAAACTCACAGAAATGATACAGATCCGTGAACCCTTCGCACTCGTCGCGAGCTTCAATAATTGCGTCAACGGCTTTACGCCCCACGCCTTTTACGCCCGCTAAACCGAAACGAACCTGCTCACCGTCGACGGTGAAATCCGCCTGGCAGGTGTTCACGTTTGGCGGTGCGATTTTGATGCCCATGCGATGAGCGTCGGCCATGTATTGAACGACTTTTTCTGTATCGCCGCATTCATATGTTAGCGTGGCGGCAAGAAATTCGCGCGGATAATGCACCTTGAAGTACGCTGTCTGGTAAGCCACAATCGCATAACGCGTCGAGTGAGACTTGTTGAAACCGTATCCGGCGAACTTCTCGATCAGTGCGAACAACTCGTTAGCGTCATCACTGCTAATCCCGTTTTCGTTGGCGCCGTTGATAAAATTAGGCCGCTCGGCGGCGATAACCTTAACCTTCTTCTTCGATATCGCCTTAATCAGCGTTAACGCACGGTTCAAAGGTAGCTTACCCAGGCGGTTCAACACCTGCATGACCTGCTCCTGATAGGCCATGATCCCGTACGTCTCCGCCAGCAGATCGTCAACCAGCTCGTGGACCGAAGGGACCTCCTCAAGACCGTTCTTGCGAGTACAATACGGGCCTATCAACTCCATCGGACCGGGGCGATACATGGCGTTGGCGGCGATCAAATCGCCTATAACAGACGGCTGCATCTGCATTAACACGCTCTTCATACCACCGGACTCAAACTGGAACACCCCGTCAGTTAAACCCTGCTGGAACAACGCGAAAACCTGCGGATCGTCCAGCGGGATCTGCTCGGGATCCACGTCATGACCCAACTTGGCGGTCACTAACTCGCGGGCGCGCTGAATAATCGTCAGCGTTCGCAGGCCCAAAAAGTCCATTTTCATCAGGCCGACGGCTTCACTCGTCGGACCGTCCCACTGAGTGATCGCGTCGTTGCTGTCGGAAGCTTTGCAGAGCGGGATTACCTGCTCCAGCGGAATATCGGCTACGATCACGCCGGCAGCGTGAATACCCGAATGACGCGCCAGACCCTCGATGTTGCGAGCGTGATCGAGCAATGCAGTCACTCGCGGGTCGCTATCGTACATCTTTTTCAGGTCGGGCTCGGTTTTCAGGGCCTTGTCGATCGTCATTTTAAGCTGATCGGGGATCAACTTGATGATATCGTTGACCTCGCTGAGCGGAATATCGAGCACCCGCCCCACGTCGCGGATCGCCGCCCGGGCTTTCAGCGTACCGTAAGTTATGATCTGGGCGACGTGTCCGTATTTCTCGCGGACATATTGGATGACCTTGCCACGCCCTTCCTGACAAATATCAATATCAAGGTCAGGCGCTTCCTCACGCTCAGGGTCAGTAAATCGTTCGAACAACAGGCCGTAAATCATCGGATCAACGTCGGCGATACCGAGACAATACCCCAACAACGTAGCCACACCACTACCACGAGGCGCGTTCGGAATCGAATTCGCCCGGGCATATTGGACGAAATCATTAACGATCAGGAAGTAGGAACTGTATTTCTTGTCAGCAATTACCTGCAATTCGCGGGTCAGACGCTCAGGATAACCCTCCGGTATCTCCTTACCTTCAAAACGCTCTTTCAAACCCTTCCACGCCAGATCGTGCAGGTATTCATCATCCGTTTGGTCGTTACCGGTTTTGAATACGGGTAGGTATTGGCTCTTGAAATCGATGTGCGCATCGCACATTTCGGCGATTTTTAACGTATTATCGCACGCTTCAGGCCAGGCCTTGAACGCCTCACGCATCTCTTCGGGCGATTTTAAGTACAATTCTTCCGGATAGTGCAGCGAAGTGTTCTCAGCCAGCGTTTTACCGGTCGAAATGCACGTGAGCACTTCGTGAGAACTCTTGGCCGATCGGGTCATGAAATGCACGTCGTTCGTGCCAACGATACCAACGCCCAACTCACCAGCCAGCTCGACAAGCTGAGGATTAATGGCTGTCTGCTCGGCGATGCCCTGGTTCTGGATCTCGATGTAGAATCGATCCGGTCCGAAGATATCGAGGTACTCACTGGCGATTTTCCGCGCCTCGTCCGGCTTGTTGTTCATCAGGGCCTGTGGTATTTCACCGCCCAGACATGCCGACATGCAGATTACGCCCTCGTTACATTCGCGGAGCAACTCTCTGTCAATACGGGGTTTATAGTAAAAACCCTCCATATACGCCCGCGACGAGAGTTTCATCAGATTCTTCCAGCCGGTGTTATTCATCGCCAGCAGAACTAAATGATACGCCGCAGTCTTCTGATTCCCCATTGATCGATCCTGGCGAGTTGTTGGCGAGATGTACGCCTCGATGCCCAGGATAGGTTTGATACCGGCTTTGTTGGCTGTTTTGTAGAAAGTGGCGGCTCCGAACAGGTTTCCATGATCCGTTATAGCAATCGCCCCACTACCGTGCGCCTTGGCGGTGTCGACAAGATCTTCAATGCGATTACCCCCGTCCAGCAGTGAATAGTGCGAATGCACGTGTAAGTGTACGAATCCGTCCATGTCTGATCTCCGCGCTGAGTTTTAGCTTTTGCAACAGTATAACAATCTGACCGGTTCCAGAAAAGCGCCGATAGGCCAATAGTGTTAAATTGCGTGCGAGATAAAAAGGTGGGCGTTACGGTAACGGCGACGGCGAACGGCGAACGGTTTTTTTTCACCACTTCGATGTGAAATTGGGACTTCCGTGTTGCTCCAGCGGTATTGATTCCCGCAGATGGTTACGGCAAGCGTCTTCGCCTTCGGCTTCGTCGTCTCAAGATGGGAAGGGCATATACTACGGATTCCCGCAGATGGTTATATCGAGCGGTCTGCTAGCCTGGAAAGGCGAAAAGTCGCTTGCCGTTATCAGTCGTTATCCGTAGCATATCGGCCGTTTGCCGTAGCTGTTGTCGTTGCCGTATCTAAATCAGTGCTATCCGTGTCATCCGTGGTGGAAAAAAGCCGTTGTCGTTGTCGTGGCAAATTTGTCGCCGCTTGATGTTTAGTTTTGTAGAATATCGCCGATAAGTTATATGGTGTTGATGTTGTAGCGTATAGCCTTTTGACGTAAAAAGGCCAATAATGGTGTAAAAATGTCGAAAAATACGAATAAAACTACGCAAAATTGCGAAAACTCGACGCAACGTAAAAAAATTATCGAAATTGCCTGCCCTCACCAGCAGCGGGAGATTCGAGGGCTTTATCCATGCTCACCGGACGGACAGTATATAATGTTGCCCGACGGTGCGTTCAACCTGACGCTGATCGAATGTAGCCAGGACCACGGGCGGTGCGCCGAAACTCTCTGTGCCCTGCACCGCTTCAACCGCCTCGGACCCGGGACGTGGTATCCCGATACGCTCAGAGCAGTGCGGGAAAATAAACAAACCCGCCAACAGAGTCCCGATAAAGCTGGCGGTAAGGGCAATACCGGACGCGACAAAACTTCTTTTGATCAGTTGTGCTGAGTGGCTTGGGAGGTTGCCCTGTGAGTGTTTTATCGGCTGGTTGGTAGCTGTAACTCGTGGCCCTGCAATATCTTAGCACAATATGCCTTGGTCTGAGGGCCAGCGAACTTCGCTACCAATTCCTTACCAGATATCCCCGGATTCGCATTGCGATGTCTGGCTACACGCGTCTGGCCCATATGATAAGCTGCCAGGATCATATAAGCATCACCATCGAAGCGATCGGTCAGCATCCTCAAATAAGTCGTCCCTATGAGCAAATTGTAGTTCGGATCGAACAGATCCCCCCGTTCGCTGCGTTTCAGCTTCCGTAATGCGTCGGTCTCCGCTGCCGGCATGATCTGCATCAAGCCCTTAGCCCCCACCCGGGAAGTCACCCCGGGGCGCCCTGAACTTTCAGCCAGAACTACTTTATGCACAAACACTTCAGGTAAATTGACCTTGCGTGCGTGTTTGCGGAGAAGCACCCGATAATCTACCGGTGATTCCTCCAAAGTCGGCGCGGATAATACCGGCCAGAACAGCCCCCCCACCACCGCTATAACGAGAACCAGCAGACCCGCCGACCAGCGGACAGGCCGCCTGTAAAACCGTCGCCGACCACGAAGGTAAAAACGTCGAAATTTTCTGCGCAACATCATATACAGTAAATTATCCAGTAATTTTCAGGCTCCAACCGCTACCGTCAGCGCCGTTGCCGTTGTCGTTAATTTCCGTGCTTTCCGTGCTTTCCGTGGTTAAAAGCCGTTGCTGTTGTCGTTGTCGTTAATTTCCGTGTCTTCCGTGCTTTCCGTGGTTCAAAAGCCGTTGCCGTAAATATATCTGCTACCCATGTTCTCCGTGGTAGATCCCGGGGCGCCATGCTGCTCAACTGTCGAATTTGGCGCCGAGTGCTCGTGTGATCCTGTCAAAATCGTCGAGACTGTAAAATTCGACCGTGATCCCACCGGTGTTCTTCGCCCTTCCGGTCCGAATCGTTACTCTGGTGCCTACAGTTTGAGTCAATTGTTGCTCGAGGTCAACTATATATGGCTGTTTGACGGTTTGACGTTTTGAGGGTTTCGCCTCGCCCGTCGGATTGTTCTCCGCAGCCACCAGCGCTTCGAGCTGCCGCACCGATAGATTGCGGGCTGCGGTTTTTCCTGCCAGCGCCAACTGTATCCCAGGGCGCCCAGCCAGGCCGGCTAGGACCTTGGCATGACCAAAAGATAACTTTCCAGTAAGCAGGAGTTGTTGCACATCATCCGATAAGTCTAGTAACCGCAAGTAGTTAGCTATCGTCGCCCGGGGCTGGCCCAGTTTTTGTGCGGCTTGGGCTTGCGTTAATGAGAAGCGATCGACGTAGTCGCGGTATGCCTTGGCCCGATCGATCGGATTCAAGTCGGACCGTTGAACGTTTTCAATAATCGCCCATTCCAGGAGTTGTCGCGTGTCTGCTTGTCGCACTACGCATGGTACGGTGGCCAGGCCGGCGAGTTTTGACGCTCGCAGGCGTCGTTCACCTGCCACCAGAATGTAAGGTGTGTTGACATCGTTATCGCCTTTGGGTGCAACCAGCAACGGCTGGAGTATTCCGTGCTCACGTACTGACGCTGTGAGTTCGGCGAGTTGTTCGTTGTCAAACTCGTGCCTGGGCTGGTACGGATTCGGCGTTATCTGTTCGACGGGGATTTGTTGAGGTTTACCGTCGGAGGCAGTATCAACGTCGATCGCATCACCGGGCGCTTCTATTTGCACCGGCGGGGGTGTTATTGCAGGCGTCGTTGCCAGCGGGGCTGCTGGAGCCGGTTCGGGCGTTTTTACAGGCTTTGGTGCTGCCATAGGCACCGGTTCAGGCGTTTTTACGGGCTCCGGTGCTGCTACAGGCGCCGGTTCAGGCGTTTGTACGGGTGTGGGAGTGACTACCGGCGCTGGTTCCGGCGTTTTTACAGGCTCCGCAGCCGCCACAGGCACCGGTGGGGGTGGTGTTACCGCCTCTACAGGTTCTGTCGGTGCTGTACCACTTATCAGACTTGAAAGTCCCCTGCCAAGCCGTCGGGCTTTAGGAGCAGGCTTAGGAGCAGGTTTAGGGGTAGGAGTTGCTGCGGGCTTTTTGGCGACGGTTTTTTTGGTCTTCGCCTTGGCTTTGGTCTTTGCCTTCGCCCTTGCTTTTGTTTTCTTCTGTTTTTTCTTCGCCTTGGCCATGATAGATCTCTTATATAGTTCTACAGGTCAGATGATGTGGAACCGGTTGAATGGATGTTCCACGTGGAACAGCGATCGTTCGCTGTTCAAGATATGTGTAGAATAACAGACCAGAAGGGTGTTGCAAAGGGAATTCTGGTTGATGCGGGGTATTTCGTGGTTTTATGTTACAGGGGGATGTGTGGTGGGGCATGAGGGCACGCTTGGGTCTGTGGGTTAGATGTTTCATGACAGCAACGGCGAACGGCAATGGCATCCCGACTTTGTCGGGACGAGCGTCGATCCCGATGTACTTCGGGATCGACGGCTAAACGGGGGCGGCGGCATGGATGTGCATTGGTAACAAAATGTAATCTGTGTACGATCTCCCTGGTGCTTGGAAACTCGTCGCTTGAAACACCGTTTGGTGGAGAGTGAAGTGCTGGGTGTGGGGTGTTCCACGTGGAACATTGTGACGTATGCGGGGCGGTTGGTGGTATAAGTCTTTGTGTGGTAAGGTGTTAGGGGGGTCAGAGGGGCGGGTGGGTGTTTGATGCGGCGAGTGGAGGGATATATATGTGTTTGCGTTCATGTGTATAGTGGGGCGGTGGTGGTGGGCTCGATGCTGAATCGAAAGCGGTCTGGACGCTCGTGGTCGATTCTGTACAATTAAGACACTGGCGCCATCATTAGAAAGGATCCCCATGGAAAAAATGGACCACATGGAAAAAATGAGAAAAATGAAAAATGTTACATTGATTACTGCGCTGCTCCTGGCTGGGCTCTTTGTCGGGTTTGTCACGCCCCAGGCGGTGCACGCTGCTGATGACGTTATGCGGGTCTTCATCTTCGCTGGTCAATCCAATATGACCGGGTCGGACTCTAAAGAATCGCTCGTCGATAATCATCCGCCGTTCAAAGGGGCGGCGGAGCCGCAGAAGGATATTCTGTTTTCGTACAATGTGGGCGCCGATAAAAAATCGGACGGCTGGGGGCCCATGGCGCCGGTCAAGGGCGTGTTCGGGCCTGAGATGACTTTCGCCCGGAAGCTCAAGAAACATGTCGACTATCCGATCGCGATCATAAAAGACTCCTGGGGCGGGACCACGCTGGTTAACGACTGGAACCCCGCCGGGCCTGACAACGGAAAAAAACTTTACGCGCGAATGATGAAGCAGATCGCAGACCGCCTGAAGGATCTCGATGCAAAAAAAATCAAATACCGCATCGAGGCGATGATGTGGCACCAGGGCGAAAACGATATGTTCAACAAGCAGGGGATCGTCACGTACGAAAAAAACCTTCGCAACTTTATAGCCCATATCCGCAAGGACCTCAAATCGCCCAAACTGAAAATATTCATAGGTGAAATCAGCAACAAGGGCGTCTGGGGAATGGACAACCGCCACCGAGTGGCCAAGATCTGCGTCCAGCAACTCGCCGTCGTGAACTCCGACCCGAACGTATACTTCGTGCCGACTTCGCACGTGGGCTTCAAAATAGGGCGGGGCGTCGGGCTGCACTATCACTTCGGAACCCTAGGCCAGCTTCAGCACGGCCAGGCGTATGTCGACCATTACCGCAACGCGATAGGCAAGCCGCTGAAAACCAA
Source organism: Phycisphaerales bacterium (assembly GCA_018645065.1). Classification (GTDB taxonomy): domain Bacteria; phylum Planctomycetota; class Phycisphaerae; order SM23-33; family SM23-33; genus BS750m-G57. Next base: position 19,717 of record JABGPF010000028.1, read on the forward strand.
AGACCGCAGCTTCGCCAAGTCCGATCTGCCGAAGGGCAAGAAAGTGAAACTCTTCATCCTCGGCGGACAGCGCAACATGGAAGGCGAAGAAGCCTACGTTTCGCAACTGGCGAGTTTGCCCAAATATAAAAAACTGGCTGGCGATCAGCGCGACGTGCTGTATCAATATTCACTCGGCGGGGGGGTGCTCAAATCGCGCACGTGGGAACCGCTCGGCCCGACGGGCTACCTTTGCAATTTCGGACCGGAGCTGAGCTTCGGTAGGGCGGTTAAAAAGACGCTCGTTAAAAACCAAACGCTCGCGATCTACAAACACACTCACAGCGGCGCCCAGTCGATAGACTGGATCCCCGCAGGCACGGACATCCCGCACCGCGATCTGTATCAAAATTTCATCGGCGGGATCAAGAAAGCCCGCGCCGACCTGCAAGCCGCCGGTTACCAATGCGAACTGGCGGGAGTGTTCTGGCACTGCGGCGAGAACGACCGCGCGCTGCATCAGCAGTCGAAAATGTACGCGGGCAATCTCAAGAAATTGATCGACGGTGTGCGTAAAGATCTCGCCGCGCCGAAACTAAAATGGTACATCACCGAACAACCCGTAATCCCGCCGAGCTGGGCAGGCAAGCGAACGTTCCTTGACGTAACCGCCGACCTGCAAAAACTCGCAACCGCCGACCCAAACACAACGTTCATAAAAACCACCCACCTCCCGCACCGCATAGTACTCTTCGGAACCGAAGGCATATGCGCACTAGGCGAAGAAATGGCCCGCGCGATCGCGAAGTAGGCGGTTTTTTAGGAATGGCGTACAGATCATAGCTAACGCTGCGCAGTTCCGTTTAGCGGCGGGGCAACGCCCCGCGTTCGCCGTTGACGTAGCATCTTTTCGCCGTTCTCGGTGCCTCTGACCCTCTGTGTTTCTGAGTTGAAATCAAACCGTTCAGCACCAGTTCTCGCAGAACGATTTAGAAAAGCCAGCAGCGAACGCGGAGCGTTGCCCCGCCGCTAAACAGGATAGCGGCGCATGATGGGTGGGGCGGTTTGGGTTGGGTTCGAATGTTCGGTGGTTACTATTTTACCATCACTCGGAATCCGTAGTTGTAGTGGCGGTAGGTGGGGGCGGTCCAGCTGTTGCGGGCGGCGGATCGTAAGTGGATCGGGTCGTTGTACCATGAGCCGCCGCGGGCTGAGCGGGTCTTGGCCTTCTTGACGCAGAGCGGATCGACGTTGTTCCCGCTGGCGTAAAAATCTTTGGCGTACCAGTCGCTGCACCATTCCCAGACGTTTCCGTGCATGTCATAAACGCCCAGTGCGTTGGGCTTCTTCAGGCCGCCTTTGCGAGCGTACGACTTGCTCTTGTCGTTGTCTATCATGTTCCCGCGCCACCAACCGTATTGGCTGATCTGCTTGGGATCGTCGCCGTAGCAGAATGCAGTTGTGCTTCCGGCGCGGCAGGCGTATTCCCATTGGGCCTCGGTTGGCAGGGCGACTTGCTTACCGGTTTTCTTCGAGAGTTTTTTGCAGAACTCAGCAGCTTCATTCCAGGTGATCCAACTGGCGGGGTAGTCCGGGCCGATCTTTGTCAGCATCTTGTCGGCGTACGGTTTGGAGTCCATCACCGCTTCCCACTGTGCCTGCGTGACTTCATAAACGCCGATATAAAACGGTTTGCTGATCGTGACTTTACGCCCGGGCCGCTCGCCGGCGTAGTGGATCTCTTTCCCGCCGAACCGCTTAACGGATTCAGCCGCGTCGAACTTACCGCCCATCATAAAATCACCGGCGGGGACAAGCGCACATTTCATCACAACGCCCTTGCCCAGGTTGAGCGTAAGCGTTTTGGCGGGTTTGGTTTTGGCGGTGGGTTTCGCTTGTGTGTTATCCGCACACCCGCCTGCGAGGATCAGAGTCAGGCTTAACATAATACCGGCCAGCGCCTTGTTGTTCACAGTTGCCCCTTTCGGTTAAAGGTTGCTAATGCGTTATTATTTTGCGTTTGTTTTGGGTTTTCAGTTCGATGGTTTTGTGGGTATGGTTGCGGAGGTATGCAGAGTGAGTGGGAGACAGTCTTTGGCGATGCGGAGCGTCAGTTGCTCCATTTTTAGTAGTGTTGCTTGGTTGTATAATGCTTCTATTTTGGTTTCCAGCGTGTTGAGCGTAGTCAGGTTGGCTTTGAGTGCGTGTACTTCTAGGGCCGCCTTGTTGTGCTGATTCTCGACTTCCTGGAGGCGGTCGTTGACTGCGGTGACTTGGGCTTGTTGCTGCTGCATCATCGCGGTAATTTGCTTTTTGATCAGTTCGGCTTTCATGGCATTTCGTTTGTCTTTGATAAGTTTGAGGCGTGCGCGGGTGGCTTTGGTTGGTCGATGCTCGCTCAATCGTTCGGTCAGGCTTTCGAGTTCTATTTCGATATTTTTTGCGGTGACCACCAGCGAGCGGTACGTGGGGTCCTGTTCCAGGGCCTGGAGGACTTCGGGGGAACTGGCCAGCGCACCGGTTGACTGTTGTTCCTTCAGTTTGGCCAGTGCTGCTTCGGCCTGGGACTGCAATAGTTTGAGCTGGGAGATTTCCGTGGCCAGCGATTGCAGCGTCGCCTGCGCGATATTGTGACGTTCGCGCATGCGCGCTATCTTGGAAGGAGCTCCCATCGATTCGCTTGCTTGTTGCGCGGTTTCGAGCTGGGCCATAATTTCTTCCACTTGGATCTTCAGGGCCTTTATTTGCTTTGCTTTGCTCGCATTGAATTGCTCGTTTGCCATGTAAACCAGTGCTTCGGCTACTGCGTTAATGACGTTGGGCAATTCTTTTGGGTTCGGTCCGGTCAATGATATGCGGATCAGCATGGTGTCTTGGACGGCGGTTACCGACAGTTTGTCCTGAAGTAGTTTGACGGTCCCATCCAGGTCGCCGGTGAACCAGGCGGTGTTTCGGATCCGGTCAAGCTTTGTTCCGTTTGCGGCCAGGTCTTCATTTATGGCTCGGGTCAGCACGGTTTGGTCGGTTGCGAGGTGCGCATACTCTTTCTTGAGTGTCTCTATCGCGGCGACTAACTTGCGAATTGCGGGTTGGTCGAGATCCCGCGAGGACGGGGTAACAGCGATATGAGCTTCAGATGTGTACAGAGTGGTCGGCGCAGCAGGTTGAGTCGGTTCATCGTTTGGCGTATGCAGGATGGCCCACAGGCCCGTTCCGCCGAGCAGTACTCCTAGTATGAGGCCGGCTAATAATCCTTTTTGCATAGGTTGCCTCTTTCGGTGAAGTTTGTGCGAATGTTTGTCTGTCGATCTTACTTGCTGCGCGGCTGGACGCCAAGGAGGTGTCTTACGAAAAAGTCGCTGCGGCGGCGCACGCCGTATCTGCCGCCGGCGCCGTGGCCGAAACCGGGCACCAGGAGCATGTCGAAATCCTTATCGGCTTTTATCAATGCGTTTACCAGTTGCATCGTCGACGCCGGGTCTACGTTTGTGTCCATCTCGCCTACTATCAGCAGCAGTTTGCCCTTGAGTTTGTGTGCGTCTGTCGCGTTGGACTGTTTGGCGTAGTGAGGCCCGACGGGCCAACCCATCCAGGCCTCGTTCCACCAGATTTTGTCCATGCGGTTATCGTGGCAGCCGGCATCGGCGACGGCTACCTTGTAGAAGTCCGGGTAGTCGAGTATCGCACGCACGGTGTTTTGCCCGCCAGCTGACCCGCCGTAAATTCCCACGCGCGAGGTGTCCATGTACGAATACTTTTTGGCCGCGGCTTTGATCCACAAAACCCGATCGGGCAGGCCGGCGTCGGCAATGTTGCGCCAGCAGTAATCGTGGAACGCCTTGGAGCGATTCGACGTGCCCATACCGTCGAGCTGCACGACAATGAAACCCAACTCAGCCATCGATTGGGCGTTGTAGTGACGCGAAAATCGCTTGGGCGTATACGAGCCATGCGGGCCTGCGTAAATGGCCTCGATAACCGGGTACTTCTTCGATGTATCAAGATTCGTCGGGCGGTATATAACGCCCCAGATATCGGTTTTCCCGTCGCGGGCCTTGGCGGTGAAACGCATCGGCGGTTTCCAACCGGTTTTCAGCAGGGCGGTTATGTCGGCGGTCTCGAGCACGCACAGCAGCTTACCGTCGGATGAGCGACGCAGTTCGCTGCGGCCGGGCTCGTCGACGCGCGACCAGGTGTCGATGAAGAATTTTTTCGTCTTATCGGGCGAAAATTGCAGCGAGTGCGTACCGTCGCCTTTGGTGAGAATCGTAAGGCCCGAGCCGTCGAAGTTCACCCTGGCGTAGTGAATGTGATACGGGTCCTGGCCGGGTATTATCCCGCCGGCGTAGAACCATATTTGACGCCTGGCGTCGTCAATGCGATCGACGCCGCGGACGAGCCACTTGCCCTTGGTGATCTGATTTTTCACCTTCCCGGTCTTCGCGTCGTAAAGATATAAATGGTTCCAGCCGTCGCGTTCAGACGCCCAGATAATCTCGCCGTCCTCTTTGGGCCAGTGGCCTAGCAGCTTGTAGGCGTAGTCGAAAAACGTTTTGCACACCTCGTCTATCAGCGGGCGGGCGATGCCGGTTTTCGCGTCAACGGCGACTATGCGAACGATCTGGTGGCCGCGCTGATTGTAAAAAAACGTGAAGCGTTTTGAGTCGGCCGACCATCGCAAATGATCAAGCCGCCACGGTGTGGGGAACAGTTTGTTATCTACGGGAATGTTTTTGCGCGTGGTGATATCGAACAAGTAAGGGCGCCGCATTTCGATCGGATCGCCCGGGCGCGCGTAGTTGCGAACGTGCAGCTTGGGGTGCAGTTGATCTTTCGGCGACGATTCGACGAGATAGAGCTTGCTGGGCTTACCGGGCTTGACGCGGAGTGCGACGAGTTTTTTTGAGTCGGGCGACCAGGCCACGTGGCGGGAGTATGCGTTTGCCGCTGATCCGTCACGCGTGAGCTGCCATGATTTTTCCGGATCGTTTTTGACGCGGATGTGCAGGTTGTGATCTTTTACAATGGCGATCATTTTTCCGTCGGGCGATTCAGGCCCGCCGCCGTGATGCGGCCCGAGCCCGTGCCGACCGTTCATACCGTGGCGCCGCCGGGCGCGGGGGTTGCGTGTCGGCTTGGGTTTGATTTTGGTGCGAGCGGCCTGGCCGGTTTTGGGCGAATATTTCCAGACGACATTTCTGACCTGCATGTGAATCGCGCCGTCGACGGCGAAGTCAATGCGATCGATCGGGAGTTTGTCAGCCGTTAGTTTTTTGCCCGTAGCTTTGCTCAGAGCGGCTGCGACTTTTGCATGATCAAACGCATCGACGCGCGAGCTTTTGTCCGGATCGACCAGAACGAACTGACGTTTGGCGCCGGCCAGATCGTTACGATACCAGAACTTCGTATTGCCATCGAACCAGTGCGGCGTGATACGAGTTTTGAAGACGGTGTTCGCAGTTTTGCCCGAGAGTTCCGCCGCGCGTTTATAATCGCTCCGCGTCCCTTGTGCGACAGAGAATTGTGCGAACGTCAGCAAGGCGGCTGTAATGATAATCGATAGGGCGGCGTGTTTTGGACGCATGGAATCTCCTGGCGAAGCGATGAAAAACGAAAAGGCGAAAAATACGCAGACCGCATGTTCAGCGTAGTCGGTAAAGTTCGTCCAAACATCCTAACCGCCTAAGCCGAGAGACGCAACGGCGGGGCGGCCGAACCGTGCGCAGATAATGTTACTTCCCCCTTGCCGCGTCGTGTGCCCTGGTCACTGGCCGTTAGATTCGGAGTAGGTGTTGCGGGTCACGTTGAATTTTGAGGTGTATTTGAAACCGGCGGGCAAGTAGTCGTCATCGTCGCGGTTTATCGTGATTTCCGTATTACCGCGTAGCACCATCGGTAGGTTTTTCAGGCCGAGGATTATCCCGGTGAGCTCTCCGCCGAGGGTGCTGTTGCCCGTGAATGTCAACTGATCGGCTGCAATCATGCCGTCGATTCCGCTGTTGTTGCCCGAGAACTTCAGCGCGAACCCCGGCGCCAGAATCGCCGTGCCCTTGTATTCTTTGACCGCGGCGAACTCGGCGGTGTCGGGCAGGGACTCTACACCGTTTACCGACAGGTTCCCGTTGAACGTCAACTCGTTGCCCGAGATCGACAGATCGCTCCCGTCGGCAGTTACGATAAACCCGTTGATCACGAGATTCCCGTTGAACTTAATTTTGTTCGGCGCTTCGACGTAGACGATACCGTTCAGCGTTGTGTTTCCGTTGAACGTGGGATTGGCGTTGGCCAGCACGCGTACGTTGCTGAACGTTTTGTTATTGGTTTTCGTGGATTTTGATATCTCGGTGGTCGCCAGCGCCGCAAACGGCGTCAGGTCCAGTTCGGGGAAGTCCGGGGCGGGCTCCTCGAGGTGCACGTGATGGGCCAGTATTTCGTCCAGATCGTTCTCGCCGCCAACCTCGACATTGCCCGTGAGATTGATCGCGGCGATATTATCGGTGCAAGCGTAGATATCACCGTCCAGTTCGGGGTTTCCGTTTGCGCTGACTACCGTGGAAGCCGCAGCGGCCGAGAAAATATTGGCGTCTTCGGCGTCGGTAAGTGAGCGGATTTTGGCGTTACCGGACATTGCGATCGTGCCTTTGGTGGCGACCCCGTAGTCGAACGCGCCTGGCGGGACGAGTTTGAGCCGCATATCGATTGACAGAGTTCGCGACAGTCCGTCCGCCGTTCCGGTAACCGTGATGCGACACTGTTGATTATCGTCGGAATCGGGGCTCAGGCGTGTCAACACGCACGAGAACGCGCCGCTTCCGATGGCGATCGCCGGGATCGTTACTGTAGTTTCATCACCGGATACTGTCTGTGAGTTGAGGTTCGGCGTGTCGTCCAGAAGCTCACCGAGTTCGGTCGCCAGATTGCTCATCAGCGTATCGTAATCGGTATCGCGACTGACGCCGGTTTGCGAGACGGCTTGCAGCATAAACGCCAATCCGCTTTCAGCCGTTAATTGTGCATTCAACACCTTTTGCATATTTTCGCTGCGTGCGATGTTCATATTGATGCCCGAAGCGAGCGCTACAGTCAGGCTGGTGCACAGCGCAAGCATCGCCAGCGCGAAGACATACGCCATCCCCGATCTGGATAATTGTCTCGCGCAACGGTTATGATTAGTTTGTTGAATCATTTTTGCACACGGTGTCTATTTCAAGACTACAATTCAATTTGGGCAAAAGCCAACCTCGCACCAGCCAATCGCTGTCCAACAAGCCGATCGACCGCATAAAATGATAATCGACCAAATCCCACCCAAGCTGAGTTAATCCCCATCTTTCTGAGCGCCAAGCCGCAAGCGGCGAACAACCAAATCAAGGTGAACAGTGCAATCCGAAAGTCCACGCCGATTACCGGGCCGTAGGTCCGGAACAATGGTGATGAAAGCGAGCGAAGAGATATAAAATAAGGCTGGAAGATATAGGAACGCGCCCGACCAGCGTCACGTTCACACGGCATGATACCAGAGGAAATTTTGGATCCTTTTACCTATCCAGAAACGAACTGATCCGATTAGACAGTTGTTCAAGTTTGCTTTATTGGGAGAGTTCTTTTACTCCACATGCACGGAGATAGTCGGCAGTGTCGTTTAGGATTTTTGGATCACGTGTGGGATCGTTGGAATCACCATGCGGTATCCAGAGAACCATCCCTCCACGTGCGCGGGTTAGGAGCACGCGGTATTTATTTAAGAGATAGTCTTGGTTCTTTTCCTTCTTGATGTTCTGCCACTTGGCTCCTTTGAATTGTCGGTGTCGCCATGAGCCGTTTGTTATATTGCGGGTAAAGTCGCTACCCCAACAGATACCTACACGATCCAATTCTAGGCCCTGGCATTCAAATTCCCTTACTGCCACTTCAAGCTGATAGGATGATCGGATATCGGTCCGTGGTCCGAGGAACCAATGTTCAGTTGGATAACCCCTGTGAAAACCGGATGACACTTCCAGGCCGTGAGCACGAAGTCGCAAGGCGCCGGAACTGGCGACCAGCCCACAGCGGCGAATGCCACGCGTTGTGTTCCGTAACCAATTTCGCATTGCCGATAACTCTCTTGTAAGCAGAATCGGAAAATCTCCAATGGTGCTCATGATTTTCTTAGCGGAGGTGCTATCGCCTTGGAGCATGGTATTGACCCATTTGGCGACGTTTCTGGCCTTGCAGGCCCTGACCGATACCGCCAGATGCAGAGCATCCTCCTCGATGACAGTAATCTCTTCGGGAATTCTATCCTCAAACAATTTGCTGCCTGCGACGCTTACACCACCGCATACAACTTGGGGCGATACGCGCGCTTCCCAGTGGGAGTATCCCTTCGACATAGCGTGGCCCCATTCGGCCAGCCCTGCCTCGCCTTCGTAAATCTCCTGCCCACCGCCGACTAAAGCAATGATTACGGCCCAGTCATCGTGCCTGTCCATTATCTGGAACATCATCTCCGGTTCGGATGTTTCGCGAGCCCATTTCTTCTGGGCTTTCTTAGCATCCCAGGCGCGTTGAGCTTCGTCGAAAACAACGACATTGCCACAAGGTGCCTGATCGGGTTGATCCTTACCGTAGAAATCCATGAAGACGTGCACATTCTGGATGAAAGTGTTTACTTCACGTCTTGCATCCTTTAAGGATACACCGCGGGTATCACGTTGATCGCGAGCAAGTGCTTCTGATACGATTTTGACAAGGGGGACATTTCCCGAAAGGAAGGCACCAATGGACTTGCTACCATCAAGCAATTCCGGTGTATGTACAGCGTTCAAGCCAGTCAAAGTCTTGCCAGACCCCGGCACCCCAGTCACGAAACAAATGACCTTGCGTTGATTATCTCTGGCGTATCGAATTGCTGAAACAAGGCATTGTGTGGTTGTGCTGAGATTGTGTGCATCGGCATGTGAATGCTGAATATCTTCAACACTGTTGCCGCCGTACAGTGCTTGGGCGGCTTCTATGATAGTAGGGATTGGTTGGTGTTGCGAGTTGTCCCATGCCTCATGGTCGATAGGTGTTCGATCTGGGAGTGAATTCTGAGTGAACGCAGCCAGCATGGTACTGGCAAGATTGGTGGCATCGGCGAGCACGACATTGCGGACAGCGTCTTCGGTTGTTCTGCTCGTATGCTTGCTTTCCATCTCTGCGGTGCGAGCTACTAGGATCGGTATAATCACTCGCCCGTTGCTTTCCGCGTGGAAATCTCGCAAATCCAAAGCGTAGTCTTCAACTTGGCGACGAGCGTACGCATCGTGTGTGTTGGAAGCCTTGAATTCGATCACGAAGATTAAATCCCGGGCCAAAACTACAGCGTCAATTCGCTTCTGTCGGAGCGGAATTGTGTATTCCAGAAGTATCCCCCATGATTTGGCTTGGTCAAAACGATCGCAGATGTCACCGAGTGCTGATTTCAGGAGGTTCGTTGTTTCTTGCCATTCAGTCGCTTGGTCAATCTTGAGCTCATGGGAGGTGGTCTGAGTGGTTAAAACACCCACCAAATTTTCTTCGCTGGTGGCCAGAAACTCTGGGATTGTGTTTCGTAAGTAGGCTGACATCTTACCCCTATTGGATTATTCCAGGCCCTTGACCATATCCGATGCCGACACGCCGAGTGATCCGGCTAGGCGAAACAAGACGTCAAGGGTTGGTGTTCTTTGTCCGCGTTCGAGCAGGCTGATGTAGGTGCGGTGCAATCCGGAAAGTTCACCGAGCCGTTCTTGCGTAAGCCCCTTGTCTTGGCGTGCTTGTCGCAAGATCAATCCGAATGCTTCACTAATACTCATATGGCATGCCCTACACGTTATGTGGAGCAATAATAGCCGATTATGAAGCGGGGGTCGTCAGACTATAGTCTGCAATGGAGAAATGGCCTGGAAAATGTATCAAATAGGGAGGATAGAATTGGATTGTCTGGCAGCTTGTTTATTGTCTCAGAAATCTGAGGGGGCTTTTGGGTTGTAATATTATTGTTCGACCAAGTCGATGATTTCCTGAAAGTGCTTTATCAGCTTGAAGAGTTCTTTGACATTGAGGTGTTCGCCGGGTGTGTAGCTCTGTCTGGATGACAAAGCGATATGCATTTCGTGTAACAGACAGAGTATTTGTCCTGCGAACAGTCGCGGCAGCTTAAGTGTGACAAATTTATCCATGGGTGCCTATCGGTTAGGGTTGGTTGCCTGATACTGTTGTTCAACCGCGTCGATAATATCTTGATAGAAAGCGACCATTTTTCCAGCGTCGGTAGGGGTAGAGTGCACCTTAATTAAACGCTCCATGTCGAGCGGGCCGCCAAGCAAGTAACTTTGCGTATAAGCCCAAGCATCCTGCTCAAAACGCAAAACATCAAGTATCTGTCCGACGAATATATCCGATAGCGCTAGCGTTATTATTCTATCCATACCCCACATTTTCAGGCATTACAGACAATTGGTCCACGGACAATGGGTCACATTGGGGTTTTATTTGAATTTAGTGGGGAAGGGGCGCTGCGCGAGAAAGTAGAAATGTGGAAAGTGGAAAGGAGGCAGGGGAGCGACTAACGGCGAGAACCGTCGCTCCGCGACAAGCCAAAGCGGTGCCTAACCACCGCAGTCCAAATTACGGCGCCGTCGCCGTGGCTGTTACTTGGGCGTTGGATATTTCTTGTTGGTTATTGGATATTGATCTTTTTCGCCCGGTTACATACCCATTCCGTCCATGCCCATTTCGTCGTCGTCTGAGGGTTGGGTTGATGGGGCGTCTTTTGGGTCTACGTCGTGGCCGTCGCGCCAGATTAGGATTTTGGTCTTTTTGTCCCACTTCCTTTGGCGTTCGTCGATTTTGTGCATGCCGTGGCAGTCTGTGCAGTACTTTTTGCCCGTTTTAGTGTCCGAGCCTTTTGGGCCCCCGGCTGCGTACCAGGCTTTGTGGCTCGTTACTTTCTTCATTCGTTTTTCGCTGTGGCAGCCGCTCTTGCCGCATGATGCATTCACCACCTGCTTGGTGTACATGATCATTGGGGCGGTGGCGTTGTCTTCGTCATCTGCGTGGGGCAGCGACTCGCCGTGGCAGTCAGAGCAGCCGATGTTGGCGGCACGGTGCTGGAGGACGAACGGTTCTTTCTTGAAATTGATGTGGCAGACATAGCAGAAGGAATTGTCGGCTTCGTCGTAGTATTTCGGCTCGCGGGGCGGGGGCGGTGTGGTGTGAATGTGGTTGTGGCAGACAACGCATGCGTAGTCGCGAGTTTCGGTTTGCTTGATGGCGATTGCGTGCACGGCTCCGACGGCGGGTGTGGAGG
>JABGPF010000385.1 GCA_018645065.1 Phycisphaerales bacterium
TATCTACAAGGTCACGCTAAAACCCGGACCGAATCAAATTCTGATCAAGACGTTCAATCCCAAATCACCCGAATGGGAGTTTCGTGTTCGTCTGCTCGGCATCGACGGTAGCCCACTGGCGGTGCAACAATGAAGCAAACACTTATCCTTACACTGCTGGCGGCAGCCTTGCTGACCAGAGCGAACCTGCTCCCGGCTGCGCCCCCGAAGGATCCCAAACAGATCCTGGCCCCGACGGAGAAGGCCTACGCCAATGGACGGGAAAACGGGAACCAGGCGGTTCGCGCCATCATCGAACGTCACCCGGGCAATACACAGCTTGCCCTGGCGGGGTTGAACTTGATTCTAAGACATTCGGACCGCAATCAGGAATGGACCCGCTACGCAAGCAGCCGTTTGCTTGCCCTGCAGGAGCTCGGTCTTGTCTCCTGGTATGCAGACCCGACCCCTGATATCTATCTGGCCCGGATCAGTCAAGACATCGCGGCGGGGCGCCGACTCTCGGCGAAACTCCTGTTCAACGAGTTGAGCGAACGTTATCCCGAGGACGTGCGGAGCAATAGGGTGGGCGCCACCCTTTCCCAAGACGGTCTGAGTCACCTGTCTGCACCGCCGCCGACCGGTAGTCCGTTGGCGTTACTGGAGACAATCGAGTTTAACGACCATTGGCACCAGGTTCCTGGCGCCGACCCGGCCGGTATCGCCGAAACCATCGACACCATCATCGGGGAAGCGACCGGGAAGTTGGCGGATACCAAGGATTGGGAGGGAGATGTCGGCAACATCGAAGCCTGGACCGCCATGGACCTGCACCTGCGTCGGCAACCCGCCGCCAGCCTGGCGGCCCTGCGCGCGTACCAGGAGAAGAAACTGCGGGAAGACCCCGATAACCTCAAGCTGGACGCGTTGAAGGTTTTCCGCCGGTTCCCCTGGGCCGAAACCGCGCACCGTCGTCTCCTCGACTATGGCGGGACAGACCTCGGGAAGGGACGCCTTCAAGCCGCCTATCGTTCCTTTGACGATGTGCGAACCCATAGCGTAAATCCCGAGATCCGCCAGCGAGCCGCCGTCGGTTGCCTGATGGCGCTGTCCAGCCTGGGCGACGCGGAATCTCTGGCAGCGGAGTTTGATGCGTTGGACGCCAAAGCACAGCTGCCGTGGATGGGAAAGAGCGTTTCGGTCGCGGAACTGCGCCGACAACTCCAACCCGCGCAGAAGCCGACCGTCAAGACGCCGGATCTCGAAACTCTCAAGATTCAGACCGTCGTTCCGCCGCCGATCGCGCCGTGGAGGAGCAGCGCAGAGAAACCGGTCTCTCCTGAACTGCAGGTCCAGGATGACCACGTTGTTCTCAGTGCGCGCTGGTACCTGGCAACCTATGCCCGGAACAAGACCGACCGGCCGAAATGGTTACGGAAAGATGAGTTTAACAGCGGTAGCCTCAACTCCGCGCCCGGTAGCTACGCGCCGGCGTTGAGTGACGGCAGGGTCTACGCCCGCAATCGCAGCAGTGAAACTTCGGCGGTCATGAACGTGATCGACCTGGCCAGCGGCAGCGACCTGTGGTCGATGGGACGATACAAATCGCAGCAGGCCGGCATCTCCCCCGATGCTGTTCCAAAGCTGCACCACTGGCAGAAGTTCCTCAGCAAGCCTGTATTCACAGACGGTTCGTTGATATATCTCTCCTACGAAGAAGGCGTTCGCAACCGCGAGAAAAATTATTCGGTGGTCGCCGTGGATATCGAAACCAGACGCGTTCTGTGGCGGTCGCCCATCAAATTCAGAAAAGCCTGGTCCGTTCCTCATGTATGCGGTATCCCGCCCATTGTGCACAAGGGCTTTGTCTACGCGGTCACCAGCAGTCATGCCGTCAGCTGTCACGATCTGCGCGACGGTAGGCTCGTCTGGGTGCACAAGTACAGTTTGAAGCAAAAGGTCTGGCATGACCCGCTCCCTCGCTATGCAGGATCGCCGGTGATCGTGGGGAATCGGCTGATCTGTTCGCCTTTGGACAATGTCGCCTCCACCATCGCGCTGGATCTGGACACGGGGCGCCTGCTTTGGCGCACTCCCTATGCGCTGGTCACCGAACAGGTCGGGCGCTACGGCAAGACCGTTCTGGTCCGCGACGAGCTCACCCTGGCCGCCCTTTCGATCGACGACGGCAAGATACGCTGGTCCCACCGGTTCGAGGAGTCTATTGTCGGCCGGACCCAGCTCATGGGAGACCGTGTCTATGTCTCGACAGAAAGTCGGATAGTTGCTTTGTCCGCCGGTGACGGCACGCGCATCGGTCAACGGAAATGGGCATTGAAGGACGGCGCGCCGCAAGCGGTGCGGATCGACGGGGACAGTCTGTTCGTCGTTGGCAATACCCCGTACCTGGATCCCGCACGGCGCATTCTTAATCCAAACGCGCCCAAGGCGCCGGCTTTCAAGCTTCCGCTGCGCCTGGCTTGGACGCTGCCCATTTCAAAAGACACATACTTGATAAAACCGCCGCCCGGCTCGCCACTGGCCGGAAAGGTGTACTACCAGGCCGCAGATATTCTAACCTGCGCAGAAGCCAACCCGCAGGGCGGGATTGTGTGGCAACGGTTCATGCGGAAGCTCGATAATGACAAGCCGATCTTCTTCGGCGAGCTGCTGGTGCTTCGGAACGCTGAACGGCAGCTCATCGCCTTTGACGGGCGAACCGGCGAAAGGCGATGGACCCGCAAAGTGTCCGGGAGGTCGATTCACCACGCAGGCGATTACATCATGGCCTGGGATGGCTCAAATAGCGGTGGCACGGTTGTCTGCCTGGATCTCAAAACGGGCAAGATCCGTTGGCAAAAGACTTTTGGCCACGGGTGCCAAGCGATTGCCCAGGCGAAAGTCATACACATCCTCCAAATACCCCACGGGAAACATCTTCGGCATTTGCTCATCAATCCCCTCACCGGCGAGACAATTCGAGCCTACGAGGATATCCCGCTGGACATAAAAGGCCAGTGGTGGACCGTCAGATCATGCGGCGCCAAGGGCGCCTTGTTCGCTTCTTCCGGGAAGGCAAGAAAAAGCGAGTACGTCCTCTACAAGATGGACGGCAAGAAGCCCAGGAATCTGGGTGATCTTGGGGTCGTGAACATCTTCGTCACCAATGAGAAATACGCGGTCTGCGAAGTAAAAGGACCCCAACTGGCCGTGTACAATTTTGAGGACGACGGATATCGCGCCAGTCCTTTGCCCCGCACCAGGTATGACAGAAATAATTGGAGCTGCGAGCTGGACGGGGATCGCCTGATCTGCGTGCAGCGAGGCCGCCGCATTGTCCTCTTCGACCTGAAGGCCCGCAAGGTCCTCCACGATTCCAAGAAGAAAGACAGGTGGGGCGGTCTAGCCACCCTTCTGCATGAGGGGAATCGGCTTTTCGTTCAGATGAACGCGGCTCGAGGTAAGCAGAAGCAGGCTCCTTCTTATTTCATCGATCTGAAAACCGGCGGAACCACCGAAGCTCCCGGCAGCATTCTTTCGCCGAACATTGGATGGTATTACGATCGCCGCATCCCGCGCTATTCCAACGGCCTCCTCTGGATCCAACGACCATCTTCGCGTGCCCAGGCGGGGGCCACGCTTCAGTTCTGGAGCCCGAAGGAGTAGATGGGTGTTTGTCGGGGACTGGCGACCCACCGTCGCCCGCGAGTTTATTCACAATCTTGTGAGATCATGGCTAGAATAGGGGCTATGGCGGGATTCGCGTGTGACTCATTTGACGGTTAGGACGACTATTTACAGAGGAGAAATTATGCTGCGATTGTTTAACAGAAACACGATCGGCGCTGCCCTGCTTGCCTTGCTGCTGTTGCAGAATGTTCTGGGCGGTGCGGAACCAGCGGCAAAGGGGTCTGCGAAGGGAAAGGTGAAACCCATACCGGAGAAGCTTGTGGTGCTGACGTTTGATGACGCCTGCGCGAGCCACGCCTCTTTCGTGGCGCCGCTGCTCAAGAAGTATGGTTTCGGCGCCACCTTCTACGTCGGCGAGATTACAAAGAACTTCAGCAACAAGAAGTGGTATATGAGCTGGGAGCAGATAAGCGATTTAAACAAAATGGGCTTTGAGGTCGGGAATCACACATTGACGCATGCGAGGCTCGGCAGTAAGACGGTGGCCGAAGGGATAAAGGAATTTAAGGCGATTGAGGATCGTTGCGCAAAATACAAGATCCCCCGTCCGACAACATTCTGTTGGCCGGTTTATAGCGTCAATAAAGGCCTGTATCCTTACATGGCCGATAACGGGTATCTTTTCGCCAGGGGCGGAGGGGAACGTGCATATGATCCTGCCAAAGACGATAGATATAACGTTCCATCTTTTACTGTCCCCAAGAATCTTTTCAGGAACAAGAACCGTTTTGCCGGAATTGTAAAAAAAGCAATCCCCGGACAGGTGGTCGTACTTACTTTTCATGGAGTTCCAGACATGGAGCACCACCGATGGGTGAAC
>JABGPF010000029.1 GCA_018645065.1 Phycisphaerales bacterium
CGAGGAAGTTTACGCAACCCCCACGCGACGCCGGGCTGACACCAACAAAGACAAGAAGTTCGCGATGGAGGCCAACACCACCGCGTTCCCGAAAGACTACTGGCTCCAGTTCAGCCGGGGCGAAGTCCTCACCGGGATATTCAAGCACCCTGACGGTTCACGAATCGCATACGTATGCAACCAGAACGCCTGGGCGTGGCAGGGCGCGACAATGGACGTCGCACAGGAAAAGGGCAAGGAGATCGCAATTTCGCGTTTCAACCGCAAGAGCGGCAAGTGGGACTCGCTTGGCGGTCGGCGGGCGGTGAATTATGCGTTGGCGCCAGCCGATGCGGCCGTGTTCCGGTTCGAGACCAAACCGGGCGCTGTGATCGTCAAAGATACTCCAATCAAATGGGATCCGACCGATAATTTCGCCGAGGTTGCCAAGATTCCCGCCGTCGGAATAGACAGGAACATCAAGCCGGCGATCTTCACCGAGTTCGGCAAGGATTCCAGCCTGACCGTCAAGCAGGGCAAGGCCATGATCGCGGTCTACGCGAGCGACAAGACCAGCGATATTGTGGTTTTCTCCAATCCCAGCGCCATCCAGTGGCAGGGGATGCTCGTCGATCTGGGCCAGGCCAAGGAGGCCCCTGTTATCATGTCGCAGTTCGAGCACGGCAAGTGGAACAGGCGCGGCGCCTGGGGCGACGTGAACTTTTCGTTGGCGCCGAAGGGCTACGCGATCCTGAAGTTCGAGCGTCCCGGTCCGGACAAACCTGCTGAGCCCAAGAAGTAGCATCCACCGGACAGAATATGTGCCGCTGGTCTGCGTTTATATCTTGGCGCCCTTTTGCGCTAACGATGAATTATGAAAAGGAAACGAAAATGACTCGTATAAGTATGGAACGTCGTGATTTTCTCAAAACGGTTTCTCTCGGCGCCGCGGCCGCGGTTATGCCGAATTGCCTGACCGCAGCGACCAGAGGCGCCGAGAAGGGCCCCGCAGGCGACAGGCCGAATATCATTCTCATAATGGCCGACGATATGGGCTATTCCGACATCGGGTGTTTCGGTTCGGAGATCCAGACTCCGAACATCGACAAGTTGGCCTCAGGCGGCGTCGTGTTCACGCAGTTTTACAACGGCGCCAGATGCTGTCCGACACGGGCGGCGCTGCTTACGGGACTCTACGCTCACCAGGCGTCTATGGGCGGTATGGAGCCCGACTGGAAAGCTCCGGGGTATCGCGGGAACATTAACAAACGGTGCGTTACGCTGGCCGAAGCCCTGAAGGTAAACGGATACGCGACGTATATGACCGGCAAATGGCACCTGACCCGCGACACACGCGCCCGGAAGCTCGAAGACAAGCACAATTGGCCCTGTCAGCGAGGGTTTGATAGGTACTACGGTACGATCGCCGGCGCCGGTGACTTCTACGCACCGGCGACGCTGACCAGCGATAACGAAGACATCACCAAGCAGGCCAAGGAAGACAAGAGCTACTACTACACCGACGCGATCAGCGACAATACCGTCAAGTTCATCAACGAGCACTGCAAGCAAGATAAGGCCAAGCCTTTCTTCCACTACGTAGCCTACACCGCGCCGCACTGGCCCCTGCACGCATTGGACAAGGATCGGGCCAAGTACAAGGGCGTCTATGATGGCGGTTGGGATAAGCTTCGCGAAAGCAGGCTCAAGAAGATCCATAAGCTCGGGTTGCTCGACAGCAAGTGGGCGATGTCGAAATCGTCGGCGGAGTGTTCGTGGGAGGATCTGCCCAAGCGCGATCTGCCCAAGCAGTTCGAGCAGATCAAGGTCGTTAATAAGGATAATCTCCACGCCTTCATGTCGATGAAAATGGAGATATACGCAGCCATGATCGACAATATGGACCAGGGCATTGGGCGCATCGTTAAATCGCTCAAGGACAACGGTATTCTGGACAATACGATGGTGGTGTTCCTCGCCGATAACGGCGGTTGTTCGGAGTGGAGTATCTACGGCGGGCTGATGAAGCCCAAGCACCACAACACGTTCAAGGAAAACGGTGGTCCGCTGAGTTGGGACAGTTACGGTTCGGGTTGGGCGTGCGCCAGCAACACCCCATTCCGCTACTACAAGCACTATACTCACGAGGGCGGGATATCCACGCCCATGATCGTTCACTGGCCAGCTCGGGCCAAACCCGACGGCAAGTACCGTCGCCAGGTCGGGCATATCATCGACTTCATGCCGACGTTCATCCAGGCCGCCGGCGGCAAGTACCCCGCCCGGCATGCAGGCAACGCGATCCCGCCGATGGAAGGCCAGAGCCTGCTTCCGGCGATAGTTGACAATAAACCGATCGTGCGAGACAGCATTTGCTGGGAGCATCACGGCAACAGGGCGATTCGCATCGGAGATTGGAAACTAGTCGCTGCCGGTGAGAATACGCGATGGAGCCTGTATAATATGGTCGACGACCGCACCGAACTGCACGACCTCGCAGCCAAAGAGCCCGATCGCGTCAAGGACATGGACGCAAAATGGTGGGCCTGGGCCAAACGCTGCAATGTCCTACCAATGAACCCCAACCATAAGGGCGAGTTCTTGAAACGAAGACTCGAAGCGATCAAGCGACGAAAAGAACGCGAAGCGGCGAAGAAGAAAGCTGCGAAGAAATAGGACTATCGCAGGAGTGCCTTGATGGTAATAGACAAAGCCCACAGATTGCAATCTGTGGGCTGTCGTGAGTCGGTTGTCAGGATGTTCGATGGATCGGTACTTTAGCTATTGATGTCGATCCAGCGTTTTTCTGCTGCTGATTTTAGGACTGCGTCGCAGACTTTTTGGGTTTCGAGGGCTTCGGCGAAGGTCGGGCCGCATGGGGCGCCTTCTGCCATTGCGGTCAGGAAATCGGCTGCTTGGTGGACGAAGCTGTGCTCGTATCCGATCGATAGGCCGGGGACCCACCATTTGTCCATGTACGGGTGATCGCCGTCGGTCACGTGGATCGAACGCCAACCGCGAACCCGTCCCTCGTCGCGATGTTCGAAGTATTCCAGGCGGCTCAGATCGTGCAGGTCCCAGCGGATCGAGGCGTCCTCACCGTTAATCTCGAAGGTGTACAACGCCTTGTGGCCGCGTGCGTAACGGGTGGATTCGAAGTTGCCCAGCGAACCGTTATCGAAGCGGCAGAAGAAAGTGCAGGCGTCGTCGATGGTTACTTTTTGGGCCTCTCCGGTCTCGGCATGGACGCGCTGCTTGATGAACGTTTCGGTCATTGCGTTGACTGAACTGATCGGCCCGTTGTGCCACAATGCCGTATCGATGCAATGGGCCAGCAAATCGCCTGTGACGCCCGACCCGGCGGCCGCAGCGTCAAGACGCCAGGTTCCGTCGCCGCCCTGGGGTACTTCGGCTGAGATCGTCCAATCCTGCAGGAAATTCGCCCTGTAGTGGAAAATTCTGCCCAGGCGTCCTTCGTCGATAATGTTCTTCGCCAGTGTCACTGCGGGCACACGCCTGTAGTTGAACGAGACCAGGTTCGCCACACCGGTAGCTTCGACCGCGGCGACCATTTCCTGGCCTTGCTGGGCGGACATCGCCAGCGGTTTTTCGCAGATGATCGCCTTGCCCGCCTTGGCTGCGGCGATGGCGATCTCGGCGTGCATGTTGTTCGGTACGCAGATGTCGACTATGTCTACGTTCTCGTCTTCGATCACCTTCCGCCAGTCGGTGGTGTATGATTCGAAGTCCCACTGCTCGGCGAAGGCTTTGGCTTCATCTTCGCTGAGTGCGCAAATCACGCGGAGTTTGGGTTTGTAGGGCAGGTTGAAAAAGTGTCCGACCTTGCTGTATGCGTTCGAGTGGGTCCGGCCCATGAAACCGCAACCAATTACACCGACATTCAAAGGCTTCATCTGAGTGATCCTTTCAGTTGTTTTTAGCGAGTTTATTCCTGCCATCCGTGCACGTCGCGAACGTCGAGCATTGCGGCGAGAATATCGTTCCACGTCTGCGGTTGCATCATCGTTTCGTTGTCGAACATGCACCCGTCCCAGCAGATGTGCCGGCAGCGTTTTGTTATTTCACCGGCAGCGTCGCGCATCCAGAAGCCTGCGTATTTGGTGATGTCGAGTTTTCCGTTCGGGTCGTTCGGGAGGCAGTGTTTGCCCGTTTTATCGTGCGATCCGCCGCCCTTAACCGTTGCGTCGTTTTGTGCGATGTGCAGGTCGTTGGTCCATGGCTGCAGCGCCGATGCGAGCTTGCGATAGGCTGCGTCGAACGTTTCGGTGTCAGACCAGTCGAAGTCGTCGGCCAGTATTGCGTCTTCGGGCGCGTTGTATCCGAGCATGTACAGCAGTGTGTGGGCCATGTCGGCTTGGAAACCGAGTGTGTCGGGCTTGTTGACCATCGCCAGCAGTTCGGTCATTCGCTTCCAACTGTGCATCCCGCCCCAGCATATTTCGCCTTCTGCTGCGAGCTGCTGGCCGTGGTCCGAGGCGATATCACACGCCTTGCGGAACGTTGCGGCGATTCTCGCCTGATTAGCTTCGGGATTGGCTGACCAACTCGCCGGGTCGACAGCCGAGTCGATGCGCACCACGCCGTTGGGCCGCACGCCAAGTTCACGCAGTTTGGCTGCTATTCGGCAGGCTTTTTCCACCTGCTGGAGGAACTGGGCCTGCTCGTTATCGTCGCCCATTGCCGACCCGCCCCCGGTGGGAGGCCAAACAGGAGCCACCAGCGAACCGATCTCCAGATTCCGCTTGCTGACCCGATCGGCCAGTTGCTTTAACTCGTCGTCCGAGGCGTCGATATCCACATGCGGAGCGAACAGGAACAGGTCGATCCCGTCGAACTTTACGCCGTCTACTTCCGCAGCGGCGGTCATGTCCAGCATCGTCTCCAGTTCGATAATCGGTTCGCCGTCTCCACCCTTGCCTACAACCCCCGGCCAAGCTGCGTTGTGCAGCTTGGGATAGTTATTCGTATGATCTGACATTAGCTCATCCTTTCGATTTGCGTTAGTTCCTAGCCGATTTTCGGCATGTTGTCGTGGGCGTTTGGCCCGAAGTGTTTCAGCATTACGATCGGGTCGCACTGGCTGGGATTGGTGATCGTGACGCCTTCTTTCGCCGCCTCAGCCGAGACGAAATATTCATCGTTTGTGAGTTGTCCGTAGCGGATGAGCGTTGGCGTTTCGATGTCCCACACGCCCATTGTTCCGTGTCCCTGCATCATGATCATTCCGTACGGTCCACCGTCGGTGATCGTGACGCTGGCGCCTGGCAGTATGGTGAGTTCCTTGGCGCTGAAGTCGTCTGACATGTAGGTGATCCAGCGGTCTTCGTATCCCTGGGTCCGCATTTCTTCGAGCGGGGCTACGGGTATCGGCGGGCAGAAGTGCTTGGCCCGGAACTCCGGATCGATGTTCTGTTCCCAGTCGATAACGTCTACCAGGTAGTCGAAGTTCCCGCGCTGATCGGCGGGCGAATCTTTCCAGAGCAGTTCTTCGGGAATGATCTTATCGCCCGTGAGCGACTGGTACATCGCAAACACGTCCGACGCTTTTTGCGGTTCGTATGTGCACAGGCTGCCCGGGGCGTGGAGCACTCCGGGCGGGACGTTCCACCCGGTGCCCGGGAAGAGTCGAAACGCCGCCGACAGGTCGGTAATGTGATTGTCGCCATCGGTGAATTTCGACAGCACTTCGCGCACCTGATCTTTGGTGACGCCCGGCTGGATGCCGAAGAACGTGTAGGGGAAGTCTCCCCCGTGATTGTTCACCTGGGGCGGGAAATAGTACGCCTCCGGCTTTCCGACCGCGTTTACTTTCGCGGCGAACTCGTCGTCGTGATGGATGTGCAGCGGTAGGGCGCCCTGGTTGTCGAAGAATTTCGAGTACATCGGCCAGCATTTGAAAGCGTCCCATAGCGCATCGCCCAGGATGGCGGCCTGCAGTTCGTCGATCGCTTCTCGCAGCAGGACGGTTTCTCCCTCGACGATGATATGGCTGAGCCCTTCGTTCACGCTGGTGTCCGGTCCGTTGTCCGCTGGCGTGGTCGAGGCGAACCATCGTTCGTCTATCCCGCCTCGATGTCCGCCGAGTGCGTAGTAGTCGTCGGGGTGCAGTTTGATTCGCCTGCCCGGTACGCAGAATACGCGCGGAACCCAGGTCGGCGTTAAACGCATAATACCATTGCCCTGATCCAGGGCCCGTTGAGCGATGTCTCTTGAACTCATCAGCGTAATCTCCGGTGTCTGTTATTTGGTTGTCTTTGGTTTTGTGAGCGTTCGTATTTCGATTTTCCTGACGATCATCTCCATGCCCTTGAACCCATTGCCCGCGTGGATCTGGATACCGATGCGTCCTGTCGTCAGCGTTTTATCGCTGCAGTGCCCGGTTTTCGTTCCGTTCAACCAGAGTGTAAGATCATCGTTCATTGCGCGGAGTTGTGCAATGTTCCATCCGTCGCGATTTTCGAGCGATTCGTCGAGGTTGGCTATGATGAACATTTTGCCCGGGCAGTAGAGTGTTCCGCTGAATGCGACGGGTCTTTTGTACTTCAGCACATCGTACTGATAGCCCTTCTTCCCGTTGTGGCGGAACCAGAACCCGCTGTTGGCCGGCCAGGTTACGCGGTAGGTTATCCGCAACTCGAAGTTGTCGTATTCGGCGTCGGTCCAGATATCTCCGCCCTTACCGGTTGTTTGCGTTCCGATCAGGCAGTTGTCTTCGACTTTGAAGATCGCGTTGCCTGTGGTCCGCCATCCGGTAAGGTCCTTACCGTTGAACAGCGACTTCCAACTACCTGCGGCTACGGCGTTTTTATCTACGCCTCGTAGCGATTTGATCATCCGATTGGCCTGTTTGGCGACGGATGGGTTTTTGGATCGCCTCAGCGAAGTTGCAACCTCGCGGGCAATTTGGCTCGACGAGTTCATAATGCCTCGGGCCACGTCGAGTTGGGCGAATTCAGCCTCGGCGCGAAACTGCTTTTGGGCTATGAACGGTTCTATGATTTCCAGCGTCGCCGGATCGGCAGTTGCGCCCAGACCAGAGAGGATAAGCTTGGTGTCTGCGGGCGTTTTGGCGACTTTTATCAATTCGCGATAGCTCGCCAGCGTGCGTTCCACGGTGCAGTCGCCCAGTGCGAGTATTCGCACGCAACCCCTCAACGCCAGCACGCGGTGCTTTGCGTTGCTCGTTGTTTTGACGACATTCATTAGCGGATCGAGCCCGCGCGAACTGGGCCAACTCGCAAGCGCCTTGACGGCGGCGTCTTGTACGTCGGAGCTGCTGTCCTTGATCGCGGGTGCTACCGATTCGAACGCCTTCTTCCCGCCCAGAGCCCCCAAAACGCGGAGCATTGAGCACTTTGTCGGATTGTCGCTGGCGGTTTTCAGCGCCGCCAGCGGAATGTCGCTGCGAGCTTCCTGATCGGAGATTTTCCGGGCGACTTGCACTATCGCAAGTTCAGCTGCCGATCTGGCTGAGTCGTCGGCGGGCTTAACCGCCAGGGGAACAAGCTTCTTGAGGTCCGCCGGTTGAGCGATCCAGCCCAGCGCCCTAAGTGCTGTGACTCGCACTCGCGGGTCGGGGCCTTTGGTTTCGCCGATCAGATCGTCTATCGCGTCGGCGGCTTTTCGGATGACCAGTGCTTCTATGAGCCTGGGTTTTGCTTCGGACGGCGCTGCCTTCATCGCCGCTGCGATCGTCGCGTTGACCTTGTCGCCCTTGAGCCCGTGCAGGCTGTTTACCGCAGCCTGCTGCTCGCCGGCGCTCTTACCGCCGGCGGCGATATCGCACAACAGCTTGGCGCTGCCCGCCTCGCCGATTTTCCCTATCGCCCTGATCGAGGCCAGGCGGACTGCAGCGTTGTCGCTTGAAGCGGTTTTGGTGATCACCGCCAGTACCGCCGGGTCGCCCAAGTCGCCCATAGCTGCGACAAGCAGCGCTTGCGGGGCGGCTGGGAGCTTGGGCAGCTCGGCGGCAAGGCGTTTGCCCAGATCCTTGCCCTTGAGTTTGCTTACGTGTGAGATCGCTGCCGATCTCATTTCCGCGTCCTTGCCCGCAATGGCTGCAATCGCCTGGTCGACGGCGGCCTCGCCACCGGCGCCCAGTATTCCAACGAAGGCGCCCAATCGCACGTGCGAGGGCCATTTCGGGGTTTGCAGGTCTTTGCAGATCGCGGCGGCGAGATCTTGCTTCCCGTTTTTCGCCAACTGTTCAGCCGCCGTCAGCGAGGCCTCGCCCGCGACAACCAACATGGTCTTGTCAGCTTTGGTCCGGAAAACGTCGAGCGCTTTTGCGGCTTGGACTGTGCCTATCCGTCCCAGTGCTGCAGCCGCTGCTGAGATTACGTCGGGGTCCTTGTCGCTCAGAAGGGCGGTTATTGCTGCGGTCGATCCGGCATCGCGCCGGAATCCCAGCGAGATCAGCAGTCCTACTTTTGTCGGCCCGCTGGTTTTGGCCAGTGCGTCGCGCATGGCTTTTGCGGCTTGTGGGTATGGCATGGGCTCCAGCGCGTAGCGTGCCATGTGCGACAGCTTTGGGTCGGTTAGCATCGTCGCCAGGGCGTCTACACATGCTTCGGTTCCGATAACCTGCAGTTCGCGGCAGGCGAGGTCCTTTTCGGCCTGGGAGGCGTTTGATTTGATCGTTTTGATCAGTTCGGCTTGGCGTTTGGATTTGTCGGGGGCGGCGGCGTCTAGCGAGCCGACAACGAAAACCAGCGTCAGGCAAAACAGTATAGCTGTTTGTATGTGTCGTATATTGCGGGTCATGGGTTTTACTCCTGTTTGATCGTGGAAGAGAACGTTGCGTATCGACGGTTTCGTGGTTTCTACAGGCGCCACGGATGACGATACGCCCGCGACACGAGCCTGTTGGCTTCGGCGTCGTTGGGGAACTCTTCTTTGACCGGATCCCATTTCACGGGCCTTCCCAGGCGTACGCAGATGTTGGCTGCATGACATGTGCTGATCGATCGGTGTGCCCCTTCCGCCGGAGCCACCGGTTGCTGGCGCGACTTTACGCAGTTCAGGAACTCGCGAACGTGGTTGTTCTGAGGGTACCCGCCTTTGAACCTCCGTTCAGCCATTAGCGATTTGGGGAACACTTCAAACTGTCCTGAATCTCCGGTTTCGACCCATCCCTCGGTTCCCTCGATACGCACTGGGCAGGTTCCGAACCGCAGGCCCTTGCGAATGATGAGTTTCACGCCGTTGGCGTAGGTGGCTTGTACGTCGCCTTTGTTGTTGATTACTTCGTAGTCGATAGCTGAGGTGTCGTCCGCGTCGATCGCCCATTGGCAGATATCGACGGTGTGCGAGCCCCATTCGCAGATCGATCCGCCCGAGAAGTCGCCATGATGCGACCAGAATCTGCGCGAGTAGTACTGGGAATTGTAAGGACGCCATATCGCCGGTCCCAACCATCCGTTCCAGTCCATCACATCTTTCGCCGGTTCGGGCTGGGTCGGAAGGACGGTGAAATTAACGCCCGATTGCGCGCCAGCTTTTTCGGCGTGCATTGTTTTGATCTCGCCGAGCTTGCCCGAGCGAGCCAATGCCGCCGCCCACACGAAATTGCCCACGTTACGCCTTTGCGTACCGCACTGGAATATTCGCGAGAACCGCTTCATTGCGTCGGAGACGGCGCGCGATTCGGCGATTGTTACGCTCATGGGCTTCTCGCAGTACATGTCCTTGCCCGCCCGCGCCGCTTCGATGGAGATCATCGAATGGTTATTGTCGCCAGTGGCGATCAGGACGGCGTCTATGTCACTGCGCCCCAGCAGTTCGCGCGGGTCGATGTAGGCTTTGCAGTCTTGGTTCTTGTACCTGCGGTCGACCGACTCCTTGGCGCCTTTGCGACGGGCGCCCTGGACCTCGCAGACTGCGAGCATCTGTACGTCGGCGTTGTTCATGAAGGAGCCCATGTCGCTCCTGGCCCGTCCGCCGCATCCGATCGTGCCCATTACGATGCGGTCGCTGGGGGCGACTGCTCCGTCGGCGCCGATGGCTGATGACGGTATTATCGCCGGAAGGATCGCTACGCCTGCTGCTGATGCGAATGTTGTTTTCAGGAATCGGCGTCGATTGAGTTGAGATGCGTTATGGTTCATGTGCAGTGTCCCTATGCAAAAGGTTACTCGTCATCGTCCGCAGCAGAACTGCGGAATAAGAAGTCTAACGCAGAACTCGGCTTTGTGAAACGGATAATTCTACAAATACTTCCTACCAATTCGCGTATCAGGCAAAGTACCATATACCGCGTTATTGATAAGGAGTCGCCATGAGTAAGGAACGACGCGGAATAGCCGGGGCGGGTAACTGGATTATCGATCGCATTTATATTTGCGATTTCTGGCCTGGAGAAGAAACTCTGGCCAATATTTTAAGCGAAGCTCGCGGTACGGGCGGTGCTCCGTACAACTGTTTGCTCAATATCGCCAGGTTCGGATTGGATGAAGGCCGCGGGCCTATCCCGCTTGAGGCGATTGGATTGATCGGCGACGACGAGAACGGAAGGGCGATCCAGTCCGACTGCGCCGCACACGGGATCGACGCATCGTCGCTGCTGGTGTGCGCTGAGGCGCCCACGTCGTACACCAACGTTATGGTGGTCAAAGAGACCGGTAAACGCACGTTTTTTCACAATCGCGGCGCCAATGCGATGTTTGGGGCCGAGCATGTGCCCGTCGACAAGATAAAGGCTCGCCTGGTGCATTTTGGGTATCTTCTTCTGCTGGACCGCATGGATGCAGCTGACGATGAGTTTGGTACGACGGCTGCACGTATTTTGAAGCAGTTTCAGGACGCCGGGATCGAGACCAGTATCGATGCGGTCAGCGAAGACAGCGACCGATTCGCACAGATCGTAAAACCCGTACTGAAGTACACCGACTACGCGATTCTCAACGAATTCGAAGCCGGTAAAACCACCGGTCACGACCTGAAACCCGATGGCAAAGTCGACATAGAAGCGGTGCGAGCCTCAGCCCGGGAATTGCTGGACCTGGGCGTTGGCAAGCTGGTCTGCGTGCACATGCCCGAGGGCGGGTATGTGTTGACTGCTGATGGGGCGGAGTTCTGGCAGCCGTCATTGCAACTGCCCGACGGGTACATAAAGGGCGCCGCCGGCGCCGGCGACGCCTTCTGTGCAGGGATGCTGCTGGGAATTCACGAGCGATGGGAGATCGAAAAGTCCCTGCTGCTTGCGGTATGCTCCGCCGCCATGAGCTTATCAGAGCCCGGATGCACAGAAGCATGCACAAATCTAACCGACACGTTGGCGCTGGCGGAGAAATTCCCGTTTCAACCGGCGGTCATGTGACGGCGTGACGCTCGCATGGCGGATCGATGATGCGAAACGTTAGTACCCAAAATAGCTATTGATTTTGTGTGTACATTAGATGTACAATACTGTCATGAGATATGAATGGGACCCTGCGAAGAATGAAGAACTGAAGAGGGAACGAAATGTCTCTTTTGAGCAGATTGTCTTTCACTTATCGCAAGGTGACATATGGAAGATTGCTGAGCACCCGGATCAGAAGAAGTATCCGGGCCAGAAGATATATTTTGTAGTTGTTGAAGAGTATGTCCATCTGGTTCCTTTTGTAATAGAGGATGAGTATTACTTTCTAAAGACAATCATCCCGAGCAGGAAGGTAACCAGGGATTACAATAAAGGCGGTGAATAAGATGAAATTGAACAAAGAAGAAAAAGATATTCTGGACGCATATGATAAAGGCAAGATGAAGACCTCCAGGCCTTCCGGGAAGGAAAAGAATAAGATCAAATCCCTAGCCGAAAACACCTTTCGAAAAGACCGGAGGGTGACAATTCGTCTCTATGATCATGACCTGAAGGGTATCCAGAAAAAGGCTATGGAAAAAGGCATGCCCTACCAAACTCTTATTTCCGCCATGATTCACCAGTACGTCGAGGGCGACCTGGTTGAGAACAAGACGGATTAACATAAGCGATCGCGGATGTATGCGTTTTTTTGTCGGGCGTCATGCCTAAATTCGACATTTCCAAATTGACGTTACCCCGTCATAAGTGTCCATTTGCGAGCGTGTTTGCCTATCCCTACTCGCGTTGATCGGGACATGATTATTTTGTGGTGACCGGGGCTGAAGAACCATGCTCGGATGGCTCCGGGTCCGGCGGACATTCCCGATGCAATGCATTCACCGTTGGATTTTGTTCCCTGGCGTGCAGCCCGGTTCCAGGGGGTTTTCTTCCCGCTGACAGGCGACTGGTGCGAGAAGAACTTCTTCTCGTGCATGTCCTTTGAATGATCTCGACCAGCCGCCGCGAGCCTCAAGTCAAGCTTCATTGGACGCAATCCCAGCAGCACGCGAATTACGTTCAGGTGCACGAACGCCTCCCATTCCCCGAAGCTCATCTTGTTGAACTGTTTCAGGGCGGTTTGGATCGGTTTGCGGTTGGTATCGGGCATTGGCGCGCACATCAGTGCTATCAGCGTTTCCTGCTGTTCGAGCATTTTTGGAAACTCTGACTGCGCTGCGGTTTTGTCATTGCACTTGGCGCGTATCGAGTCGAGCGAGATTAAATCTTCGCGTCGGGCGGACAGTGTTTTTCCGGCTTCGAGCACTTCTGATCGGGTTGGGACGAGCGCTTTGTACAGGGAGTCCATAGCTGGTCCGGCGTGGGTTTTTAGCGAGTTTTTTGTGATCTCACCGGTTGCCCTGAATTGCTGACGCCATTTTTCGATCCGCCTGGCGCCGGTGGCTCGATACTTCTGCGTCCCTACGCTTCTGGCCTGATTGTAGAACGCTTTTTTGTATTCGGCGGTCTTTCGAGGTAGCTCGCCAGCCAGGATCCCACTTAGTATTTTTGTACCCCGAGGCCCGAGCTTCAGCAGTTTGTCAGCGGCGGCTTCTCGTTTTGCTACGCTGTCTGCACGGCGGAAATCGATCACCAATCGCTGGAGATCGGCCTTCTTGCCCGCTGGTCTGGAAGTGGGCGTTTTGGGCTCAGCTTTATTTTGCTGCATCTTTTCCAGCACGTCGGGCGGGATCACGATCTGAGCGCATGCGGCGCCCGTCAGTGACACGAGCGTCAGCAGCGTTAATGTAAAGTTCAGGCGTCTCAAGAGTAGCGTTCCTTACTTTTTGGTCTCGAACGTCAGTGCGGGCAGTCCGTCTTTGTTGAACAGGTTCGCCCAGGGGCTCTGCCTTGACCAGGCGTACCTAACCGCCGTCGGTTTGGCGACTTTATCGCATGATACTATCACTGTCTTACCGTCTATTTTCGCGTCGGCCCATACGAATTTCCCGTCGTCTCCGGCGATTTGGAATCCGGTCAGCTTATCACCGCCCTTGAACGCCAGCCCCTTGCCCACGTGCGTGTAGCTTATTCGTATCGCTGAACCCTCGATCTTATGCGAATCGTAGATCGGTCCGTAATATTCGATATCTTTTTTGTACGCTGCTCCCAGTGCGACGCGGCAGGCTCGCAGACCGTAACCGGACTTGTTTACCGGGTGCACGCCGCTGCCGAGATCGGTGCTGGTGGCCATGAAGGTGTTTGCGTGTTGCATGATTCGGATGTGCAATTCGCGGTAGGCCCCGTCGTTGCGGAGCGATTTGGGCAGCTTGTCCGAGTAGAAGCTGGCCTGGTTGGTTACGGGGTTGTCCTTTTTGTCCCAGGCGCATCCTCCGCCGCTGGGCTTCTGGATGTAGATGAACGGGAAGTCCTGGCCCCACTCGGTTCGCCATCCGCGTATCAGCGCGCCCATAACGGTGAACTGGTCAACTCCGGCGATTTGCGTTCCCGATTCGCCCTGGTCCCACACGACTCCACGAATCGCGTACGGGATTATCGGGCGGATGTGATTAATGAACAGATCGCCTCTGGCTTCGGACTTTTGCGGAGGCCTGGGCCTGCGCGGGGCACGCTTGCTTACGGTTTTACCGGCGGCTTTGTCGAGCTTCCATTTGGCGGCTGCTGCTTCGTATTTCTTAAGGGCTGCTTCGTATTTTTTCTGTGCGGCTGCGGGGTCTGTTTTGGCGTAGAACGCTTTGGCTGCCGCTCGGCAGGCGGCGTCGGCCTGGAACGCTTCGGGGCTCAACCATCTTCCAGACGGTGTTCCGCCTACTGCGCCTAAAATCAGCCCGACGGGTACTTTAAGTTCCTTCTGCAGCGGGACGCCAAACGAGAACAGCAACGCCGAAAAGCCCTTGTTGTTATTGGGTGTCGCCTGCTTCCACTGGCCGTTGTTTCCGCGGGCCATGCGGATCAGCGGGTATTCGACAGCGGCGATTTTCGCCAAACCTTCGTCGCGTCTGGCGTATCCGCCGACCCCGCCAGCCATGTTCGACTGCCCCGAACCGACCCAGACATCACCAACCAGAACATCCTTAAAGGTTGTCTTTCCGATCGTCATTGTCCCAGCGGTCGCGCAGGCGTCCATCGCATCGAGCTTCAGGGTCCACTTACCGTCTTTATCCGCTTTGGCGGTTTTTGTTTGTTTGGCGAATGTAACGGTGACTTCTTCATCGGGTTGGGCGGTTCCCCAGACCGGGACACTCATCCCGCGTTGCAGGACCATGCTGTCGCCGAATATCCTGTTTGCTTTCACTTCGGCCTGGATAGCAGCCGGTGCGATCAGCAGGGCGATTACGCATAGACAAATTGTAGCATTTTTCATTGTTTCAGCTTCCTTTTTTGGCGGGAAATTTCGGGACGATTACTGGGGTTACGGCTTCTTTGAGAATTTCGGCTTCGGTGCGTTTTTCATTTTCACCGCGAATTATGAGCCGCCTTTTACCGGCTCCGAAGTACAGGTAATTATGTGTTTTTTGCACGCCCTTGTCCAGAAGTGTCGGAAGTATTGATATCCCGTCGATTGGTGCGGGCGGTTTTATGCGGGCGATTTCCGCGAAAGTGGGCATGATGTCCCAGAAGGCTGACAGGTGGTCGCTTGTGCGGCCTGGCGCGATGGTCCCGGGCCAATATGCGATGCCCGGCACGCGGAGCCCACCGAGGGTGAACTTGCCCTTGCCGCCTTCAAGCCCGCCGCTGGAGTTGAATCGCGGGAACTTGTTCGGTCCGTTGTCGCTGGTGAATATTACCAGCGTGTTCTTGTCGATTCCATGCTCGGCCAGGCGTTTTACGATTCGCCCGACGTCGCGGTCCATGCGGGTGATCATTGACGCGACAGCTTTTTCCTTTTTCGACCAGTTCGCCTCTTTTGCGTACGGTTCGATTTCGGGCACGTCGTAGTCGGCGTGCGGGATGGTGTAGGGCAGGTAGAGGAAGAACGGTTTGTCTTTGGCTGCATCGATAAATTCGAGCGCCTTATTTGTCAGCAGGTCGTGGGTGTAGTGTTTGCGGGTTTTCGAGTTGCCAGGCAGGGGTACTACGTCGAGCCTGGCGCCGTCTGTTTTCTTATCGACCAGACCAGTGCGATCGTAGCGATACAGTTGGTTGGGGTAGTACTTGTGGCAGTAAGTCTGGTTCGGTTCGCCGAAGTAGTAATCCCATCCGTGTTTGTAAATTGCTCCGCTGCCGTCTTTGTTCTGCGACTCTTTTACGCAACCGACGAAATGATCTCCCAGCGACCACTTGCCGACCATTGCTGTTGTATAACCGGCGGTTTTAAGGACCGTTGCGACTGTTGTGTCTTCGGTTTTCAGCATCGGATGCTTCCCGCCGCCGCCGTTTTTGTTGGTGCGGCAGTGCCCGGTGTGCAGGCCTGTCATAAGCGTGCATCGCGCCGGCAGGCATACCGGAAAACCGGCGTGGAAGCGAGTAAGCTTCAGGCCCTTGGCGCACAAGGTGTCGAGCTGGGGCGTTTGGATGAGTTTTTGCCCGTAGC
Organism: Phycisphaerales bacterium; assembly: GCA_018645065.1. GTDB lineage: Bacteria > Planctomycetota > Phycisphaerae > SM23-33 > SM23-33 > BS750m-G57. The sequence continues at coordinate 15,837 of JABGPF010000029.1, forward strand.
AGCCCAAGTCGCCATATCCCAGATCGTCGGCCAGGATGAACACGAGATTGGGCGCCTTGGTCTGGGCCGGTTCGGACCAGGCGGTTGATCGTGTCGCTATAATCGCGGCCGCGCCTAGTCCGGCGGCTTTTAGGAAACCTCTCCGCGTCGTTTGAGTTTCGAACGTTTTTTTCATGATATCACCTTGCGTAAGGATCTCGCATTTGTTCGCTTCTGCTCATAGCGTCGGATGATTCGCACTGCCTGGCGCCTATGCAGAGTATGTAGGGTACCGTTGCGGCCAGGCAGCCTGATGCGTGTGCTCCCCAGTCGGTCCATTCGAGGCTTCGCCCGGTTGATGTTACGTACTGGATTATTTCTCCTGCACCCCCAACCAGGCATGCCAGAGATATCCCCGCCAATCCCCAGATGAGTTTTTTGGAGCCCATCAACCACGCCATCATCATCGCCATCATCAATCCGAAGATCACGTGGAGCAGTTTGTCGCTTCCTTCTCCAGTCCACAGGCTTCCTGTTGACCAGACGACAAGTCCGGTTGCTCTGGCTACGCCCATGAGCATCATTGTCGCAGCCAGTATCGTGAGAATTGTTATCCCTGGTCGTTGTTTTGACGACCTTCCCGCCGCTTCCGGCGCCAGGCCCCAGGTCAGTCCCGCAGCCAGGACGACTGTCGGTATGAACAGTCCGGCTTGTCCGAGCAGTGCTCCTGTGCACAGCATCGCCGCAATCGTCCACGCGACGCACTTGGCCTTGTCGCCTGCGTGATCCCGGCGAGCGTGGATCATGAACGTTATCAGGCATGCGATGAGTCCGAGAATGGTGAGGATCGTCGCCGGGGTTCCGATGGTTCGACATAAAACCACCAGCCCGGTATCTGATGCCGAAAGGGGACCGAGGACCTGCTGGCCGGACGTGATGTTCTGCGTGAATGCGTGTTCGCCATATCCAAACCAATTTCCGCCCAGGCTTGGGGTTTGTATCTGCATCGGGCTGAATATCCCTGCGATCGACCCGCCGATCACCAACACCACTCCGGTTATCAGGAGTTTCCCGGGTCGTTGAGCGAATATTACCGCCGCGGTCACCAGAGCGACTCCTGCGCCAACAGCGGCAAGCACCGCAGCTTCCGGCGCGAACCACGCCAGAGCGGCGCTTGCGAGTATCGCTATGACCAGCGAGCCGATTTGAACCGGTTTGTAGTAGGGCGGTGGTGCGAAACCCTGTTGGATGTTTGAAATGGCCGGGCGCCACATTGGTTCAAGCCATACCGCCACCCCGGCGTATCCGATTAGTCCCATCGCCCGCATCACCGGTTGGGTGTTGGGGCTTAATCCGGCCAGGATCCCGCCTCCAATCATCGCCGCACCGCAAATACGAACTAAAGATGCGTGTGTTATAACTTTGGGCAGCAGGCTTTGCGACAGCATGACCGCTAGCGCCAGCATCGCCAGATGGAACAGCATCGAGGCGTTAAGCGATCCGTTGACGAGTCCGGCGTCGGATGTGCGTACAGCCAGACCGGTGAGGGACAGGTGGTACGTTAATACCGCCGCCGGTATCAGCAGAACCATATAGATCGGATGCCCCGGTACCGTTCGAATGACCGACAGCGTTCTCCAGCACAACCATAGCAGCAGGGTGATAAGCAGCCCGCCGATAAGGGCTCCCCATGCGACGTAGTCAGGCCACCACCATGTCAGCAGCCCGGCCAGCACCACTGTAAGGTACATCCAGCTTACCAGTGCGCCCAATTGACGCGATGTCGTCCCGGTCGGTATTGCCATTGTTTCCTAGTCCAAAATCAAGCTTCCGCCAAACCGTAAGTGTAAACGTTCAGGCTCTCAAACGTCAATGAGTGTTCTGGTGGAGACCAGGGCCTGCGCATCTAAACTCAGCCATGGCCTTGTGGTAATGTGATGGACTCATCTCCAAAGCCGCACTCGCCCGCCATGTTCACAATTGCTTCACAGATATGACGTGTGTACCTATGACCCGGAAAAGTGGTGCTTCTTTTCCGAGTTATGGGTTGTACGGAAAGGGGGCTGCTGTAACATGTTGTAGCGAAAGTATTTATGTGGATATTGCTGCGAGTGTTCCGGTCTGCCCCATCGCCTGTAGGCTGCAAATGGTTTGGATTTGGAGGTTCACACTTCGCGGGGGTGTGAAGATGTGTAAACTTGTCGGTCGGGGCGATTTTGTACGGGCGCCCTGATTTTATGCAAGGGAGTTTGTTGCGACACTGATATCCGTAAAACTTGCCCGTGCCGAAAACGATCTGATCGCCCAACAGATCAGCAAAGGAATAGCACAAGCACTAAAATAGATCAGATGACCTAAAACAAACCTGCAGTTTGGGGTGTTTGCATGATCACGCCTTTAGCTTGAACAAAATCTAATAATTGAGTACGATTTCTGCGGAGCAATCCACGGACATAATAAGCCAGGGAGTAAGAAAGATGGAAAGGTCCATCAAAACACTTTGTTTCGCCTTTTTCTGTCTTGCGGTTAGCTCATGCAATGAGCGGCCGAAAGAAGAAGAGCCTACGACCATACCTGAACGAAACGCTTATCTAATTGAACTGGTCAAGCGAGGCGACTTTGATCGCGTCAGGAAGATCATTGACCGTGACAAGACCCTGGCTCGCATAAGAAGACCCATTGGCGATGTGCCGCTTATATGTTTCGCCGCGGTTAACGGACATGTTAAGATAGTCAACTACTTGTTGGATATGGGGGCCGATGTCAATGCCTCCGCCGATTCTGGCATACCCCCGCTTCACCGCGCTGTCGACCAAGGCGATTTAGCCATGGTGCGAACACTACTACGCCACAAAGCAGACGTTAATGCAAGGAATAAGTGTAAGCAAACGCCCCTGCACTACACCCTAATTGACAAAAGTCCAGAGATTGTCGAGCTGCTTATTTCGGTCGGGGCGGATGTTTCGGTTAAAGACGACCAAGGCCGTACGCCGCTTCACCGGTGCAAGAAAGTATATGTGGCCAGATCGCTGGTATCAGCCGGAACCGACGTGAACGCCAAGGACGACATGGGGCGCACTGCGATTCATTTGGCGGCACTCCCGCGAGAGATCGTCGACAAGTCCACGATAACGTATCTTCTTAGTCAAGGCGCGGACATTAATACAAAAGACATAGAGGGACTAACACCCTATGAGCTTGCGAAGAAAAATAAAAAATATACTCTAATTTTAATCCTGGATGCTTATGTGATTAGACGGTAGACGCTCAGCGATGATCCGCGTGGGCGGGGGTTTATCGAAGCGGTGTTGCGGTGAATATTAGTTTGTATGTTCGTTTTGGGTCGCACTTGCGGGGGTTGGGAATTAGTAGGAAGTTGTCGGTTATCGTTGGCTTCAGGTCGGCGCCTTCGATGATCTTAATGTCTTTTACGCGGTGGGGCAGGAAGGCTACTATCGGGCGATAACCGCGCTGTGAGCCGTTGGTGTTAATCGGGGCGAAAGTTTTCTCGCCTCGCTTGGGTTTGATGGTGAATGTGAATTTACCGTCGGTTTCGGTCAGGGCCTGTTCCCAGGCCAGAGGCGCCGGGGCCATCCGGGCCGACCATGCCGGGTCACCGTAGAACGCCACCACGTCGCGATCGAACCTCAGGCCCCTGGCCGGACTCCTGGGCGATCTGACGTCAGCGGCGGTGAATTCGGTGCTCAGGCGGTGCACTAACGCGTGATGATTGGCGAAAAACGCCTCGGTGAATGTGTAGCGATTGGGCTGTTCAACGAAGTAGTCCAGGCATCCCCATCCGCCGTATCCGAACCACGTGGGCACGGTGTAGCCCATCATCTGCATCACGCCGGCGGAGTTCATCCACGCCAGGGCCATCGCCTCGGTCGAGTTTATGTGACCCATCAGGCAGTTGCCGATGGGCATGTAAACTTTCGGGTTGGGCGACTTGATATCGAACCGCTGGCGTTTAGTGTCCAGGCCGAACAACTGCCCGTCCTTGCAGCGGAACGAACCGTTGCGGTAGCGAAAACCGATCTGCCAGTCGCGCTCGGTGGCGTGTCCGGAGGTAATGAACAGGTCGGCGTGGTAAATGTTGAGCGTGTCGACCAGGGCTTTGGTCGTGTCGTCGGGGCCTTTGAGCATCTCAGCCTTGCCGCCGGGCTTCTTCCTGCCGTGCTTGTTCTTCACCAGTTCGTCGTACCATAGGCCCTCGGTGACCATTTCGGTTGCGAAGTCTGTTCCTGACGCCACTTTTTTGACGATTAGCGGTTGGCTGTGGGCTGCGATTTTCAGGGCGTTTTTCGCGTCGTAACCGGTGAGAATTCCCCATAGAACGTCGGTGTACGGGTCGTTATCGAGCTTGCGCGTGAGTTGGTGGACCTCGGCGACGAACTTTCTACCGGCCTCATCGGGCCTGGCTACGAAACAAGCATACTTCGGGAACTGCTTCTTCAGCGGCGCCAGGGCTTCGGTCGGCGCCTTGTCGTACTGCGTCACCTCGGCGCCGTGCTTGGTCTTGAGCGTGTCGACAACTTTTCGCCAGTCAGCCTGGGCGTAAGTCGCCTTCGAAACGACGATCTGGTAACCGCCTGGCGTCTTGCCCGCCCGGCACGGATCAGCCAGCATTAAAGTCGCGACAACAACCAGCACCATGCGCATCACGCTAAACCAATATTTTGTCATGTCAACTCCTTCAAGGGTCCGCAGATTTACTTCGATTAGTGTACCCGCACTGGGGCGGTGGTGGAAGGGGCGTCGGAAGATTCGCCAGAGCTGCATAAAACCTTTCTGTTGCAGGCCGGTGGTGCTATAATGACCCGCGAAGGGGCCAGCCGCGTAGTAGGGCGAGGTCATCGGGAAATCCGTATGACGCCTCCGCTGGCTCAGAAGCGGTGTCTGCACTCTCGGATATAAGTGAAGATGCCGGGTACTTGAACTGACTTGGAGTTTATTATGCGACATATCTGGTTCTGCATGCCGATCGTGCTGGTAATCGCGATAACCGTTATTGGCGCCACTACCCCCGCGACCACACGCCCATCAGTTAAGGCTCCGGCGTATATGAAGGGCCTCGACCCCAAAGGGCTCGGTAAGCCCGAAGATATAGTCCGCAGACGATGGACCGCGGTGATGAATGTCTTGCGAAACGCGAAACTCAATCAGCCGACCAAGGTCGCTCAGGTCAAAAAGATCGTCAGCCCCATCTTCGACTTCCGAACGATGGCGCTCCTGTCGCTTGGCAAGACCAACTGGCGCAAGTTCACAACCGCCCAGCAGACCGAGTTCTCAACGTTGTTCATCGAACGTTTGAAGGACTCCTACGGAAAGCGAATTTCAGACTACGGTGGTGAACAGGTGGTTTTCAAACCTGCGCTACCGCAGAAAACACGCAAAAGTTCCAAGGCTCCAGCCAAGGCGACCGATGGCCCGCGAATAGTCCATGTCCCGGTGGAGATCGCATCGAAGACTCGCAAGTGGATCATTCTGCACAAATTCCGCAAGGTCGGTGAGGTGTACCGCATCTACGATATCGAGATCGAAGGGATAAGCATCCTGCGAAGCTATCGTTCGCAATTCAACGATATCCTTGCCCGGGGTAAGCCCGAGGATCTGCTATTACGCCTGCGGAAACCGCTGCCTGACCCGCCTGCTGTCAAAGGCGGATCGCGTAAATGACCGCACGCGATTCGGATTCGGGTTCGGCGGGGTTGTTTGATCGCGTGGTTTTAGCGCATCCCCGCACGATGTTGTTGTGCCTCACCGCAGTGATAGCTCTGCTGGGTGTACAGGCCAGGCATTTCCGTCTGGACGCTTCGACCGACACGCTCCTGCTGGAAGGTGATGAGGACCTCAGTTACGCACAGCAACTCGACGCCCGTTACGGCGGGCAGGAGATGCTGGTGCTGACGTACACTCCGAAAGAGGGCGTTTTCTCACCGGCATCGCTTGCGACGCTGGGCAAGTTGCGTGACGACCTGGGGCGCCTGGAGCGCGTTTCCGATGTGCAGACCGTTCTGGACGTTCCTTTGCTGGACGGCCCGGCCGCTTCGGTCGATGAACTCACCAGCGAACTGCCCACACTGGAGGGCGGGAAAGTTGAACTGGCGGTGGCAACCGAATCGCTGCGCAACAGCCGACTCTACCGCAACCTGCTGCTAAGCCCCGATTCGCGAACCACGGCGCTTGTCATAAAGTTCTCGCGAAACCAGGAGCATGAAGCTCTGGTTAAGCGACGCGACGAACTGCGCCGCATGCGACGCCAGGGCGAATTAGACGGCGCCGGGCTGGCTGAACTTCAGATCGCCTCAGAGCAGTTGCGTAAGTCCAGGGATGTGCTGGCTTTGCACCGGACCGCAGACATCAAAGCCATTCGCGAGATCATGGACCGTCACCGTTCGGGGGGCAAGTTGTTCCTCGGCGGGATCGGGATGATCGTCGACGACATGATAAGCTTCGTTGAACGTGATATATGGCTGTTCGCCCTGGGCGTATCCGGCGCGCTGGCGCTGGTGTTGGGAATTATCTTCAGGCGAATTCGATGGGTGATCCTGCCGATGCTCTGTTGCTGCGTGTCGGTGTTGGCGGCGATCGGAATGCTGGGGTGGTTGCGATGGGACGTAACGGTGGTTTCGTGCAATTTTGTATCGTTGCAGATTATCATCGCGATGGCCGTCGCGATCCATCTGGTCGTGCGGTACCGCGAACTGCTCTGTGACGAACCGGGTGAATCACAGAGATATCTGGTCGGTCAGACCGTCCGATTGAAATGGCCTCCCTGCGCCTACGCTGTGCTGACAACGCTGGTCGGTTTCGCATCGCTGCTGGCCTGCGACATGCCGCCGGTGGTAATGCTGGGCTGGACGATGGTTGTCGCTCTGACGGTCGCACTGATCGTGACTTTCCTGTTGCTTCCGGCTGTGCTGGTGCTCCTGCCTAAAGAACCGCAACCGAAACTTACCTCCCGCTATCAATCGTTTATGGACCTGCTGGCGCGATGGACCCAGTCACACGGAAAATGGATCCTGGGCTTCGGGGCGGTGGTGCTTCTGCTGAGCGTCGTTGGCATCGCGAGCCTGGAGGTGGAGAATCGATTTATCGATTACTTCCACCCGACCACCGAGATTCATCAGGGAATGAAGGTGATTGACCAGGAACTCGGCGGCACGACGCCGTTGGAGGTGGTGATCACGTTCGACAAGACTGAGCCCGTGGGCGAAATCGAGCCGGATGAAGACGATATCGACGACGAATTCGCCGAACTTGAGGGTCTGGACGATCCGTTAGGCGATGATAACAACAATCAATATTGGTTCACCCGCTCGAAGATCGACCGCATCCGCGATGCGCACCGCTACCTCGATAATCTGCCCGAGACCGGGAAGGTGCTCTCGCTGATCACCACGGTTGACCTGGCGGAACGGATGATCGGAAGCGAGTTGGAAAGCTTTGAGATGGCGGTTCTGTACGACAAGACGCCCGAGGAGTTTCGCGAGATGCTCATCGCCCCTTATGTGTCGCTGGAGCATAACGAGGCTCGCCTGTCGGTTCGCGTGCGGGATTCTGATAAGTCGCTGCGGCGCAACGAGTTGCTTAAGAAGATAGAAGCTGAATTGCCCGCCGCCGCCGGTATCGAGCCCGACCAGGTGCGACTGGGCGGTTTGCTGGTGCTGTACAATAATGTTCTGCAGGACCTGTTCAGGTCGCAGATCCTGACGCTCGGGATTACGATGGCGCTGCTGTCGGCGATGTTCATGGTGCTGATGCGGTCCTGGCGGTTGGCGCTGATCGCTATGGTCCCCAACGTCTTCCCGGTAGTGGTTGTGCTGGGCGTGATGGGTTGGTTCAACCTTCCGCTCGACATGATGACCATAACCATCGCCGCCATCAGCGTCGGAATCGCCGTCGACGACACTATCCACTATCTAAATCGATTTCAGGCCGAGTTCGCAATCGACCGATCATACATTCAAGCCATGCACCGTAGCCATCGAACCGTCGGAAGGGCGATGTGCTACACCACCGTGGCGATCACGATTGGGTTGTTAATCCTGTCGCTATCGAAATTTGTTCCAACTATACGCTTCGGATTTCTGACCGCATTGGCTATGATAATAGCATTGCTGGCTGATCTTACCATCCTACCTGCTATAATGGTTATGGCCAAGCCGTTTGGCTGTGACACGCAGGCTGACGCGACCGCTGAAGGAGACTCATAATGAAGAATTCAATTTGGATCATCGCTATTCTCACCATGGCGGTTGTGGGCTTTTCGGCGCCCGGTTGCTCATCGGAATCTATCGAACCGACTTCGGCGTCCGGCAACCTTGCTTCAGGCGACGAACTGGACGAACTCGATGAGCTCGAACAGGAGATGGACGATAAGATGGTGACCGTCTCGGACCCGCTGCAGAGTTGGAACCGCAAAGTGTTTGTAGTTAACGACGCGCTATACGTTTGGGTCGCCAAGCCCGTCGTCAACGGATACAAAGCCGTCGTAATCGAACCGGTCCGAGTGGGCATTCGCAATTCGTTCGATAATCTCGCCATGCCCGTGCGAGGGGTTAACTGCCTGCTCCAGGGTAAAGGCAAAGCTGCTCACACCGAACTCAACCGCTTCCTGATAAACACAACCGTTGGTATTCTGGGCATTAACGACGCAGCCAAGGACAAGTACGATATCGCTCCTCCTCCCCCCGAAGATTTCGGGCAGACCTTGGCGGTCTGGGGAGTTGACAGCGGATGCTACCTGGTCTGGCCGATATTGGGTCCGTCGACGGTGCGTGATTCCGGCGGTATGGTGGGCGACTACTTCCTCGATCCGGTCACATACATTCCGCCATGGGTGGTCCGTTACGGCGTCAGCGGAACCCGCGCGGTCAATAGCGGATCGTTCACTCTGAAAGAGTACGATGCGATACGCGAAGAGGCCGTCGACCCCTACGCCGCAGTGCGCGACGGTTACACCCAATACAGATCCGCCCAAATCAAAAAATAGTCCCGCCCCTTGTCGGTCCCTTCTTGTCGTCGGGCCACTTGTCTGGGCGAAAAGTTATGCGAAAGGAGAGCCAATGACAAAGTCAAAGGTAACTATTGCTTGTTTGGTTATGGTGTTGTCGACTGCAGCTGCGATGGCTGAAGACGCCAAACCACCGTCGAAGCCCGGGGTGTTCAAGCTGACCTATGGCGCCTGTTCGGGCGCCGAGATGTTCGGTTCCAACATGCGGGCCCAACTCGGGACGAAGAAGCCCGAGGGCTTGACCGCCGAGCCGAAGTACAAAGCCAAGCCGCAGTACGGTTCGCTGAATCTAGCTGCCGACGGGAAGGGTAAACCGTTTCTTGTGGCGGTGGACAAATCTGAGCCGACCCAACGCAACTTCGACATTCTCTATATCGACCGCGATCGCGACGGTGACCTGGCTGAGGAAAAGCCCATCGCCATTGTTCGGGGCAAGAGCGATTTCGAACTGGCGATCAGCGTAAAGGGCAAGAAGATCAATCGACTGCTGTCGGCCAGCACCCACATGATGAGTGAATCGGCGAGCATGCTGATGCTGCGCGACCGCGGAGCCTGGCACGGTAAGGCCCGCGTGGGCAAGGCGAATCTGGACATTATCCTGGTCGACGGTAACGGTAACGGCGTCTTCAATGAAGCGTTCCAGATGCCAGAGGGCGCCAAGTCCATGCCCGGTCCGCCGGATATGTTCCTCACTAAACCGATGAACGCCATGGCGCCCGATTACGGCGCCTTCGCCATTTGCCCAGCCACGCTGGCATTCGACGGTAAGCTCTACAACGCCGCCGTCGCCGCCGACGGATCGAACATCGCTTTTTCGCCCTTTACGGGCAAGACCGCTGTGCTTACGGCTCCGGAGGGGATGTCGGCGATCCTGGCCACAGGAGATCGTATAACAACGGTAACTACTCGCGACGGTAAGATGCTCGTACCGGCTGGGAAAATCCGCCCGTTTATCTACTCCTGCCGACAGAAGGACAAAACCGGGCAGGAGTGGGTGCTTCTGGGGCAGCCGAATTTCAAAGCCAAACCGATCAACGCGCCGGCCGGTCGGAGCATAGCGTTCCCCGGCGGATTGCCCGTGAAAGTGGGCGTCAAGACCAGCCCCGCAGGCAAAATAACTGCGGGGTCCAGGGTCAAGTTAATCGTCGCGGTCACCGACTCGTCGGGCCAGGCCGTTCGTATATCGCCTCTTCCGGGTAAGGGCAAGCCTCTGGCCCAGTCGCCTACTGTTATTGTGGTCAAACAGGGCGAGAAGGTTCTCTTGCGCGGTAAATGCGAGTCCGGCTGAAGCGGTCCTAATCCGTACGCATGGAGCGTACCGACCAACCTGACCGGAACCGTAACCGTAACCGCCGAAACCGCCACCGGTCCGTTCAAGACCGAAACCAAGACCCTGGCGCTGGAAATAGTAAAACCGTAACGCACCAACAACAAACCCCGGGCGGGCCGAGCACAAACGCGGCCCGCCCGGAGCATTATTACGGGGATTCGGGCTGACCTCGATTGCTGCCTCGGGCTACGACGCGGCAAACTCGTTATCTATTTGGTAATGGCTTGCACATGGATGTCCCTGGAATTACTTGTTATCAGCTTATCAATGCCCGATAATTATATTGTTAGGTGACGTCAATTAGATTTCGGGATGAAAAGATGGCCCTTCTGCCTGTTGTGGGCTGGAGCGGTGGATAATTGAGTTTGATGTTTTCGAGATTTATCTGCTAAAGGACAAAAGAGATGGGCCATAGATTCACCGGGACATATGAAGAACTAAAAAATAAGCTCGATATTCTACAGCCCGGTGGCGAGTGGCAAGATGTTAATGAAAACCAGAAGCAGTTCCGCCACCAAAATGGCGGCGTCATAAACTGGTACCCATCGACAGGTTCTCTGAATTTCCAGGGAAAATCAGAAGGCCGCAACGAACTCGAGAAGCAGGTCGGCGAGATACTGTCCAAGCATTTACCAGCATCGCTGGAAGATGCCCCCAAGATTGTTGATGCGACGGAGCCAGAAACGCTCGCTACTACTCCAGACGTTGAAGAAATTTCAGATATCGCATCCGAGCCCCCTCCAGAGCCAACGGCGGGGATATTGGAACACGCATTTACTGACTCCGAATTAGCTATTGGACTTGTGGGAGCTGTCAGTACAGAACTGAATGCGATCGTGGAAATTCTAACGAATCGGTTACAAGTTTGCGGGTATGCAGTCAAACAGGTTCGAATATCCCGCGATGTCATACCAAGTATTGTGGTCCAAACGCCGGAATCTAATAATAACAGTGAATATGCTCGCATAAGCAAGATGATGGACGCTGGCAATCAGGCAAGAATAAATTCGCAGGACAATTCTATCCTTGCCCTTGGTGTTTCGGCAAAAATTTCTTCTAATCGTCCAATAGAGGACAAGCACCCGAAACACGCTCCTCGTGTCGCCTATATCATCAGTTCGCTGAAACATCCGGAGGAAGTTCAGCGACTCAGGCAAATCTATCCACAGGGATTCTATCTTCTAGGTGTCCACGCGGATGAAAAACGCCGACACAAATATCTGGTGGAAGAAAAGAGTATGGAACCCGATCAAGCTCAAATGCTCATGGATAGAGACGAAGATGAACATCTCCCTTATGGGCAACGGGTCACGGATACATTCCACATGTCGGATTTCTTTGTTCGCCTGGACGGGGATGGTGATCATCTAAAGAATAGCATACGGCGTATTCTCGACATCCTTCTCGGGCATCCGTATATGACACCAACATTCGATGAGTATGCGATGTTCTTGGCATTTTCCGCATCCTTGCGTTCGGCAGACTTATCCAGGCAAGTCGGCGCTGTCGTAGCCCGAGACAAGGAGATCATGGCCACCGGTGCCAACGACTGCCCAAAACCTGGAGGAGGCTTGTACTGGCCCAAGTATGTTGATGAATCAAAATCCATAGTGGATAAACCCGATGGGCGCGACTACAAACGCGGCGAAGATTCTAACCAGGTCGAGCAACAGAAGATAATCGACGACATCGTACAAATTGGCGCAAAGAATGGTCTTGATGAAACCAAATTGCGACAAACTCTAGGCACCAGCCGAATACGCGATCTGACAGAGTTTGGTCGAGTGGTCCACGCCGAAATGGAAGCATTGCTGTGCTGTGCCCGAAATCATATAGACACCAGAAACGCAGAACTATATTGCACCACATTTCCATGCCATAATTGTGCAAAACATATCATTGCTGCTGGAATCTCCCGAGTTGTGTATATTGAGCCATACCAGAAAAGCAAGGCTTCCGAATTCCACAGTGACGCAATATTCTTGGGGTTTTCAGACGACGAAAAGAAGAAGCTCGTCCGATTTGAACCTTTTGTTGGCGTTGGACCACGACGTTTCTTTGATTTGTTTTCCATTCGTCTGGGTTCCGGTTATACTGTTACACGGAAGGATTCAGACGGACAGGTTATAGAATGGAAACCCGAAAATGCCCAACTTCGTATGCAAATGTTGCCTTGTTCTTATCTGGATCTTGAATTGGTGGCAAGTGACCTTTTTCGAAAAGCTTGCAAGCTGAAGGAGCAAAAATGACTAGTGCACATATATCTTCGAATCACGCAGGCAATAATAGTTTTGAACAGCATCTTGAGAATGCCAGTAAAATCGTGACTTCTTGGCCTGCATGGAAACAGACGATCCTTGGAACTCCCGCAAACAATGATGCTCAAACCTCTACCAAAGCGACCGGTTCACAGGCAGATTCATCCACGTGATTTATAGGGTGGGGCAACGGGGTGCCGCCTTCGCATTACGGTTTCGTTGTGACAAGTCGTTGTGGTTTACAGCAGTCCTTAAATTATCAATTTTGGGGTATGGGGTTGGCGGATGTATCGTTGTTTAATCAGTCTTTTTCGGTGTCAGACTTATTGTTCTTGGGGGTTTTTGGTGAAGAAGGCTAGTGCTAGAATTATTAGCGGTAGAACAAGAGTGCTTAAGGCTGCGTTGCGGTAGCTGCCTAGTACCGCTTTTCCATAACTGAAATATGCTGGCCCTATCGCGCTGGCGATTACAAGTGCGGACATGCATACCCCGCTGATCGCGCCGAGGTGCTTTCGACCGAAGTATCGGGGGAAAGTTACGTTGCCAAGTACGCCCCATGTCCCTCCGGAAAGTCCAAACCCGATAGTCGTAGCTGTCCAGCCGGCGTTTGTGTTGAACCAGGCAAGGCCCAGAGTGTAACACGCGATTGTCGCCGCCAGCAACATGAGCACGTACTTTAGTTGGAAGCGAGTGTGATCGACGAGATAACTTATGGCAAAGCGAGCGGGGATGGAAATGAAGCTGGAATAGAAAAACATCAGAAGGGCTTGCTCCTTTGTTTTTCCCACCTCCTGGCCGATCGCGGTTATATGGAAAGCGATGGCGGTAACTATCAGTCCGTGAGCGGCAAGGCCCAGGACGTAGGCCCAAAAAGAAACGGTGCTCAGAGCCTGGCGGCGGGTGAACTCGTGGCGAACAGTGTGGAGTTGCTTGCGAGTTTTTTGCTGCGAGGAGCCTTCTTTTAGCCCGTCCATAGTCAAACCGCATTCTTCGGGATTGTCCCGGAAAAACAGCAAGCCGACTACAGCCATCACGATGCCAATGATCGCGGCCATCAGGTAGCAGGCTCCCTGCCAACCGTATGAGTTTATAAGTTCATTGAGCATCCATGGTGTGGCGTTGAAGAAAAATGCTATCGGCACGCCCGCGATAGCTGTCGCGATGCCTCGCCAGTTGTTAAACCAGCGACCCATGGCGACGCGGCCTACCATTGTCATGTTGCCCTGGCCGAAGAAGCGGACCAGGAAAAACGCAAACGTAACGATTCCCATCGCCAGCCACGTAACTTTGAACTTTGCAGAAAGAAAGCTGTTGATATTACCGACGTTGGCGAAAAGCAGCAGGCTGAGAGCAAGCCCGGTCGAAGCGAAAAGGCTCATGAAGCGGACACCGATTCGGTCGAGGATCTTACCAGCAAACGGAAGAATCAAGCCGCTTGTGATCGTGCCTATCAAATAGGCAATGCTTAGCTGCTCGCGAGTGATATCCAGCGCCGCAATTATGTGGTCAGTAAAGACGCCGATACCGGCGGTTTGCCCGGGCATGGAAAAAATGATGGACATTGTCGATGCCGCGACGATAACCCATCCGTAAAAGAACGGACATTTCGCCGGAGCAAAGGGCGTGTTAGCCCACTTGGCGTAAAACGGCGTTCCGCTGGATGTCTGTTTTTCGGGATTCATTGTGTTATCGTGATGGCGCCGGAAAAATAAGAGGCCTTCCTTACCAATGACAGCAAGGAGGCCTGTTGCGTATCGTATCATCAATCCCCATCAAACACGAACAAGAACACCGATTAACAGGTGGCTGTCCCTTATTTTTGGTTCTCGAAATCTTCGATCACGTCGGCCAGTAGGCGCCGTCCGACAGCCCTCAATGCAGTAACGTCTATGTCCTTACCGCTCAGTAGGCCAATCTCCGTTGTATGCACCGCCTCTTCCATCAGTTCGTCGTCCTCAAGCAATTCGCGCAGTCCGGCGCCGGCGCGACGGGTATGGTCCAACCATGTTACGGGAAAGCATGCTCGGATCGCGTCGTTCCATTGATCGCCCCATTGGGTTGTGACGCAATCCTCGGCGAGCCAGGCGAGAGTGAGAACACGGCCAAGATCTTTCGCGCATCGCCTTAACCCCCTGAAGGCGCCTGATTGTATCTTTTCGGTGATCGTGATCCTGCGATGCGACAAGAGGTTCGCCAACGCCATCATGGCCGGCGAGGCGTAATATAGTCCCTCGGCTGAGGTGCGTTTGTCATGCAAGGTCAAGCCCATGAACATGAAGCTCGGAAGCCCGTACCATCCGTCGGGCAGTTTCATGGGAATCCACTGTTTCGGCGTGGTCTGTCCCTCTCCGGGGACATTGAGAAATTCGATAAAGTAGTCGTTCGAGTTGGCGGGCATGAGGCGGATTGCCCATAGCTCATCACTTGGATCCGGCGCCGGCTTGGGAGTGCAGTTTTCAGTTCGACGCCATCCGTGGTCGAGCAATGCACA
>JABGPF010000030.1 GCA_018645065.1 Phycisphaerales bacterium
TCCGCTGAGCAGGATTCGTTCTTCCAGGGCTTCGAAAAAAGTTCGTTCGTTCATTGTATCTGCCTTCCATAGGCACATTAAGATACAAAACGCCCTCGGGCCAATCGCCCGCCGAATTTCTTGCAAAACACGTCAACTCGCCTGTTTTCAGGCGATTGGTTCCGGCATTTGTGCGTTATTTGCTTTGAGCCAGGCTTCGAGATCGGCTTTCATAGCGGCTGCGATTTTTGGTTGCTGCTTTGAGATATCCGTTTTCTCTGAGATATCCGCAGACAGGTCGTACAGTTCCACTGAATCGTCGAGGTAGAATTTGATCAGCTTGTACTTACCCTTCCGAATCGCGCCGCCGAGCCGGTTGTCCTGATGGAACGCGTAATTCGGGTAGTGGAAATGGATCGCTTTTCGTTTCAGCGGTCCGGTTTGGGTCAGCAGGGGCGTGATGTCCTCGCCGTCGATAATCTGCCCGTTCTGGGGTTTGAGTCCCGCAGCGGTAAGGAGTGTCGGATAGAAGTCGGTGCTGATAATCGGGGTGTTGCAGATTTTGCCTGCGGGTATAACTCCCGGCCAGCGTGCGATGGTCGGAACGCGGATTCCGCCTTCGTACAGGTGCCCTTTGTCCAGGCGGAGCGGTCGATTATCACCAACGCCGCCGTACGCGCCGTTGTCCGACGTGAAGATAATCAGCGTATTGTCGCGAAGGCCCAGTTCGTCGACTTTTGCGAAAAGCCTTCCCATTGCGGTGTCCATCGCCTCGAGCATCGCGGCGTATCGGGCGTCTTTGATGCCCGGTCCGACCAGCGGTTTGTACTTCTCGACCAGCTTGGGCGGGGCCTCCATAGGCCAGTGAACCGTGTAGTTCCACAATGACAGGAAGAACGGTTTTTTGGTCTTGCTGGCGCTGGTGATGAAGCCCATCGCTTCGTCGCAGAGTCGATCGGGCAGGTATTCGCCCGTCTTGCGAGGTTTAATGTTGTAGATGCGGTACGGGTCCCAGAACGTGGGCGGTCCGCCGTAGCAGCATCCGCCAATGTTAATGTCGAAGCCCTGGTTCTCGGGGTTGTAGCGGTCGTCGCCGCGGCCTTGATCGTTGCCTTTGCGTTTCCCGCTCAGGTGCCATTTGCCCATGAAGGCGGTTTTGTAACCGGCGGCTTTGAGGCGTTCGGCGATGGTTACTTTCTCAAGCGGAAGAACGTTTATCATCTTGGCCGACTTGAGCTTGGCGTCCTTCGGCGTGAACCTCGCCTGGTCGGGGATATGGTTGGTTATCATCAGGCGTGCGGGCGACTGTCCCGACATTATCGAGGCTCGCGTGGGCGAGCATACCGGTGCGGCGGAGTATGCGTCGGTGAAGCGAATGCCGTCTTTGGCGAGTTTGTCGATATGCGGCGTGTCGAGATTTTTATTGCCCTGACAGTGCAGGTCCATCCAGCCCATGTCGTCGATCATTATTAAAATGATGTTGGGCTTCTTGCCCGCAGCGCCCGCGCCGCTGGTGGAGATCGCCTGTTTGCATCCGCCCAGAGAGGCTGCCGCTGCGCCGAGTGCGATGGTCTTAAGGAAGTTACGTCTGTTGTGCTGAGTCATGGGAACTCCTGAGCGTTATTTTTGTTTGGGTTTGTATTCCGGATTCGGCTTGGTCATTTTCGCGTCGACGGATTTTAACCACTTGGTTAGCTTGGCGTCCAGTTCTGAGACTTTTTTAGGCATTTTCGCCGCCAAATCGTTCTTCTCCGAAAGGTCGTCTTTCAGGTTGTACAACTCCCGCTTACCGCTTTCATAGCGTCGGATGAGTTTCAAGTCTCCGTCGCGAATTATACTGTAGGGTTTGATTCGTGTGCCCCACCAGTAGTGCGGGAAGTGCCAATACAGCGCCTCTCGCTTCAGGTCGCCGGTTTGCTTGAGAAGCGGAGCGAGGCTCAGCCCGTCGATAGTCTTCTTGGGCAGTTTGGCTCCGGCGGCTTCGGCGATAGTCGGCAGGAGGTCGATGCTGCACACGGGCGTGTCGCATACTGAACCGGGTTTGGCGTTACCGGGCCAGCGGATGATGAACGGTTCGCGGATTCCGCCTTCGTAGGCGTACCCCTTGCCTTTCCGCAGCGGGGCGTTGTTGGTCGCGGGGAAATGCACCGCGCCGCCGTTGTCGGACGTGAAGATGAACATCGTGTCGTCGGTGAGCTTGTGTTTTTCCAGGGCGGCCATGATCTTACCGACGGCCTGGTCAACGCTTTCGACCATCGCGGCGTAAACCGGGTTCTTCTGGTTGGTGGTTTTGCGTGCCTTGTATTTGGCGATTATTTCCTTCTTGGCCTGGATGGGCGAGTGGACGGCGTAGTGGGCCATGTAGAGGAAGAAGGGGTTCTTGTGATGCTTGTCGATGAACCCGACGGCGTGTTCGGCTTCGCGATCGGTTAGGTATTCGCCTTTCTTGCGTGGGGGGAACGTTGCGATGCCGGCGCCCTTGCCGCCTCGCGAATACGGGTCGAAGAAGCTTGGCGGGGCGCCGATCTTGCAACCGCCGAAATTGTAATCGAAGCCTTGTTGGTCAGGATGCCACCCGGGCGGTCCGAGGTGCCATTTGCCCACATGACACGAAACGTAACCTAGCGGTTTGAGCATCTCGGGGATGGTGATCTCGTCGTGTTCGAGCCAGAACTTGCAGGTCGGCGTCAGGAGCTTTCGGTTGCGGTGGGGGTCGAATCCGCCGGGGTTTTTGCCTGTTTTCGCAGCCGCTACGGCGCGTTTGTCGTTATGGTGGATCCAGTCGGTAACGCCAACGCGGGCGGGGTATCGCCCGGTCATGACAGACGCTCGCGTGGGGCTGCATACTGCGCAGGCGGCGTATCCCTGGGTGAATTTCATGCCGCCAGCACAGAGGCGGTCGATATTAGGGGTCTGGTAGTAGGTGCTTCCGAAGCAGCCCACATCTGTCCAGCCCATGTCGTCTACGAGCACGAGAACGACATTCAGTTTACGTTTTGAGGCCTTGGCGGCTGAGGATGTGTGCGGTAAGGCGCTCGCCGCTGCGGCCAGGCTCAGTGCTTTTAGAAAATCGCGTCGTTGCATTGCTGTTCTCCTTACGTTTCTGCGACTATAGCAGGCTTGCTGGCGTAATGGAATTGAAATGCCTGCGGCGAAATGTTATCTTATTGTTAACTATGTGGGGTGGACTATTACAAAGGTAAGAAGTGAAATGAACACACGCACTATGTCGAAAATAGCGTTTGGACTGATGGTTGTTACTTTGGTTTGCGGGCCGGTCGCCGCTGCGACTGACGCATGGGTCGGACCGGCGCCCTCAGGCGCTGCTTATCCCACCGGAGAGACAGACAGGCGTTTCGCCGCCCTTGCCAACGACATCCGCCAGCGAGCGAAGATCAAAAGCTTCGAGGCGCAGACTTTACGCAAGGATGCACTGATACTCGATACCGATCGCGATCCGCTGGACCTGATCCTGCGCCGCAGCGCCGCGATGCTGAACGATATCGCCAAACTGCCCAAGGCGCCCAAACTCGACGCGATGAAAACCAAACTGGCCGGCCTGAAGGCTTCTGCCGACAAGGTCGACCCGAAAGACGCCGCAGCCCGGCGCGCTATTTTCGACAAAGTCTGCATACTCCGCAGGAAGATCGCGTTTTCCAATCCGCTGCTGGACTTCAACGAACTGCTGGTCCTGAAGCGAAAGATGCCCGGATACAATCACATGTGCGATCAGTATTACGGTCTGGCCCAGACGCCAGGCGGCGGGCTTTATGTTCTCAGCGATCCGTTTGGCTCCAAGCCGAAAATCCGCAGCCTGCTTGACAAATCGGTAGTTGAAACCGGGCGTTTGAAAGGCACAAAACTTTCTGGCGGTCCCAACAAGACCTGGAAGGTTCGCTACAACGGTAACGGAGGCGCAAGCGGTGACAAAACCGAGGGCGGATCGTTCCTTTCACCCGATCTGTCGTTTGACGGTAAGACTGTCGCCTTTGCTTACGTCGAACTGACAGGCGAACAGACACACGATTTCCACGTCGACCCGAAAAGAGGGCACTGGACAAAGGGCAGGTCGTACCACGTGTTTACTGTTGGCGCCGACGGGAAGAACCTTCGCATGCTTACCGACGGAACGTGGAACGATTTCGATCCTTGCTTCATGCCGTCTGGTCGAATCGCGTTCATCACCGAACGCCGGGGCGGTTACCTGCGTTGCGGGCGAGTCTGCCCGACGTACACTCTTTATGATATGAACGCTGACGGGAGCCAGATTAAATGCCTCTCATTCCACGAGACAAACGAATGGCAGCCCAGCGTTAATAACGACGGGATGATAGTCTGGACGCGATGGGACTACGTAGATCGTCACGGTGTGACGGCCCACATGGCCTGGACAACCACGCCCGACGGCCGCGATCCGAGAGCGGTTCACGGTAACTATTCGGTTCGGCGAGAGCGTCCGGACATGGAAGTTGACGTTCGCGCGATTCCCGGATCGCACAAATACATCGCCATCGCCGCCGGGCACCACCGCCACGCAGTGGGCTCACTGGTGATTGTTGACCCACGGGCCGAAGACGACGATTCGATGGGACCGGTCAAACGAATGACACCCGAAGTGGGCTTCCCCGAAACACAGGGCGGCAAGCACGTTTACGGTCAGCCATGGCCTTTGAATGAGAACTATTATATTTGCGCCTACGAGCCCACCGCGGGACGTCCGGCCAGCACGGCTTACGGGATTTATCTCGTCGACACGTTTGGTAACAAGGAGCTGATCTATCGCGACCCGGCGATCGCCTGCCAGAGCCCGATACCGATGACGCCTCGCACCAAGCCGCCCGTGATTCCGGAAATGTCTGACCGTCTGTCGGCAAAGCCCAGCAAGACCGCCACTATCGGCGTGGTGAACGTTTACAACACCCGCACACCGCTGCCCAAGGGCTCGAAGATCAAATCGTTGCGAGTTTTCCAGGTGTTCCCGCTGTCAGTGGCGTCTGCCAGAGTCACCCATTCAACCGGCTACCAGGTGCCCCAGGCAACGGATTCGATCAACCTGACCCGCGCGGTTTTGGGAACCGTACCTGTCGAGGCCGACGGATCGGCGCACCTGACAGTTCCGGTCGGTAAGGAGCTGTTCTTCCAGGTGCTCGACGAAAATGGGCTTGCGATTACCTCGATGCGATCGGGCACGCACTTCCAGCCCGGTGAGCGCACCGTCTGCCAGGGCTGCCACGAGCCCAAATATGGTGTCGCGACCTCGCCCTCGAAGAAAGTGACGATGGCGATGAAGCGGGCGCCGTCAGTCCTCAAGCCCGAAGCCGACGGAACCAACCCGATGAGCTACCCGCGACTCATCCAACCGGTGCTCGATAAGCACTGCGTTGAATGTCACGAGAAGAACAAGGACAACAAGGAACTGAAAGTTCGCCCGCCGTCGCTGAGTTCGGAGGTCGTGCAGACCAAACGCGGCAGTTATATGAATCCGAAGACCCTGTATTACACCTCGTACATCAGTCTGGCTCAGAAATACGGTTTCTACAATTACGGTGGTAAGAGCTGGTCTGATCCGAAGTGGTACCGCACCACGCCCGGTGAGTTTGGCGCCAGGGCGTCCAAGCTCTACCAAATGCTGAGCAAAGGGCATAACAAGGTGAAACTTTCGCCCGAAGAGATGCGTCGCATAACTGTCTGGCTGGACGCGTGCTCACCGTTCTACGGTGTGTATGAGAAGGAAGGCGGCGAGGCACAGCGTCGCGGTGAGGTCGTAAAACCGACGCTGGAATAACAGGCACGCAGATGCAAAATCGAATCTTGCTGGCGACTTTTGCGTTGGCGATAACGCTCATGACTCTGGGTTGCGTAACCGGTTCGCATCCGAAACCCGCTGTGCGTGAACGACTTCCGTTGAAATCATTGACGGTGGACTTGGGCGCAGAGAAAGCTTTCGGCGGCGTGTTTGTCAGCGAGGCCGATGACCGCGTTGAAGAGTTTGCGTTCCAGGTGAAAAGAGGCGATGTGTGGCGGCCGTTTTTGAAGGGCTCTGCGCTCGGTGAAAACTTCCTGGCCCACTTCCCGCCGCTAACGGCGCGGTATGTGAGGCTGAATATCACCAAAGCCAAAGGAGTGCCGACGATTTTGGAGTTCCAGGTGCTGGAGCCCAAAACAGCCAAGAAAAAAGGCGAGTGAATTTATGGGTCATGTATCGAGGCGTGAGTTTTTAAAGGTGACTGCGGCCGGGGCGTCGCTGTTTGCTATCGGCGACGGACTGCGAGCGGCTGGGGCGAGTAAGGACAAACCGAACATCGTGTTTGTCTTCGCCGACCAGATGCGGGCTCACGCCATGGGCTGCATGGGCAATAAGCAGGTAATCACGCCGAACCTCGACAAACTCGCAGCCGACGGCGTGTTGGTGACTAACGCCATTTCATGTCAGCCGGTCTGCACACCGTTCCGCGCCCATCTCATGACCGGGCGATACGGCCATGCGACCGGAGTGATCCATAACGATATCAAACTGCCCAATAGCGAAACCGCTATCGCTGAAGTCCTCCAGAAACGCGGATACCAGACCGGTTACATTGGCAAGTGGCATCTCGATGCCAACAGGCGCGACCCGGTCGCCGCTGAGAATCGCCACGGCTGGGATTACTGGGCGGTGCGAAACTGTTCTCACCGGCACTTCAAAACGTATTACTGGCTCAAGGACGGCAGGAAGCCGGTTAACATAAATGGATGGGAGCCGGCGACGCAGACCGACCTGGCGATCGACTATATCAAACGCCAGAAGGATAACCCGTTCTGCCTGTTCGTATCGTTCGGGCCGCCGCACAATCCCTACAAGGCGCCGCCGCAATACCTGAAAAAATACGCCGATAAGAAACTCACCCATCGTCCGAACGTACCGGACGGTAATACCAAAACGCTACAAAACTATTACGCGATGGTCACCAGCCTTGACGATTGCATCGGGCGGATATCCAACGCCCTGCACGCTGCGGGAATCGCTGAAGACACCGTGTTGTGTTTCTCATCCGACCACGGAGATATGTTGGGCTCCCAGGGCCACAGGCTCAAGCAACGCCCTTGGGAAGAGTCGATTAACATCCCGTTTGTTCTGCGGTATCCGCGTAAGGTTAAGCCCGCCCAGAAGCGTGACTGGCTGGTTACTTCGGTGGACATCATGCCCACGCTTCTCGGCCTGGCCGGGGCGACGGTTCCCAAAAAGGTACAAGGCATGGACCTGTCAGCCACGTTCTGCGGCGAGAGTAAAACCGAGCGTGACGCCGCGTTCCTGTTCAATGTACATCGCGGCGGGGGGCCTGGTTGCGACTGGCGAGGTATTCGCACGAAAAAATGGGTGTACGCATTCCACAAGTTCGGTGATTGGATAATGTACGATCTGGAAAACGATCCATATCAACTCAAGAACCTGATCGACGACCCGAAGTACGCTACGCAGAAGAAGCAACTGTCTGAGCAACTAACCAAGATGCGAAAAGACCTAGGCGAGAACATCCCACTCGGCGGAAAGAAACCAGCACCGATCCGCCTACCCGAGTGATGGGATCACGCGCGACAAAAGTAACGCCACGCCCCTTCCAATCGCCAATGCTGCAACAAAAGCAACGCCCCTCGGTTAGCGGCAGGACGGTACGTCCGCCTCATTCCGACGCAGTCGGAATTGTTGTCGTTCCGCTTGTGAGTCATTAAACGATGAACAGCAACGGAGCCCATACGCTTGCCGGAGTGATTATTTACCGTTGGCGGGTTTGAGTTCTACGATTTCGATGTCCTTGTACCACGATTCGCTCGGTCCGCCGCCGTGAATCTGCAATCCGATTATCCCCGTGGTTTCGATCTTTGCATCCTTTTCTACGTAGTCCACGGTCTTGAATCCGTTGATGAACAGTTGGATTCTCGGTCCTTCGCAGCGGATGACGTAATCGTTCCAGTCGTCGCGTTTGAGGACTTTCGCTAGAGCCTTGGCGTCAGGGCGGGCGAGAACCTTGCGGCGTCGCGATTCGTCGTAGAGGCAGCCCCAGTAGCCGCCGCCCATGTCGGCTTGGTATCCGATGACCTCGTGGTGTTTGGGGATCCGTTTTGTGCGGATCTGTATCCCTGCGTTGCCCTTACCGCCGGCGAGTTTGACTTTCAATCGCAGTTCGAAGTTTTCGTACTGCTTCTTCGTGCAGAGGAATTCGTTGCGGGGGATCCTGGCTTTAAGCGTCCCGCCGACGACCGCGCCATCTTCGATGCGGAACGATTTCAGGTTTCCTTCCCATCCGCCGAATGTTTTACCGTCGAAGATTCGCACGGGCTTGCCCACCGGTGTGTACTTTGCGTGCTTGGGCGGCGCAGCGGGCTTTGGCGTGACCGTCGCTGCGGTTTTGGGCAGTGTCCAGTCGCCTTCATGCATGTGATCCATACGGACGCCCGGAACGGGTTGCCCTGAGCCCCTGGACGTGGTGATCCGTGCGCAAAACTCCCAGGGAACGTTGTTCTGCGTGATCTTCAGGAGTAGCGGGTTCCATCCGGCTTTCAATTTGATTCGGACTTTGTCGGTATACGGTATCGCGGCGCGTGGAGAGTTTTTGGCGTGAACGAGTTTCCCGTTCAACCACGCTTTGATTCCGTCGTCGCTGCCCATGTCGAGTCTGGCGGGCGTGGCCTTTTCGCTGTGGATCCAGGTAAGTGCGTACGCGACGCGCTGATCGCCGCCTATGGCTTTTTTTAGATCGACAATCGGAGGACGCTTGGGGTCAGTCCCCGCTGACAGCGTCCGCCAGACAACGTCTTTGGCTTGGGGCGTTTCAGGAGCGAACGGGATGTTGAACAGGGCTTGGTAGTTCGCTCCATTTTTCATGTACGGACCTGAAACCCGCCAGGCTGCGATGCAGTTGCCCAGCGCGTCGAGTTGCCTGATTATGCGGCGTGCTTCTCGGGATGCGGGCTTGCCTTTCGATACGGTAAGTACTTTTTCCATCGCCGAGCGAACCGCCTGGCGATTGGAGCCCATGGTGGTCTTGGCGATGGAGACGGCGGCTAGAGCGGCTTCGCCCTGGATCGTTTTGTCGTCGAGCAGGGGGATCACAAGTTTAAGTGCCTCGACGTTAGCTACGCTCGCGATACCACTGAGGACGAGCTTTTTCGTATCGGTCTGCTTTGCCAGTTCGAGCATTTCGGCGTATTTTGCAACAGGCGTGTTGGGGTTGAGTCCGAGCAGGCGGATGTACCCCCTCAACGCCAGGATGCGATGGATTTTGTTGTTAGTGTTCTTGACGATGTTCAGCAGCGGCGCCGCTGCCGCGGTGTCGGGCCAAGAGGCAAGTGCGCGGACGGCTGGGTCTTTGCTCTCTGACTTGACAACTGCCGCCAGAGCCTTGTCGCCACCGATTTTCCCGAGTATGCCAATGAGTGCGGCTTGTCGCTCCGGTTGCTTTTCTGACGCCAAAGCGCTGAGCACCAGGTCGGCCCGTTTTGACGCGTCAGGCAGTTTCGCCGCCAGCGCCACGATCGACGCTTCGGCCTGGGCTGAATCTGCGGGCATTATCTTGATTATCGCGGGTATGTCGCCTGGGGCGCCAAGCACTCCGATCGCCTTGAACGCAGCCCTGGCGACTGTTTTGTCGTCACTGGCGGCTTGGGCGAGAATGGGTTTGGCCGCGGGGGCGTAGCTGCGGTCGGAGAGTACTGATATCAGTTTGGATTTCAAATCGCCTTGTGCGGAGGTCATGCCTTTGAGTATCGCGGCGTCCACGCCGTCGCCCTTGATCGAACGCAGTGACGCCAGTGCTCTTGTCGAGTCTTTGCCTTCGGCGCCCGCTGCTTTCAGGAGAACCGGTATGCTGGATGCGTCGCCGATTGTTCCCAAGGCTTTCAGCGATTCGAGACGGACGGCGGGGGTTTTGCTGTCGGCCAGTGAGGCGATGGCCTTGCGGGCGCTGGGGTCTCGGCGGTCGACAAGTGTCTTGATCAGCATCGCCTGGACTGCGGGGGGCGTGTCGCTCAATTCGTTAGCCAGCTTTAGCGATACTTCCGCTCCGGTCAGTTCCCGTGCAGCTCGAAGTGCAACTGCGATTAGCGCCGGGTCATTGCTCTTTAGCTGTTTGATCAGTGCAGGAATGCTGGCTGTTCCGCGTGCCAGAATGGCGCCGTAGACCGCCGATGTTCGCACGTGGGTGGGCAGGTCTGCTTTGGCGACCGCGTCGTAGAGGCTTACTGCTGAGTCTGACTTGTTCGCGTCGAGCATGATTTTGGCGGCTGATAGTGCTGCGTCGGCGGCGGGCGTTTTCAGTGCGGCGGGGCCTTTGGCGAGCGTTTGGAGGAGGGCGTCTGTCGCCTTGTCGTTTGCGATGCGTCCCAGTGCGTACAGGGCGGCTCGGGCGACATCGGGGCCCTTGTCGCTGACGAGTTTCTGTAAAGCGGGGACAGCTTTTGCATCGCGACGGGCGCCTATCGACGTGATCACGCCGGCAAGCTGTCGCCCTTTGAGTTTGCCCAGTGCGGTGCGGAACGTTTCGTCCACCGCAGGGTATTTCATCGGCTCCAGAGCGATTCGTGCATAGTCGCTCAGCGCCTTATCGCTCAGAAGTCCGGCCAGGGTGGGGATTGCCTTTTCGCTCCCGAAAATGGCCAGCTTCTGACAGGCCTGGGTCTTGTCGTAGAGCGGGGCGTCTGACTTCAGAACAGCGATGAGTGTCTGTTCGCTGACGTTTTGCAGGGTCGTGTCTTGTGCGTATATTGGCGTTAGAACCGCCAGTATTGTGATTACGCCTATGTATCGTTTGATTGTCATGATGTCGCCTTTCGGGCGGGGGTGTTTGGGGTTACGCTTTCCACGGAGCGCGTTTGGCGCGGGTGCGCATGCGGTTGGCTGCTTCGTCGCCGACGAACGCTTCGGTCTTGGGGTCGAAGGTGACTTTTCGCCCGAGCATCCAGGCGATGGCGGCCGCGTGGCAGGCAAGATGCGAGTGACGCATAGAGTCTGCGTTGCATGCGGTCAAAGCTCGCGATCTTACGCAGTCGAAGAAGTTGCTGGTATGCCCCGCCGGGTCCGTTCCTCGGCCCAGATAACGCTTCCGCTCGCCCATTAGCGATTCAGGATACATCTTGATTGCTCCGCTGTCGCCGGTTTCAACCCAGCCCTCGTCGCCCTCGAACCGCACAGGGCATGACCCAAGACCAAGCCAGCCGCTCCGACGCATAACAAGCTTCACGCCGTTTGCGTATTTGGCGATGATCGATCCGCCTTCGGCCGGTTCGTACGACAGCGGGGTGGTGTTGTCGGCGTTGTTGGCCCACTGGCAGAGGTCGACGGTGTGGGCTCCCCAGTCAAGCAGCGTGGCGCCGGAATCGAAGTCCGCGTAACCGCGCCATCCGCCGTTAACGTATCGCTGATTGAAAGGCCGCCATGGCGCCGGTCCCAACCAGCGGTCCCAATCGCAGATGTCCTTGTCCGGTTCTGGCTGAGCGGGCAGCCAGGTATGATTATTTCGCAGCTTGTAGATCGACGCATGCACGGTGTGAAGCTTGCCCAACTTTCCGCTGCGAGCCAGGTGGACTGCGAACTGGAAGTTGCCCACCGATCGCCGCTGCGTACCGGCCTGGAAGACGCGGCCGTAGCGGTTCATAGTGTCGGCCAGTTCCTGACAGTCGCCCATCGTTATCCCGCACGGTTTTTCGCTGTAGACGTCCTTACCCGCCTTGGCAGCCAATATCGACGCCAGCGCATGCCAGTGATCGCCCGTAGCCACGAGCACCGAATCGACATCCTTCCGCCCGAGCAGCTCAAACATGTCGCTGTACATCACGCAGTCTTTATTACCGTACTTGCCGTCAGCCATGTCCTTGACGTACTCGCGTCGCGACTTCTGCACATCTGCGATAGCGACGAACTGAACGCCCTTATCGTTGAGCATTCGCCCCAGCACCTGCCGCCCGCGCGGACCAATGCCGATCGCGCCAAGAACGATCCTGTCGCTGGCTGCGGTAGCTCCATCTTTGCCCATCACTGTCGATGGGATAATCGTCGGCAGCCCCGAAGCCGCCAGAGCGATCGTCGATCCCTTTAAAAATGTGCGTCTGCCTGCAAGTTTGTTGGATTTCATAGTTGGCTCCATTGTTTCAGGTTCCCCTGATTGTACCGGCGGTACGGTCGGGATACACTCACTTTTTACGAACATTTAGCCGTTGGATTTAATCAGTTCGACACGTTCGGTCATTCCGTTGCGGCAGTTGAAAAGCAGTGTTGTTCGCTTCGATTCGGATTTGACAACCTTAACGTTCGCACCGCTGTTTGGCGATATTCGCCATCGTCCGTTCAGCGTAACGGTCACCGGCTGGGGCGTGCTGGCGAGGAATTGATTCTGCTTTTCATTTATGAATCGGAAGGTTACGTGCTGGTCCGGCTTGACTATCGCCAGGTCGGGGTTTGTCACCCCCAGCGTCAGGCGTCCGGATTTGCGGGCGGCGACTATCAGACAGGGTGCGTTAACCGAGTCGATAATCTGATCGCCGAGTTTGTGCGGTTCGAATATTACGTAGGCGGTTTGTTTGGTCGCGGGGAATTGCACCTGGTGCAGGCGGTTGTCCTTCCGCTGCACGCGATAGAACTTTTGCGGTTCCTTACGCACAGTTTCGATGCGTTGGCCCATACCGACGCCGATGGCGACTTCGTAGGATGCGTTTTTGGGTTCCAGCCCATGGTCCATCCAGGCGATTGCATAGTCGCCTTTGGACTCAGATCTGCCGTCCTGCTTGAACGAACGCTGGACACCGTTGAAAACCTTCAACCCCTTCGCGTCGGGCAGGTAGTAACCGTTTCCGAACGGGCCGACAAGAGTGGTCGACGGCGCCGAATCGACCGCCCGGGAGCCATCGCCCAGAGTCTGGGCGTTAAGCAGCGGGGCGTTGGCGTTTTGCCCGGTCAGGCACGACTGGAAGATTGTTGTCTCCACCGGATGCTTCCCGTCGCCGC
Organism: Phycisphaerales bacterium; assembly: GCA_018645065.1. Classification (GTDB taxonomy): domain Bacteria; phylum Planctomycetota; class Phycisphaerae; order SM23-33; family SM23-33; genus BS750m-G57. Next base: position 12,956 of record JABGPF010000030.1, read on the forward strand.
CGGAGATTCCCGTTCCCAACATGACGATAAGATCATCGGCGAAGAAAACGCTTTTCCTGGCCTTCAGGTTAATGCTTGTCTTGTCGGCGAACTTTGGGAGATCGAGTATCATACCGAACACCCCGTTGCGATTGTCGATGCTGGCTCCGCCCAGAAAAGTTGCATCGCTGAACCATCGATGATCGAGCGGTTTGTCCATCGCTCGGATTGGGAAATGGACGGCGGTGACTCCCGGCAGGCGGTACCAGTCCCACCCGAGATTGACATTGTATCCGCTGGCGATATCGCTGACGGGATTTCCGGAGGCGAATATCGTCAGCATTCCTCCGCTGAGATATTGCCCGTAGCGGTTCTCGTTTTTCTTACCGGTCTCGTAGTCCCATATGTATTTGCTCGACCCCTTGACCGCAGCCAGCCAGTTATCTCGCCTGTGAATCGCCAACCCTCCGTAGGGCTTGAACCAGAAGCCCTCTGGGTCCGGCTCGGGCGTTATGTCGCCCGTATTGAGTTCTTCGAGCATATCCAAAACGCCCAGCCCGCGGAACAGCTTGCCGCGTCCGCCGGCGAAGATGCAGTCAAACCCAACACGCCCTGAATCCCACAGGCGCGCAAATACCGGACGCATCGACGCGTCGTTGAGCCCGAGGCCTGAGGCGTAGATCGCAAATCCGCTTAGCGCCTGGGATTTCAATTGGTGCGAGGCGTGGGGCATGCGCCCGCGAATACCGAAGGGCATGGAGTATTTCTGGCAGTACAGGCGGTAGGTGAGCATGAGCTTCTTGAGGTTCTCGACCGATGTTTTGTCCACCGCAAACGAGGTGTCGCCCAGAACGTACACCCCGAACGCAGCCTGCGGAATGAATCCGCCCGTGTAGGCGTTTCCGTAAATTCCGCGATGGTGATACCCGACAAAATCCGGCTTGATCGTATCTGCCCAGCCGTCTGTAACCTTCAGCGAATCAGAGAATACCCGCTTGGCGTCATCCAGCAATTTCGCCCGGCGGGCGGTGTCGGTTTCGAGCATGGCTGAGACGAGCGTCACGTCGCTGTATATCTGTATCGCGTCTGACTGAACCCAATGCCTCAAAGCTATCGGCGTCCGGTAGGGTTCGTAGTATCGCACATGTCCGGAACTTTTCCCCAGCATTTCGAGGAAGCGAACCAGGGCGGCTGCGTGGCGGAAAATCGGCTCTTTGCTTACGTGCGGTTCCATGATGAGCAGCGACTGGCAGTACGCGCCCATTCGCAGTTCCATAGACACGAGATTTCCGGCGCCGCCGGTCGGTTTTGGCGCGCCTTTCATGTTCATGCGGTGACGATTGTTGTGGAAAGTCATCCCTCGGCGAACGCCTCGTGCGTGCAGATACTCCAGCAATTGCAGATAGCGCAGTCGCAGCTTTTCGCTGCGGTAGTAGGGGCTTTCGATTCCGCGCACGCTGTACCCGTAGGCCAGTGCGAGCAAGTGTCGTTCCAGAATGGTCGACGCGATTTTCGCATCGGCGTCAAAGCCGTCATCGCCGGGGAACTTGTCGAAGGTTTGATTGGCCCCTTTAGTCAGGTCCATCGTCAGCGCCCGTTTGATCAGCCCGGATATCCGACGGCTGTAGGATGCGTAAACCTGCTTGCCGAACTTGCCTGAGAATGTTTTGTCCGTGCCTATGAGAAACTTAACGTACCGGGCCTTGATCCGCGCGTGTTCGGCGTCGACTGTTTTTGCGTCGGGCCGGGCGCCGCAGAGGGCAACCGCTGGTATTGTCATTGCAATCCAGATCAGCGTCAGTCGCAGGGGCAAGGTGTTCAGTTCGCGGCTCATTTAAACTGTTGTTTGCTGATGTCGGCGTTTTGGTGGAGCAGAATGCGGTATCGCAGGATGATTGGTTTGTCTTTCGGGATCGCTACTGCGTGCCTCCCCGGCCAGACTGCGTTTTGGGCGCTGCCTTTGCTCCTCAATATCCATGGGGTCGGATATCCGGGGTTCTTGGGGTGGGCGAGGACGGCGATCGAGGATTTGCTCCGGCCGAACGTGCCTGTGAAATTCAGCCACTCGCCCGCAGCCACTGGCGTGCGTATCGGCTTTACTACGCCTTTGGGGCCTGTCATCACCAGGTCCTTGGGCATGACAATACGTGTTGAAAAACCACCGTATCCCTTGTCGTTTTCAGCGCCGCCCAATTTCACTTCCGCGTCGGCCAGAGATTTCAGCTCGATGGTGAAATCGATCGCTCGGGCCTGGTTTTTGATACCGTGGGCTCGAATGGTCACGGTCTCCTGGACGAAAGCCTCCTTGCCGCTTTTATACCCGGCGGCCTTCAAGTGAACAGTCGCCTTGACCGCCGCACCGTCAAGGATTTCGCTCTTGATCGATTCCCATACGATGTTCTTGCATTCCCACGGGTCGCCCACCGCCTTGCCGCCGACTGTGGCCTGGTGCCATGCCCAGAATATCCCGCGATGGTGCAGGTGATCTTGTGGGAAGTCTTCGGTCAGAGTCTCACCGCTGAGTCCTGTAAGCGGGTGAACGTAATTGGCTCGGTGGTGTCCGTTCTTAAAGCTGTTCGTTCCGGTGTGGTAGAATAGCACCGGTCGGTCGCGATCGTAGAACTGGTACCCGTCTGCCGCCTTAACCGCGTGCATCGCCTGCTTGGGCATCGCGGTCCAGACTTCGATCCAGTCGACTCGCGAGCAGGCCTTCGATCCTCCGCCCGGTTTCAGATCGGTAAAGCCGATCGCGCTGACCTTCGTCAGGTCCGGTTTTGTCACCCGATCTCCCCGCGTGACGGAGGCGATGTCCAGCTTCGACCAGGACATGTCGCTCGTTCTCAGAATGATCGATTGCCACTCCCGTGAAGACCCTGTGCTCTGGTTGCTGACCAGCCATCCGCCTGGAGTTTTCAAAATCACATAGACCGTTCGCATGTAATTCTTTGTTCGCATGCGGATCTGGGCCTGGGCGCCGCTGAGGTCGGCGGTTGCGTTTTTCTTGGCCAGCGATACGGCCCAGTTGCCCTTGCACTGTCCCGACCATATATAGTGCGGATCGTTTTTGGTGCTCTCGTGGTAGCTTTTCTTGATCCCGGTTTTGCCTGGCCCGTGCAGGCCGAGGATAAGGTCGGGATTCGAAATATGCTTCTGAGTGATCGGCAAGGCTGGCGGGATATCCCGCGTGTCTTCACGAAAGAAGAGCCCGTCGGCGGCGTCTGCCGATGCGGCAAGTGCGAAAACAGCTACGCATCCGAAAATAACAAGTTTCATTTTGCGGTTCCTTTAAGCATTACCGGCGGAGCCAGTGGGGGGAGTTCTCGACATTTGCCTTCGACGATCACTGCGCCGGGCATATCTACTCGCGGGGTTTTTAAAGCGGCTGTGCGGGCGTCTGTAATAATTTTCAGCATCGCCTGGTAGTGTGTGTTGCTGGTGTCGGCGAAAGTTGTAACTACTTTGCCTTCCGGGTTTGGCGCCGGTGTTTTTCTCGGGCGGAAGACATCGGGCGGTTGGGATCCCCTCACGAACGACATGGAAGGCTTAACTGCTTTGCGTTCGCGACACGACGCCAGGCCGAGCGATTTGTCGCCCCTCGCCAGCGACGCCCTCAGGATGCGGCTTCGCTCGGGCGTTTTGAGGTTCACCCAGTCGTTTCCGATTTCCGACGCATGACACTTCATGCATCCAGCAGCCTTCATTTGGGCCAGCAGGGGGGCTTTAGTGCTCGCCAGCGATTTGCAGACCGCGGTTTCCGAATAGTTCCACGTTCCGTAGTAGTTGCAGTTCCCGTCCATCCACGCCAGGAGCAGGTCGATTTCTTTGCGGGGCATGTCCTTGATGCGTTTTTTGTGCCCACTTAGCAGCAGCTTGGCCAGAGGCGCCACACCCGATCCATGTGTCAGCGGGTCAAGTATTGTCGTGCCTTTCACCGCTCCGTTGTGGCAGTTCAGGAATCCGGTGAGCGTGTTTTTGAGCAGGGTTTCGTAGCTTATATTGAACGCGTATGTCCATCCGCCGGACAGATCGATACCGCCCTTGACGCCTTTGGCTCCGCCGTGGCAGGTTACGCATCGCCTGTCGAGTATCGGCTGGATCATTGTGGGGTAGTCCACAAAACCGTTGCCCCATGATTCGGGTTTGATTTTGGCCGGTGCTTTTCGGGCGGCAATAGGTCGTGACGACATCACCGCCGGGGCTGCGTTGTCTTCCTTGATATGGCAACCGGTGCATGAGCGGGCTACGCCCGGAACGGCTTGTACGAACGTGCGTTGCGACTGGAGCATTTTCCCGTCTGCGTCGAGTGCCTGGAAGTAAAGCGCCTTGCCCGGCGGGGCGACGAAGTACGCCGATCCGTCTTCTTCGACGGGCACGACGCCCAGGAAGTATTTGATATCGTACGAGCCCTGCCAGCTTGCCAGGAACGCCTGGTTCCACCATCGCCCGCCGCGCGGAATACCGCTGATACGGGCGGTGGTTTCGAGTATTCGCAATTTCTTGACGCGCCCTTGCTTGACGCCCGTCATGCCCTTGTAGATGTCGTGGACCACGAATGTTGCTGGCTTTCCCGGCTGGATCATCGAGATAACGTCTCGCGGTTTGGGGCGTGGTTTTACGAGCATTGGCGCGTAGCACGAAATGTTCGGGTCGCGGTGGACTACCGTGCGTATACCGTATCGATCGATCAACTCGATGACCCCGTGCGGTCCGTGCGATGGTGCGTTGTTTGCGATGAGTACTACGTCTTTCGACAGCGGCCAGGGGTCGCAGGGGCCTTGGCGGAGGCCCTGTCCCATTTCCTTGTTGTATTCTGGCGTGAAGTTGGTAATTGCGTCGAGGCTGTTTTTTCCGACTTTTGGGTCGATCATTGCGATCGCCCCGACGGCCTGGCCGTTGTGGGGTGTGAGCGATGCGACGATCAGGCTGGTTCCGGGCACTGCTCGCGCGTCGAGCACTGCTGTGGGTTTGGCCAGATTGTTTGCGAAGAACGCAGTTTCGTTGCTTCCGTCGGGGTTTACCGTCCACAAGCTCTGCATGTATAGGGCGGACTTGTCGATATACTCCCACCGCCCGTAGATGATTCGCCCGTCGGGCAGGACTGAAGGATCGAACTCGTTCTGGTTGTTCACCGAGATGCACCGAATATCGCTACCATCGGGATTCATGGTGTGCAGCAGGTCGATATAACTGCTGAAGCACATCACGTGTGCGCCGGTGCGGGTCGAGGTGAATGCGATTCGCCCGTTGGGCAGGTAGCATGGGGTTATGTCGTGTTGCCCTTTTCCGACGAGCCCTTGGGAGGGTTTTCTATTTCGGCAGTCGGTTGCAGGGTTAGTCAATCGCCGCAGACCTTTCCCGTTAACGCCGATTATGTAAATGCTCGTGTTGCCGTCTGGGCCCTTAAACGCAAAGACGACTTCCTTTGCGTCGAATGACAGGTCCGGGTCGCGGTAGACTCCTGCCCCGAGCGTCTCTGGCGTACCGGGATCGATGATCGCGCGCACGGTCTGCTTGTCGATCGGGGCGGTTGGGTTTTCGATAACGTATATCCCTCCGCCGGGTCGGTAGGGCAGATAATCGTCGTAAATGTGCGGCGCGTAATAAGGATGCTGTTTTACCAAAAGCAGCGGGGCGTCGAGTTCGGCGATGCGAACTTCCCGCACCATCGCCCATAAAGCTTGAACGCGTTTCAGGGCGGCGGGGTCCTTGTCGTTAAGCGATGCGCGAATGTCGTTGAATGACTTAATGCACGCTTGAAGTTCACTCAGGGCTTTTTTCGCTGCCGCGGAGTCACCGGTCTTGGCGGCGATCAGGCTGGTCAGCCCCTTCTCCAGCGACGCCAGCGCCGTTTTGGAGAATTGCCCCTCGATCTGAGCGGGTTTCCTGCCGCGACGGGCGGCTGGCCTGGGCGAACTATTTATCGATTTTTCCAGCCGCGAACCCCTGAACACTTTCGTATCGAACACTCGGAACAGCACGCTTCCCTTGTCGCCCGCCGATTGATTAACTCCCACCTGCGACTCAAAGCGAACATACTTACCGCTAAGTTTGTAAACCACCGCACTGTTGGCGTGTGCGAACAAACCGTGCGGGATTTTGGTCCCGCCGATTACCAGCGGCTTGCCGTTGGGGCCGTGATTGACCGAGAACGTTCCCCATCCGACACGCACAGATACTGGTTTCAGATCGACCAGACGTGTCTTAGCGCCCTTGGCGTCGATCAAAACGGGTGTCCCCCAGGTCGCCTGCCCCCAGGAGTATCCCACCGCGGTGAGGGTTATCGAATCGAGTCCGGCGACCGAGGCCGATAATTGTTGCGGTTTCTGACCGCCGCGTTTGATCTTGCTGACAGCCAGCGGTTTAGGCGTCTTGGGCGCCGCATAAGCGATGCTCCCCAGCAGTGCAGTAACAATAAGGATAAGCGGCAGGGCTCGGTATTTGCTGTTCATAGGATGTTATTGTCCTGTATTGCGATGGGTTATGGTTCGACAAGTCGATGGTGCGATGTAAAGATAACATTTAACACCGCACACATTCAAGATATAACCATCTGGCGCAAGCGGGACTTGTCGGCGCCTGCATAATGCGAGTTGTGACAAGGTTGACATGATGAGCAATATTCCCCATAATTTTCCGTTAATCCGGTGAACGCGCCGGGTGGAGGCACGCGGTAGTTCAGGCGAACTGTAACCCATGCGGATCTTCGAAACTATTGAACGATACTAATCGCGATGAAAAGAATCACCAAAGCGACAAGTTATTTGCTGCTTGTTTCGCTGGTCCTCATTGGGCTGGGCGAAACCGATTCGCTGGTGCTTTGCATCGGTCGCGACGGGCATATCGCGCTTGAAGACTCCCGGACGGGGATCTGTAGTCACACTCTGGACCAAATTGCCGAGGAACTCGGGCTGCCCGCAGACCACGATGTTGTTCGCAAAATCGCCCAATGTTGCCCGTGTGCGGATATGGACCTGCCCGGGCACGATCTGGATTATCCCGAAATCCTGCCGCCCGACGTGGTCTATATCACCGAACCGGCGGAAACTCCCACGCCCGTTTTTGAACTGGCCTTCTCGGAATTGCTTTGTACTCCGTGCGGTGATTTCGTCTCTCTCCCTCCTCCGCCTGATCTGGGCGACAGCGCCTCAAAAACCGCTCTTCGAAGTGTCGTGATCCTGGCTTGATGCCGCGGGTCCGCTGATCTTCGCATGCGCGTTGTTCAGCATTTTCTGGTTTTGACCGACTACCCCGCACGAGGTGTTCACGGTTAAAAAGTCCGTCGTTTTTTATCATCATTAGTTATTATCAAGGAAGAAGAAGCATGGATCAGCTTGCATCCTACACGACAGAATCAACCCAGGGCGCCGAATCAATGATGGATATTCACACCCTTGTCCGACCGGGAATTACTGAACTGTTTGTAACCGCAACTTCGCAGAACGGGAACCCATACGGGATATTCGCCGATGCGATTAAAACTATCGAAGACAATGGCGCAACTGTTGTGTCACAGCACGTTTTTGCGCAAATGGGCGCCGATAACGCCGGGATCAACGCACTGGGTCAACGCCCCTGGCCGGTGACCTGGATCGATAGCGGACACACAAAAGGCTCACACCTTGCCGGAACACAGTTCCACGCGATTATCGGAGCCGATGTCGAACGAATAGAAAACAACGGGCGAGTCGTCGCAAGCGTACTTGAAGACGCCGACGCCAGATACTGCCATCTCGGCGATATGCGAGCGACCGACGTGTCAGAGTCACGCGACGATCAGACAAAACGAACGTTCGACCTGATGGAAACCGTGCTGGACCAGGCCGGAATGGACTTCTCCAACGTGATACGCACGTGGATTTATCTCGACGAACTCCTGGACTGGTACGATCCTTTCAACGTGGTCCGCACGGCGTTCTTCAAGGAACGCGGCGTTTTTGACAGGCTTGTGCCCGCAAGCACAGGCATCAGCGGAGCGAACCCATACGGCGCGGCAATGATGGCCAGCGCACTGGGCGTGGCGCCAAAGAGCACCGAATTTGCCGTTCAAGCTGTAGATTCACCGCTGCAGTGTCCGGCGCCGGCGTACGGAAGTTCGTTCAGCAGAGGCGTTGAATTCGGTACGCCCGATTACCGCCGCCTGTCGATTTCGGGCACAGCGAGCATAGCACCGGGCGGTGAAACGGTTTATCTCGACGATGTGCCGGCCCAGATTAAGCTTACATTTGAAGTGGTCGAGGCTATCCTCGAATCGCGAAAAATGGACTGGGGCAATGTCTGCAAGGCCATGGCGTACCTGAAAGACGCCGACTCACTTGGCGCCTTGAACCAGTATTGCGCCGAAAACGACGTGGAAATGATCCCGTTTGTGATCACCGAAAACCACGTCTGCAGACACGATCTGCTGTTCGAAATGGAACTTGACGCAGTAGCGGTGGACACGCCGATGAACTAACGCGTCAGGCTTTAACGCACAATACGCAGGTGAACAATTAGCAGGAGGCAGAGGTGTGAAAATGCCTCTGTCTCTTGCGTTATATCGAATTGGGCGGTAAAGTTGGGTGCTTATTGTCCGGTATGTCGCCGGGCGGGAAACTTGTTAAGACATTATATTCGATCGAGCAGGGACATGAACAACGACAATAGCTTACTGAAAGAAACCGATCCGGAAATCGCCACTGTTATCGACGCCGAACGCGTACGACAGGGCGAGACGCTCGAACTGATAGCGTCTGAGAACCATGTGTCCGGTTCGGTGCTCGAAGCGTTGGGCACCGTGCTCACCGACAAGTATGCAGAGGGATATCCCAAAAAACGATGGTACCGCGGATGCGATAATGCAGACAGCATCGAACAGATCGCGATCGATCGGGCAAAGAAACTATTCGGCGCCGAACACGCAAACGTTCAACCCCACTCAGGCACCAGCGCAAATATTGCAGTTTACATGGCCGCTCTCAAACCGGGCCAAAAGATCATGGGTATGGACCTCGCACACGGAGGGCACCTGTCACACGGGCGAAGCAACAACCTTTCCGGCACGCACTACCAAGCGGTTCACTATTGTGTCCGCGAAGACACCGAAATGCTGGACATGGATCAGGTACGCGAGCAGGCCCTGAAAGAACGTCCTGATATTCTGGTTTGCGGAGCGTCGGCGTACCCGAGACTTGTCGACTTTGAAGCGTTCGGAAGTATCGCAAAGGAAGTCGGATGCCTGATGCTCAGCGATATCGCCCACATAGCCGGGCTCGTTGTCGCCGGACTGCACCCAGACCCCGTACCGCACAGCGATTTCGTGACAACCACGAACCACAAAACACTACGCGGACCGCGAGGCGGGATCATCCTGTCCAAGGAAAAATGGGCAAAGCAGGTCGACTCGGCCGTGTTCCCCGGTATCCAGGGCGGACCGCTAATGCACGTTATCGCCGCAAAAGCAGTCTCGTTCGCAGAAGCGATGCACCCGGCGTTCAAGGCATACGCACAAGCCATTCTCGATAACGCAAAAGTACTGGGCGAAGAACTGATGGCGCGCGGATGGCGACTCGTAACTGGTGGAACGGACAACCATCTTATGCTTGTCGATCTGAGAAGCCGCATGCCCGAACTCACCGGGCACCAGGCGGCAATCTGGCTGTCGGACGCCCACCTGGTGACCAACAAAAACGCCATCCCGTTCGATCCAAGATCACCTTTCCACGGATCAGGCGTAAGGCTTGGGACACCGGCTATCACAAGCCGAGGGCTGGGCACCGAACACATGAAACTCATCGCCGGATGGTTCGACGAAATCCTGACATCCGAAGGCGACGAAAAGAAAATCGCCGAAGTACGCCAAGCGACAAAAGAACTATGCGCCGCCCATCCCGTATTGAACAGCAGTTATTAATTCTTGATTTGGGATTTGGGATTTTAGATTTGGGATTGAACGGCAACGACTAGCGACATGTCGCCACGCGATGGTTTTGCCGTTCGCCGTCGCCTGTTTAGCGGTCGATCCCGAAGTACATCGGGATCGGCCTTCATCCCGACGCAGTCGGGACGCCGTTGTCGTTGCTGATTACTGTCGTTACTGAACACTGATCACTGGCCGCAGATGGAGTTAGGGAAATGAAAGAGATTTATCGAATCCTGGACGCTAATTTCAATCGGGCCAGAGAGGCTCTTCGGGTGGCTGAAGATTGCGGGCGGTTTGTGTTGAATGATCCGGCGGTTACTGCGATGGCGAAAAACTCCCGCTCAGACCTCAGGGAAATCTTCGACACCATGCCGATCAAGGAAATGGTGGTCTCACGCGACGCGCCCGGAGATGTCGGTACAGAACTGTCCAGCCCGAGCGAACTGGCTCGCGATGATATCACCGATGTAGTCACCGCGGCCTGCAAACGCCTGACCGAAGCACTGCGGACCCTCGAAGAATACAGCAAATTCGTGTCCCCCGAACACACACAACGCTTCGAGCGCATTCGATACGATTCCTACACGCTCGAACAACGCCTGCTGGGACGGCTCTGGGGCGGAAGAGCAATGGCCGACGTCGGACTATACCTGCTGGTCTCCAGCAAGATAGTGGCTTCACAGCATGCAAGCGTTCTGCAAACGGTGCGGGCTGCAATCGCCGGCGGAGTGGAGGTGGTCCAACTTCGCGAGAAACCGAGCGACACCTGCGACGCGGTGACCTTGGCGCTAGCCGCTGAACTGCGCGAACTTACCGATGAGATGGGCAAACGCCTTATCATTAATGATCGGCCCGACATCGCAGCAATCGTCGGAGCCGACGGCGTGCATCTCGGCCAGCACGACCTGCCAATCGCCGAGGCCAGGCGCCTCCTGCGCCCCGGCGCGATTGTCGGAAGGAGCACGCACAATATCGCCCAAGCCCAAACCGCCGTCCAGGAAGGAGCCGACTACATAGCACTCGGCCCGGTATTCGAAACCGACACCAAAGACGCCGGACCAATCGCCGGCCTGGAACTCTTAAAACAAGCCTCCGCCGATCCTATAGTAAACACGTTACCATTGGTCGCGATAGGGGGCATCAACGCCTCGAACGCCGCGCAGGTGGTGGACGCGGGCGTGAGCTGCCTGGCGATCTGCGGAGCAATATGCAACGCACCCGATCCGAAAACCGCAGCCAGGGAAATCCGCGAACAGATCAAATAAAGACCAACTCTTCGATACTCGTCACCCCGCTATTTTTCGAGTTCCACCGGGTTGGTCAGCTTTCCGATTCCGCCTATCGACACCGTGACCGTATCGCCTTTGCGGAGGAAGATTTTGGGGCTGCGTCCTTCGCCTACGCCCGGAGGCGTTCCGGTTAAGATCACGCTGCCGGGGTAAAGCGTCATGCAGCGAGAGACGTAACTTACCAAATATCGCGGTCCGAATATCATGTTAGATGTGTTCGAGTCCTGCATGACCTCGCCGTTGAGCTCCAGGGAGATCGTGGCGTTGTCGGGGTCCAGTTGCGTTTGAATCCACGGTCCCAGCGGGGCGAACGTGTCGAAACACTTGCCTCGCGCCCATTGCTTGTCCTTACGCAATTGGCAGTCGCGGGCCGACACGTCATTGGCGCATGTGTATCCGAGAATGTAATCGTCGACGTCTTGCGGGGAGACCTGTTTAGCCTCCTTGCCGATCACGACCGCCAGTTCGGCTTCGTAGTCGACCTCGCCGGGCGCCATCTTGGGCAGCAGGATCGGTTCGCCCGGGTCGGCAAGTGCGTTCAGTGTTTTGATGAACACCAGCGGGGCGTCGGGCACTTCCGAACCGGTTTCTGCGGCATGTTCGGCGTAGTTGCGCCCGATGGCTACTATCTGGGGCGGATCGATTGGGGCGAGAACGGCGGCGGTGTCTTCGGGTATAAATTCGTCGGTAACCCGGAACTTACCGAAAATATCACCTTCTATGATGTGGAATCCGCCGCTGGCGGTTGCGGCGTGGTCGAGTCTTTCGCCGTGCTCGATTCGTGCGATCTTCATTGTCGGATAATCTCCAAAAAAGGTTGCTAAAATACTACTATATGATATCGTCCCATTACGCCATGTTCATCGCTTTTCTTTAAAATGGTTTTCCGAGCTTTTTTGAAAAGCCCTTGGCTTGGCGCTAATTACGCCGCAGTAATTGAAAGATTAACTATATTGGCACGTTAAGCAGAACGGCGGATCGCGGGTCGGGCGCCTGCGGTCTGTAGGGAATTCCTTTTTGGGAGTTTGTGATGATACGTACAGCTTATATTGCAATTCTGGCGGTGGCGATCTCACTGGCGCCTCTTGGCGCTCGGGCGGATGATGCGTCATGGCGAAAGCAGATTCAGGACGATTGGCTTCTGCAGGAGCAATATAAGGTAGGCGCCAAGAGGCCCGTCAAGCCCGCGCGTGCTGCGCCCAAGCGAGCAGCGATAACGAAAACCGCCGATGCTGCAGGCGCCGTCGACGGCGTGAAGACCGGGCTCTGGGGATTCCATACCGCCAGCGAACAGAATCCATGGTGGCGCGTGGACCTGGGCAAATCTCAAACGCTGGGCAAGCTGGCGGCATGGAACAGATGCGACTCGCCCGGGATGGCCGCTCGCACAAATCGCATGATGGTGCTGCTTTCGGACGACGGGAAAAACTGGCGGAAGGTTTACACGCACAATGGGAAAACATTCGGCGGTCTGCCCGACAAGAAACCGCTGCTAGTGAAACTCACCGGCCAGACCGCTCGCTACGTGCGGTTGCAGTTGACAGGAAAGTCATACTTCCATCTGGACGAAGTTGAAATATTCTCGCCTAACGGTAAAGTGAATCTCGCGTTGGGGAAACCTGCCGATCAGAGCAGCGTTTCGCAATGGTCACAAGCCGGGCCTTCGAACCCGGCGTCTCGGGCTGCGTCCAAAAAAGCCAAAGCTCCGATCCCCGCAGGCTGGCCCGGGCGTGTGAAGGACATCATCAGGAAGGCTCAATCCCGCGTTGTCGAACTTCGTAGCTGCGGCGTTGACGTATCGGATGCGGCGGGGCGGTTGGAAAAACTCGCCTCGCGTGTCGGAGCCCTTGCGCCGGACAAAATCGATCAGAAAACCTACTTCGCCGCACGCTGGATTTTACGTGAGCTCACGCTGGCTGACCCGCTGCTGGGGTTCGGTTCGATGCTGGTGGCCAAACGCGTGCCGGGAACGTTTTCGCACATGTCGGACCAGTATTACGGTTGGTGGTCGCGCCCGGGCGGTGGCATCCATATTATAGACGATATCCGCCGCGATAATCCCAAGCTGCGGTGCGTCACCAAATCGTTCAAACATGCCGGAAGCTTCCTCCGCCCGATGCTGTCGCACGACGCCAAGCGGGTTCTCTTCGCATGGTGCAGATACTACCCCAAGCTCCGGGGCGAGCGGAACAAAGTCGACAAGTCGCGAATCGCCGCCGACGCGTTCTATCACGTTTTCGAGATGAATATCGACGGGTCCGGTGTGCGTAAGCTAACGACCGGTAAGTATGACAGCTTTGACGCGCGATACCTGCCCGACGGGCGAATCGTGTTCCTCTCGACCCGTAGAGGCCAAGACCTGCAGGTTTGCGACGAGAGCACCAAAAGGTCGCTCTCCGCTCCGGACCGCCCGAATGTGTATGTACGATGCGGCGGCGGAGCGTCTCGCCCGGTCGCGGTCTACACGCTCCATACGATGAACCCCGACGGATCGGGCCTGCGCGCAATCTCGCCGTTCGAGGAGTTCGAATGGACACCCAGTATCAACGACGACGGGACAATTCTCCACGCCAGATGGGACTACGTCGATCGCCACAACAACGCCTACATGAGCCTCTGGTCGATCAATCCCGACGGATCCAACGCCCGCATCGTTTACGGGAATTACACCCGCAGCCCGCACTGCATCTTCGAGGCCAGGGCGATCCCAGAGTCTAACAAGATGGTCTTCACCGCCTCGGCCCATCACGCCCAGACAATGGGCTCGCTGGTGATGCTGGACACCAGCGTGGATATCGACGGACCAAAACCGCTCACGCGACTGACCCCGGAGGTGACCTTCCCGGAAATAGAACGCACCGCGCCGTCGCAATACGCCCACCCCTGGCCGCTTTCAGAACGCCTCTACCTAACCTCGTGGGGTGTTGAGTCGAGCGTCAATCAAGGACGCACCAGAGTACCCAACGGGTTCGGTGTTTATGTGTTCGATGCAAAACTCGGCACGATGGAGCTAATCCATCGCGATGCGACTATCTCGACGACCTGCCCGATTCCAATCGCGACGCGAAAACGACCGCCGATCTTCCCGGAGAACATTAATCGCAACGGACCGCAGCAGGGAACGTTCCTGATCTCCGATATCTATCGCGGCCTGAAAACCGTCAAACGCGGTGAGATCAAAGCCGTGCGAATTATCGCAGTGCCCCCCAAATGCCAGCCGACCATGAACTCACCATCCATCGGGCTCACGCGCGAAGATCCGGGCAAGTGCATACTCGGTTCGGCGCCCGTAGAAGCTGACGGATCGGCGAGTTTCAGCGTGCCATCGGGCGTGATCGTTTTCTTCCAGGCGCTCGACGCCCGCGGAATGGCCGTTCAAACAATGCGAAGCACAACGCACGTTCAACCCGGACAAACGCTAAGTTGTATCGGATGCCACGAACCCCGCAACCAAACCCCAATCTCGCGACAACTACTTGCCGCCAAACGAGCACCCTCAAAAATCACACTGGCGCCGAGCGGATCCTGGCCGTTGCGGTTCGATACGCTCGTCCAACCGCTGCTGGACGACAAGTGCGTTAAATGCCATTCCCCGAAATCCGACGACGCCAAGGGCAAAAAATTTGACCTGACCGCCGCTCGATCCTACGCCTCGCTATGCGGATACGGGAACCCCTCTATCCGCCAGCAGGTGCCCGTTGATTACCGCAGAGGCACTTCCATTGAAGGCGCCTGTATCGCTGCAAATAGTGCTGTTATGAAGCTGCTGGACGCACCCAGGGGGCACTATAAGGTTACACTCACCCGCGAAGACCGCCGCCGACTAATCGTTTGGATGGATTCCTATGCACAGCGGGCAGGCTCGTTCAGTAATGAACAAGAAATGCAATTAACCGAGCTTAGAAAACGTTATACTAATATATTGATAGGTCCGAAGGCCAAAGCTGCGAAAATCGCACTAAAAGCCTTGGGTATATCGGAAATGCGGACTGGAAACACGGGAAAAAAAGTCTTGCGTTGAATAGTCGCAATAGTGGACAATCAAACGGCTTAAATTTGTGAAAATCGTAACAAGAGAAATAGGGAACGAACTATGAACCGACGAATCAAAGTGTTGTTGTCTCTGACCATCGTTACACTCGCTGTCGTGGCGGGGCAACTGTTCATGAACGCCCCCGCGGTTACTGCGGCGCCGGCTACGACTCCGATGTATTTATCGCCCGTCGCGATGGCGCCCAACAAGGCGGGAACCACAATTTACATCGTCCAGGCCACAGCAAATCGGATCGATGTGTTCGACGTCGCCTCGGAGAAGGTCACCAAGAGCATTGATCTCGGCCTGCCCCTGACAGGCCTTGCTCTCTCGCAGGACGAGACAAAGCTGTACGTAACCGCCGCAGAGACTGACGGTAACCTCCGCACGGTCGACATCAAGACCGGAAAGATCACCGCCACCACCCGCGTAGGGCATACGCCCATGTCGCCGGTTGTCAGCCCCGACGGGAAGAAAGTTTACATTGGCAATCGTTTCGGGCGCCAGGGCACTGGCGTGTCGATCGGTTCGATAAGCGTGGTTGACCTGGCGTTGGGCAAGGAAGTTAAAACAGAGCACGTGCCTCGCGAGCCTACCGCTATTGATATTTCCAATGACGGTAAGTCGCTGATTATCGCCAATCACCTTCCGGCCACCGCATCCGACCAGGACTACGCTGCCGCTGAAGTTACGATTATAGACGTCGACGGAAAGAACGATCCGATCAAGATTAACCTGCCCAACGGCGCTATGGCGCTGCGAGGCGTTGAGGTTTCTCCTGACGGGAAAATGGCGGCAGTGACGCACATGCTCGCACGTTTCCACCTGCCGACAACACAGCTTGAACGCGGGTGGATGAACACTAACGCGATCAGCCTCATTGATGTCGCTGGGAAGAAACTTATCAATACGATCCTCCTGGACGACGTCGATCACGGCGCCGCCAATCCCTGGGCAATCGCATGGACCGCCGACAGCCAAACGCTCTGCGTAACCCACGCTGGCACTCACGAAATCAGCGTGATTGACATGAAGGCCCTGATGGCCAAGCTCGACAAAGCTGTCGCAGAAAAGAAGGACAAGGAAGTACAGAACGACCTTTCGTTCCTCGTTGGTATTCGTCGCCGCCTGAAACTCGCTGGCAACGGACCGCGAAGCATGACGATCATCGGGAATAAGGCCTATGTCTGCGAATATTTCACCGACAGCATGAGCGTGCTGGACATTTCGCCAGATTCACGCCCCGTCGCCAAAGCCATCGCACTGGGCCCCAAAATCGCAATGACGCCTGCGCGTAAAGGCGAGATGTTCTTTAATGACGCCCAGCTTTGCTTCCAGATGTGGCAGAGTTGCGCCACGTGCCATCCCGACGGACGAACTGACGGGCTGAACTGGGACCTGATGAACGATGGAATGGGCAACCCCAAGAGCACCAAGTCGCTGCTGCTGGCCCACAGGACGCCCCCAGCCATGATCACCGGTATCCGCGCCAGCGCTGAAGTAGGCGTACGTGCGGGAATCAGGTTTATTCAGTTCGCAGTCAGGCCGGAAGAAGACGCCCAGGCCATTGACGCATACTTGAAGGCAATGACGCCAATCCCCAGCCCGTTCCTGGTGAACGGCGAACTTACAGCTTCAGCCAAGCGGGGCAAGATCCTGTTTGACGGAGTCGCCGGTTGCGCAGCGTGCCACAACGGCAAACTGTTGACCGATTTGGAAAAATACGACGTGGGCACCGGCAAGGAAAGTGAAGCCAAGAAAGAGTTCGACACGCCGACCCTGGTGGAAATATGGCGAACCGCACCGTACCTGTACGACGGCCGCGCCGTAACGATCGTAGAACTCCTGAAACCCAAATACAACGCCAAGGACCTGCACGGGACGACAACAAAACTAACCCCCAAACAAAAAGCAGACCTGGCCGAGTACATCCTCTCCCAGTAAAAAACAAGACGAACAACCCGCCGAACCAAAAAAAGTTCTCCACCCAACCAGGTGGAGAACTTTTTTATAGCAAAGGGCGACCCACCGGTCACCCTTTAACCTCCTTTCAGGGTAGGGACGAAAGATGTTATTGCCTTGCATGATTGGGCTCGGTATTGTTAATGTCTTGCTAGGGTAAGAGTAACGAACAATTCGCAAAAACAAAAAACAGGTAATTAAGTAAGGCTGCTTGCCGCGACGTGACGTAGTCTAAAGGACGAAGACATGTTCCCGGAATTGAGAGGCTGGCCTGAACAGGAAAGGGATACCCATGACTATCGAAAACCCGGACGAACTGGAAAAAGTCGATCACGACATTCGTGTGAACGAGTTGAAAGCAGAGGCCCAAGAACTGACCGGCGACAAGATCGAATCTTTCGAGAATCCCGACGCGCCGCCCGAGGTGATCGAGCAGTTCTGGGAGAACGTGGTGGCCTTCGAGAAGGCTGAGTGGACCAGCGACCGGGAGGAACTCGAGGCTGACGGCGTGTACCTGCCCCCGCCCGACGAGATCAAAGACGAACTGCTGCCTGAGCTACTGTTGAAGCTCTGCCAGCACCTGGCCGAGGGAGGGACCTTCATCTTCCACACCGATCATCTGAGCGATCGGGAGTTGTACGAGTATCTCTGGTATGAGGGGCTCAACGAACGACGGAAGAAGATGCCCCCGCCGGAAAGGGACGGGGAGTTCCTGGGCGGGTGCTTCCTGGATCTAGTCGGCAGCGGATCCG
>JABGPF010000386.1 GCA_018645065.1 Phycisphaerales bacterium
GGTACGGTGCTCGCAAAAACCCAGCCGAAGACGGCGGAAAGATAGGTCCGGAGTTCACGTTCGGAATCTACGCGTCAAAGGCGTATGACGGACCCGTTCTGATCATCAAGACCGCCTGGGGCGGAAAAAGCCTGCACACTGACTTCCGCCCGCCGAGCGCCGGAGCCTACAAGTTCAGCGAGGCGCAGTTGGAAAACCTCAAGAAGCGGGGCAAGGATGTTAAGACGGTCAAGGCTGAGAAAATCGCCAAGACGGGCCATTACTACCGCCTGATGACCGAACATGTAAAGAAAGTGCTCGCTAACCCCAAGCGGGTTGTGCCTTCCTACGACGCCAAAGCCGGCTACGAGATCGCCGGTTTCGTCTGGTTCCAGGGCTGGAACGACATGTGCGACAGCGGCACGTATCCCAATCGAAAAGAGCCGGGCGGTTACGATCTCTACTCCAAGCTTATGGCGCAGTTCATTCGCGACGTGCGCAAGGAGTTCAGCGCCCCCAAGATGCCGTTTGTGATCGGTGTTATGGGCGTCGATGGCGTTAAGGACAAGCCCGACTATTTCAGGCAGGCGATGGCGGCTCCGGCCGGGCTGCCTGAGTTCAAAGGCAATGTGGTTGCAGTGCAGACCGCTCCGTACTGGGATAAGCCTCTGGCGAAGATATCCGCCAAGCATGCAAAGATGAAGGTGGGCTACTACCTGCGGAAGGGGGGCTTCCCTGCCAAGAATATGGCCAGGAGCTACCCGATCGCCTACGCGTTGCGAAAGGAATACTGGGACACTCCGCCCAAAGATCGCAAGATGACCAAGCAGGAGCAGCAAGCCTATCTCAAGGAATATCGCGCCAAGCTTATTAGTCCCGCCGAAGAGACTATGTGGAAGCGAGGAGCCTCCAACGCCGGTTACCACTACTACGGATCGGCCAAGATATTAGGGCAGATCGGCAGGGCCTTCGCCCAAGCCGTGCTTAAGATGCAGAAGAAGTAACCAGGCTGATCAAAACAGCGACGCCTGCACTCACCCGCTGACCAGACACATTGGGAGACTTGATATATGCGAAACAGATATTCGATGATGCTGGCGGGGATTTTGACGTCACTCTTGTTTGTTGGATCAGTGCAGGCCATTGTCGACCCTGACAACATGGGCCGATGGACCAAACCTATCAACAAAGGCCCCGACAAGGAGGTTCCCGGTTTCCTGGTTAATCTTGGCCCGACCGGCGCCAGGGCGATCTTGAAGGAGACATCATTTGTTGTGAAGTATGTTTTCCCAAAGTCACCGGCGGACAAGAGGCTCAATATTGACGACGAGATAATCGGCGTCAACGGTAAGCTGTTCACGACGAAGCACATCTTCGGAAGACAGTACGGGATGGGTTACAAAGTCGGGTATGAAGGGCCGATAATGGATTTCGGTAACGCGATTGAAGACAGCGAAGGTCGCGACGGGGTTTTGAAACTCACCGTAATTCGCGGCGGTAAGAAGATCAACGTCAAAGTGCGCCTGGCTGCGATCGGGCGGTTCAGCAAAACCTACCCGCTCAAATGCCGGAAGTCCGACAAACTCGTTGCTGCTGCGACGAAGTACCTCCTGACCCGCAGCAAGGAATTCCGTTCTCCGTGTCACAAGAGGGGGACGGTGGCGCTGGCGTTGCTGTCGCAGGGGAAAATGAAGGAGGCCCGGTCGATCGCCGCCTCCTGGAAGAATGTGCCGGGCGAAAGGACCTGGGTCTGGCCGGTAGCCTATCAATGCATTTTCCTCAGCGAATATTATCTGAAGACCAAAGACAAAAGTGTCCTGAAACCCATTGAGGGGCTGGTGAAGCGCCTGTATGAAGGTCAGGTTGTCGACCCTGTTCTGTACAAGGATCGGATCCACAGCGGCAGGCCCGAGGGGAAGAACTATTTGAAGGGCGGATTGGGGCATGTTGTCAAGATTGACGGTTACGGGACGATGGCGATAACCACCTTGATGGCGATGTTGGCGTGGGAGTTGGCTGAGGATTGCGGGGTCCGGCTGGACCAGCGTTATGTGGATCGCGCCTTTGAGTGCATTCGCACACACACCAACAAGAGTGGGTACATGGGGTACCGTCACGCTCGCGGCGCCTATAGTCCTGTCGGGAGGCAGGGGTTGTCGATTATCGCCCACAAACTGGCTGGCGATAAGGGGACCGAAGAATACGTAGCAAGAGTAACTAAGCACCTTGCCAGGTCGAAAACGCGCCTGAACGACGGGCACGGTGATAATGTGCTTGCGGTATTGTGGGGCCTGTTGGGGATACAGTTGTCCGGAGACCAGGCCGCAATTCGTGAAATATTCGACTACAACAAAGCGTTCATTAATATGTCCAGAACGCACGATGGATCGTTTGTCGCCCAGCCCGGGCGAAATTCAGGCGATAAGGGCTATTATATGTCGTCACGCCTCCATCCGACTGCCGCCATGGTGCTTGTTCTGGGCATGTCGAGGCCCAGTCTGAGGATTCAGGGCAAGTAGAAGTTAAGCTGTATCGCATGATGGAACTACATAAAGGTGAACTAATGAAACGCTGCGTATTGTCTAATCGTATTCGAGTAGCTGTTTTGGCTGCGATCTGTCTGTTTGTCGTTGCTCTGTCGGCCGGGCCGGTGCTGGCCAAAGGCAAAAACGCAGTTCCTGCGTGGTATCGGCCTGGGGCGAACATGGGAGAAACGCTGGTCGATTCGAAGATCGAACTGAGTCGGCTGACGCAGGCGGCTTGGGCCAAAGCTGGCTTCGAACAGAAACCAGGCCAAACTTTCCCTGACTTCCTCAACCTCCCGAGGCTCTGGTCAACGCGAGAGATCACCAAAGCCAACCGGGAGCGAACCTATGAGTTCGCGGTGGGCAAGGCGTCGGCGATTTACGTCGGCGGGATCGACCGGTTTATCGCTCGTCTTTTCGATCACAACGGAGCCAGGAAATACTGGGCGGTCGACGCAAAAGGCAAGCGAACGCTCCTGGACCACCGAGACTTGAAAAGCGGCGTGGTTGTAAGGAATACAACGCGGATGCGTCGCTGGCTTGATGTGACCGAATATCGTTTCAACTTACCGACCGGCACGGTGAAGTTCGTAATCGAGAAGCTGCCCGTCTGCGACCAGTGGACTATGGGGTGGGTCGACAATCAATCACGCCTGGAGCTGGTTTCGACGAGTATGCAGCAGTACTCAAAATTGGCTGGGATGCTCGAGAAAATCACCCGGAACGATCCGAAGCTACGCAAGGTTCGCGATCGCGACCGCGAGATAAATCGCGCCAAGATATGCGCCGGTCTGTGGGAGGGATACTCCGAAGCTGCTCGTCGTTACTACTGGGACCTGCCGGCTGCACGTCAGAAACAGATCGACGAGAGGTTCCCCGACCGGTCCAAAATCGACCGCGCCGCGTTCCTGGAAATTCGCGATCAGTACATTCGCTACCACACAGTTCTCGTGCCGATGATCAAGAAGTTCAGCGACATCCGCCTCGGCGGGCAGGTCAAGGACTTCAAAACGCTGATCGCCGGAACCGACGGAATCCCCCGGTCCAAGGCGCTCCTGCCGCAGTTCGACAAGCTTGCCGAAAAAAGCAGCCAGTTGGAAAAGGCAATAAGGGAAGCGAGAGTCGACGACTTCGCCCAGGCCGACAAGTTGATCGCTGAACTGGGAGCCCTCAAGCGAACGTTCGGGCTGGAATGCAAGGTCAAGTTGGCAAGGCTTACGCTGGCGTATGTCCAGAAGAGCAAACCGCTACCTGAAGCGGCGAAGCGTCTGAAAACTCTTGTCGCCCAGGCCGCCCAGGCAAAACCCGCGGAGTTCGAGCAACTGCTGGAGAAGGTTTCCGCGTTGCGACGGGAGATACTGTTTCAGCATCCCGACCTCCAATTTGAAAAACTGCTGATCTGCAAGAACCCGCCTCCCGGACCCGGGCACATGTGCGACCAATATCTCGGCAGGCACACGCGAAATGGTAAGGGCTTGTTCCTGTTGGCAAACTGGCGGACCGACAAGCCGACCGAAACGAACATAACCAAGAGCCTTCCGACCGGTTACTACCATCACCCGGACCTGTCGTACGATGCGTCCCGCGTGGCGTTCGCTTTTTGCGACACCTCGGTAGACCGTAATCAGAAACGCCACTGGATATACGAGGCAAAGATTGACGGTTCGTCCGTTCGCCAACTGACCGGAACGTTGAAAGATCCGATGGACAGAGTCGACGGCCGTAAGACCGTTGTCATCGAAGACTGGGACCCGTGCTACCTGCCCGACGGCGGGTTAGCGTTTATCTCAAGCCGCAACCAGTCCTACGGGCGATGTCACGGTTCGCGCTACGTGCCTGCCTTCCTGATGTATCGAATGAACGCAGACGGAAGCGGGATCAGACGCCTGTCCTTCGGCGAGGCCAATGAATGGGACCCCGCCGTCCTGGACGACGGAAGAATTGTCTACACGCGATGGGA
>JABGPF010000387.1 GCA_018645065.1 Phycisphaerales bacterium
GATTCCGCACCCTCCGTATCCTCCGCCAGCGTAACCGGCAAGCCACTTGTGCCCGTCGCGGTACGTACCGCACACGGTTATATTGTGCTTATACCGTTGGGGGCGATCCCAATAGGGCATCAACACGCCGGCGTAGGCGTGGTGGGCCCACATGTCTTCAGCAAAGGTTACCGAGCCTTCACGGTAGAGGCGGGCTTTTTCCGGATAGTCGCGATTGACCCAGGGGCTGTAGCTCTCGTTGGGCGCATGTTGCGAACCGGACATCCAGACAAAGTGCTCGCTCTGGACGCGCATTGTTCCGGGCTGACCGGGTTTGGCGCTGTCGGGCCAACTAGCGTCAATTCCTGGTCTGATCGCGTACTTCGCCTTTGAAACTTTACCCCTGAGTCGGGCGATCTCTTTGAGGTACAGATCGAGAATGAACTTTTCGTCTTCTTTCACGAACGTTCCGCGGGTAAAGCAGCGTTTGGTTCCATCGGCCATACGAAGCACCACCGCCGGGCAGTAGAACCGGTAAGGTTCAAACGGATTACCGTAACGATTACCCAGACCCCGAAACCCGATCAGATGGGCTTTGAACTTAGTAGCCTGCTTCCACTTCCAGGACAGGCGCCTGGTGAGAGTTTCTATTCCGAGCATCAGATGCTCGCCGACGGCTTGGGGGTTCAGTTCCCTGTCGCGAAGCGTCCAGGTTCGCAGCGGCATGGCGGATTTGACTTCGATGATATCCACGCCCTTGCGGGGCCACCAGTCCACCACACGACGCTGGTAACCTTTGGCGTGCGGACCGCCAGTCTGCTCAACTTTGTAGATATCGACACCGGGCGCCCTGGCCGGTCCGGGGTATCTCGCCCCGGCGAAGAAATTGTACTCATCAGCGGCCTGGGCCGCTGGAGCCAGGGATGTCAGGATAAATAATGTTAAACCGAATATCCATTTCCGCTTCACCATTGAAAATGCTCCTGTCGGGGTAAGGGAACGTTTATACGCTGAAGTTCAAGAACGATTCCATAAAAAAGGACGTCATCTCCGCTGCACGACGCTCATCAATACGCACGATAGTCACCTCAACCGGATGACAGCGCCTGGACTTCTTTGATGCTTTTGGGAATCGGGGCACCCAGAACTCTATGTCCACCTGGGGTGATCAGAATGTCGTCTTCAAGCCGAATCCCGCCAAAATCGCGATATTGTTCGACCGCGTCGTAATTAATGAAGTCCGCACATTTACCGTCCGCACGCCATCGATCGATCAGTTCGCCGATAAAGTAAATCCCCGGCTCGACGGTTATCACAAAGCCCGGTTCGAGGGCCTTTGCAAGCCGCAGCGACTTCCATCCGAACGCGGGATTTCGCTCGATCTGATCGGTGTATCCGACGTATTGCTCACCGAGGCCTTCCATGTCATGAACGTCGAGCCCCATCATGTGGCCCAGACCGCATTGGAAGAACAAAGTATGCGCGCCGGCGTCTACGGCATCGGCGGGGGTGCCCTTCATCAGCCCCAGTTCCGTCAAACCGGTCGCGAGAATTGTGCACGCCAAACGGTGCACGTCCCTGAACTCAACTCCCGGCGCCGAGGCCTGAATCGCCGTCTCCTGGGCTTCGAGAACAATAGCGTAGATGTCTTTCTGTCGCGCCGAGAATTTTCCGCCTATGGGGATCGTCCTGGTGATGTCGCCCGCGTATCCCAGAGGCGATTCTGCTCCAGAATCGTTGACGACGATATCGCCCGCGTGCATCTTGTTTCCGTGATAGTGATTGTGCAGCGTTTCCCCGTGGATCGAAAAGATCGTCGGAAACGTCAACCGTCCGCCCCGCGATAGAGCGAGTCCCTCGATGGCGCCGGCGATCTCCCGCTCGTACATGCCCGCCCGAGCCGTCTTCATCGCCAGGGTGTGCATCTCGCCAGTCAAATTAACCGCCCATTCTATCTGCTCGATCTCCTGGTCGCTCTTGAACGATCTCTGGGCGATCACCGCTCGCGTCAGCGTTTGGGAAGTTCTCGAAGCGATCTCCGACGGGCAAATTCCCAGCAACCGCTGAATCGCCAAAACATTGTCCGCCCGATACTGAGGAAGGAAACGGACCGCTCTGCCTCCTGCGGCGGCGTTGGTCAATATCGTCTGCAATTGACCCAGCGTCGCGGTTTCGTTAACACCGACTTCCCGGGCTCTATCCTGCACCGTCGGAAGCGGTCCGGTCCATACTATGTCATCGACCGTTAGATCGTCGCCGAACACGCACACCTTGTCTTCATCCACATCTATCACGGCGGCGAGACCAGGACAGTCCAAACCGAAGTAGTAGAGAAACGAACTATCCTGGCGGAACGGATAAGTGTTGTCCGGGTAGTTCATCGGGCTTTCGTTATTGCCCATGAAGAGAATCAGCCCTGAGTTAATCTGCTGGGCGAGCGTCTGTCTTCTTTCGATGTACACTGTTGCATCAAACATGGATTAATCCTCGGCGACGATTTCTTGTTTTGGAGTCAGCAGGCTTACGATCACCAGGGCGAGCACCGACACCGTTATCGCCGGAAGCGCCGCATCCAATCCTGAGAGATACTTCGGAAGTGATTCTTTTATGGCGCCAATCTCTCCCCACACCAGCGTTACCACCGTTCCGGCCACGATCGAAGACACAGCGCCCCAGCTAGTCGCCCGCTTCCAGAACAGCGCCGCCACCAAACATGGCGTGATCGCGGCTCCGTAAATCGTATAGGCATAAAGGGCCTTCTCGAAAACGGTTGTCGATTCGGCGAACGCCAGCGATATTACGTAAGCGATAATCCCGAACGTAAGCACCATCATGCGGCTGAGGAAAACGATCCGCTTTTCACTGGCTTTGGGATTGATGTGATTCAGGTAAACGTCCTTTATGAAAGTTGTCGCCGGTACCAGCAGGAACGAATCGGCGGTTGATATGATTATGCCCACCACAGTAACCATGAACACCACGCCGAGCGCCATGGGCATGAAATGCCTAGCCGCATATATCAGTACGTATCGGCCGTTTTCCGGGTCGGGGATCATGCTTGACGACACCCATGCGCATGCGATTATCAGCAACTCGATCGCTAGTGCCACGAAGATCAGCATGATAACCGCGGTCCGGGCTCCTTTTGCGTTTTTACTGGCGAAAATACGCTGATACTGGTTGGCGTCGCCCATGATCAACAGGAAGACCGGTAGCAGATAATTGATAAGTTGGGTGTTTGAATAGACGCCCGAGAACTGCATGTGTTTAGCCCGATCGCCCATTTCCGCAAATGCGGTCTCCATCCCGGAGAAGCCTCCGGCCTGGTAGAGCAGCACCGGAAACGCAACGAGCATCGAAACAGTAATGATAATGCCCGTAACCACATCGGTGAACGCCAAACTCATTAATCCCGCCAGCATCGTGTAGGCGATAACAAAAACCGCCGCTATTATCCTCGCGTTGCCCGCGGTCAATTTTGGTTCGGACAACACTAGCTTACCGCCCTCAGGCAGCACCGCGATTTTATACGATTCGGCGCCGCTTAACTTTACCTTCGCCATACCGCCTGGCTTGATGACAGTTTGGTTCTCCGCCTTTTCTTTGGCTTTGACCTTGGCGGCGACTTCCCCGGCGGGGCAGACTTCAATCGTAAAAGTTTCTATCTCACTGGACCAACCGGAGCCGTCCTTGCCGCTAAGACCGACAGTGGTCACACCCCGCCACTTTTCGGAGGGCGTGAAGACGACGTATCCCTTTTTGAGCTGATGTGCGGTCAGCGTATCGTCGACTTTTACTGCAACATCGGCTTTCTTCCCGACAATGACCTCCAACACCATTCCGCCAGCGTTGAACTGGTAACTGACAATCACCATGTACGCCAGAATCAACGCTACCACCGCCAGTAGTCGTGCGGTGCGATTGAATCGCGTCCCAATTATTTCCGGAACGGTGAACGCTTCAAATTTGCGTGCTTTTCCAGCAATAAACGCCAGCAGGATCATTCCGATAAATGTGCCCGCCGGAAGAATCAACGCCGCCATCCCGTCTCGGTAAGCCTGCCCCGCGGAGCCCACAATCGAGCCGGTTCCGATCCAGACCGCCAGCATCGTGCAGACCATCACCCAGGGCGAAAGGGACCTTCCGGCCAGTGCGAAGTCAGACTGGGTCTTGACCTGGCGGGATTTGTATATCGAAATACCGGTAAGGACAAACAAGTAGACGAAAATGCCAATTAAGTAAGTCATAGTTTTTGTGGTACTCCTTAATGCCAGAAGACTACCGGGCGGACGGTAATAAAGCAACGCCAAAACATGTTACCAGAACGCCTTGCCAGCATAAAGGTTTGTTGTGGGACAGTGATAGGCAATCGCATTTAATCTTTATTGCGTCCGAGAAAACCAGAGGGGGATTATAAAGATTATTGGATTACATGGATTTACGGCAACAGCAACGGCGAAAACTTTG
>JABGPF010000388.1 GCA_018645065.1 Phycisphaerales bacterium
ACGCTTCACATCGTTGGATGAGTTCGGTTCGCATCAGGTCTGTTTTCGGCGTCACCGCGTCAAGCTGTTCGCTCGGTGACATGTCGCCGAGTTTCGATAGTAGTTGTTCGGCGCGAGGTCTGTGAACTGCGGCGAGATCTTCAAGGCAGTTGGCGATAATTGCGTGCAGTTTCTCATCGTCTTCGACTGCGGCAAGTTCGAGCAGTTCCAGGGCTCGTTCCTGGATATCTGGCGATGGGTGAGTCAGTCCAGTTGCTGCTGCGCGAGCTGCGAGGGGAGCCATGTCGGCATTACGCTTTACGATATGTTTCAGGAGCATAAGGCCCGTTTTGGGCTGAGTCTTGGTCGGTATATTCAACAGACACTGGGAAGTGGCCAGGAAGGCGGCGTCATCGAGCAGCTTGGCCTTGTCGAGAGCCTTGAGCATTTTGAGGGCGAAGGTCACCACGCGAGATGCCGAGCAGGGCAGCAGGTCGATATAGGTCTGCTGGCGTTCGGTCAGTTCGTCTATGGAGGGTTTGAGCCTGTCGTGGAATGCGATGTATCCTGTCAGCATGTTGTTGCTGAAGCCCATTGTCAGGCCCGAAAGTGATGAATCCATCAGCCGTCCCCTGTCCAGATGCCCTTCGTCGGCCAATCGGCACAACGCCTGGCCCCAATTTTCAAAGCCCTCTACCGCGTGGGGGGACCTCTCGTACGAGTGCAAATTAAAGAAGGCGTACGTTTCGATCTCGAACAGGCGCCATACCTCGTCATCCAGCAGGTCTGGGGCTTTCAATAGCTTGCGGCTGAGAGGTGTGTGTCGCCTGCCTTCTTTGGCGTAAGATGGATCCGGCAGGCCGCGGATCATTAGTCCGATGTAACCCCCGGATGTGGGCCTGTCGCACAGTCCGGACGTTACTAACGCTCGAGTCGTATCCCAATTTATCTCGCTCCACTCGCTGCCGATTTTTGCGTTGAGCCATTCGTTGATCCACTCCGGTCGGCGATCAGCGAGAATGTCCATCATAGCTTTCATGTCCTCGCTGCCGTTGTATCCCGCGTGGACATTGCGAACGGTCGACAGTGAACAGAACGCCAATGTCGCCAGGCGAGCTACGGTGAACTGATCTTGGATTCTACGCTGCCGTTCCCTGATCCCAAGCGTTAATCTCGTTAATAGCCCATTGTTCTTTGCGGCCTTGGGAGGTTCCCATTTCGAGTTCTGCATGTCTCGATGGAGTTTGGCCGTCGCCTTGGATAGTTTCTTGCGTTCTGATTCGGGCATGCCGCGAACGGCTTTGACGAGTCCGGCCCGGTCGGCTGTGGCGACTAATAGCTCAAGTTCATCGAACGTCATGAATCGACCCCTTGGTTTTCTGTGAGCATGCGGCTGGCGAGGATATGTTTGCATGGTCCGCGTTGGCCTTGGTGTTTGCTGTGCCATGGGCACGTGCATTTATCACCGTCTGCCCGGAGGCGGACATGGTGCGTTACGCCCGTTCCGCCTGCGGACAGGTCAAACTCGTCGTTGCCGAGCGTGGTCAGTATCTCGACTTTCTTGTCTTTCAGGAGTTTGCGGGCCCCTTTGAGTCGCGGTTGGAGTTTCTCGACCTTGTCCAGTTCAAACGGTAGTATTCGGTGGAAGTATTTGCCCTTGGTAAGATCGTATCCCGCCAGCCCGCGCGAGCCCAATACCGCCAGCGCCGCTTCGATCTGTGATGAGTCGAAGCCCGTTTTTTCGGCCAGGCTGGTTGCATCGATTTGCGACTGCCAAGCTAATTGTCCCTGCACGCTCGCCAGGGCGTTGTCCCATTTTCCGGTCGCCAGTTTTTCGAGCATTTGTCCCTCGCCGGAAAAGCCGCGATACAATTCCGGGCTGATCATAAGGAAGAATCGTCCGCCTTCCATTTCGATTTCCCATCCGCTGGTGTGTGCGTCGTTGTCGTGCCAGACTCGCATCGACTGTGCGGCGCCCATCAACGGTTCGAGGGCTAGCAGGCGATTTACACCCTGCACGCGGACTGAACCCGGTTTGTCGCGTTGGCTTAGTCGCATGCTCTTGCCCATCTGCGATATGAAGCATGGGCGTTTGGGAGCATTACCCCTCGGAAGGCTGCGTATGAAGCGACGCGCCTCGGTGGCGCTGACTTCCAGCTTCAGGTTCATTGACGGTTGATACGCCTGTACTTCGCTGAAAGACTTGATCCATCGTATGGGCAGCTTGACCTTCTTTTCGATCGCTGAATTATCGCCCTGGGCCAGAACTACTTCGTCTTGTCCGACTGAGAGTCTTGCATCGCTTCGATCACGCAGGCGGATAAGTGCTGCTCGCATTGGGGTGTTGAAGTCTACGTTTGTGGTTCCGCGCCCTTGCAATTCGCTGTCGAACGCTTTTGCGTCGAGATCGACGCGTGCGTACGCCCCGCAACAACCGCTGAAACCCTCGAAGCGGAGCATCTCTTCATTACTGGTTACCACCGGATCACGCAGTATTCCCTGGTTTGGCATGAAGTAATGCGTTTGCACAATATCGCTCAAGGCGATCAGCATGTCGCCAACGACGCGGGGGTGGCGAAGCAGACCTTCAAAAAAGTGCGGATGTTCGTGATTTGCCCCGCAGGTGGCCAATCGCAGGCCGAATCCGTGATCGAATTGACCTACCGAGGATGCAAATGGGTACTCGTAAGTGTAGCTAAGTGCCGCCGCTGCGCCCATGTCTTATTCCCTTTCCGCTTACCGCATTCTCTGAAACGTCAACCCGAAGCCATCATCATCTATGTAAACGTATCTCTGACCTGTTGTCAACGTTGGATTAACCGTTTGTGGGAGTAATCCGCCAATAGCTTGCTCGATCTGCTCGAAGAATGCGTTGGCGATCATGCAGGCTGCCGCTGCCGCTGCGATAAGCGATTATGGTGTGAGAGCTTCTGGATGATGGACGGGGTAGATTTGTCCGGTACGGGCGTCATGTTTTGCATTTCTTTTGCATTTTGTAACTGTTTGGTAATTGGTGAGTTATGGGATGGTGTGTTGCAGTTATGCAAAAAAACGACAAATCAGGCCGCGAATATCACGGGTAAATAACGAGATATATAATCTGGTATCTCCTGTGTCTGTAGGTGTATACGTGTATCTCGCGTTGCTTGTTTTGGGGCCGGCGGATGGGTGGTGGTGGGTTAATAACTTAATGACACTTTGGCGTGTGAGGCTGTGGGCCGGAAGTGTCGTGATTTATAGGGTATTGTGCGGTCTGGCGTGATAAACGCGTTATGCACAACTGCGTTCAGGACCGGTTCGGCCAGGGGGGGCTAGTTGGGGCTTGCGGTCAGCTCGATCAGGTGGAAAATCGTGTCGTCGCCGGATAGGTGGCGTAGGGTCAGGTCGGCTCCGCCGGGGAGGGAGCGTGCGAATATGGCGTTGGGGATGTCGACCTGCTTGTCGATCCACTTGCCCGTGTTGGCGCCTTTGACGGTTAGGGCGGCGGACGCTCCGGTGGGGGACTTGTAGATCAGCGACCAGACCCCGGCGCCCTTGTCGAGGTAGACTATCCGGACGCGGACGGATCGGGGGCGTTTCGATCCGGCGAAGAACTGCTTGTCGACTCGGAAGTTCATTGCGGTGCGGCCTGTGGCGCGTTGGAAGCCGCGGGCGAAACGGGAGAAGATGTGCCCCTTCGGTCCGGCGTGCCAGTGGGCGATGCTGGTTTTGTCGGGTTCGATCTGCTCAAGGAACCGCCAGTAGTTGCCCCGCAGGATCCCCCAGCCGGCGTCATTATACTTGTCGCGTTGGCGGTTTTTCATCCCGCCTGCCAGGGCCTTGTCCGGGTCGCCCTGCATTGCTCCGCGGTGGGCGAAGGCGGCTACGATTTTGAGGTATCGTTCTGCGTTGCGTCTGTGGGCCTTGCCGAATTTGGCTTCGGGGTAGGCTACTTTGTCTGATACGTCCAGCCCTCCGCGCAGGGCGCAGAATGCGGATTTAGCGGCGGACGGGTCGTGCTTGCCTGCGTAGCGGGTGAAGATCTTGATCGCGGGTTTCAGGTCGGCTTTGGTGAATGCATCCGACGGAATGTTCCAGATGTCCAGCCCGCAGTGCAGCCCGTACAACGCCGACCAGTAAAACGCCTGCGCCGGATTCTGCTTGCTCCACCCGCAAATTTTCCATTCCTGGTCCTGCTCGCCGCGCACGAAAACCGACTTGCCCGCCGCCCGGGCCCGTGCGACGAACGGCCGCCATCGTTCGAGCCGGGTTTGCATGTCGCTTATGTGATATCCGTGGGAGAACATTCCAAACTTGCATCCGATGACGTCGAAATTTTTCAAGAGCCATTGGTGCTCTGAGTCTCGGTTGGCGTCGGAGTTTACGAGTATTGGCAAGGCGCCGGCTGGGTCGTTGGCGAACGCCTTTTGGTAGCGGTCCCAGGTTGCGATGCGGAAGTCGGACCACTGGCTGG
>JABGPF010000031.1:0-6874 GCA_018645065.1 Phycisphaerales bacterium
TTTGATTTCGGCGGGGTAGCGGATCACAAACGGCATGCGCAGCGATTCTTCGAGCATTAACCGCTTGTCGAACAGGTTGTGCTCGCCGAGGAAATAGCCCTGGTCGGACGTGTAGATCACGATGGTGTTCTCAGCCAGTCCGTTATCGTCGAGATGCTTCAAAAGCTTCCCAATGTTCTGGTCAATTCCCGCCACGGTGCGCAGGTAATCTTTCATGAACTTCTGGTACGTGGCTTTGCGGGCCTCGCCCGGCGTCATGCCCGATACGTCGAGCTTCGGCGGGGCGTATCTACCGGAGTTTTTCAGGTATCGTTGCTGCAGAATTTCCAGCGGCCAGCCGTCGATCACCGTGCCCTTGGGGCTCTTTGGCGCCATCAGGTCTATCGGTAGGGGGATATCTTCGTTGGCGTAGAGTTTGAAGTTGCGTTTGGGCGGGTAGAACGGTTCGTGAACGGCTTTGAAGTGACACATCAGGCAGAACGGTTTGTCGTCGGTTTTCCGATCTGCCAGCCAGTTCAGGGCTTGTCCGGCGATTATATCGGTTGAGTATCCGGTGTGTTTCCGCCCGCCTTTTCGCCAGTCGGCTCCGGTCTCAAACAGCGTGGGATTATGGTACGATCCCTGGCCGCGCAGCACGTTGTAATAGTCGAACCCCGCCGGTTGGTTTTTGAGATGCCATTTTCCGACTATCGCCGTTTCGTATCCGACGGCTTGCAGGCGTTTGGCGACGTTGTCGCGTTTGGGGTCCAGGCCCTCGCTGAGCGTTTTCACTCCGTTGAGATGGCTGTATTGCCCGGTGAGAATCGTGCCCCGGCTCGGTACGCAAATGGAGTTCGTGCAAAAGCAGTTTTTCAGCAGGGCGCCCTCGGCTGCGATGCGATCGATGTTCTTTGTTTTGGCGTATTTGCTCAGACGTCGCCCGTAACATCCCCACGCCTGGGAGGTGTGATCGTCGGACATTATGAACAAAATATTAGGTCGCTTGGCCTTTGCCTTACCGCTTGCGGCTTGGCAAGCTTGCGAAAGTGCAACGGCTGACAATCCCATCGTTCTGATAAAGTCGCGACGTTTCATGTTATTTTCCTTTGGCGGAGATTTTCTTGTCCAGCAGGAATTTCCAACCCCACTTACCGTCCCAGGTGCGGGTTACGGTCTTGTCGGCGTTGCGGACTTTCTTGACACCCGTCTTGCAGCGATATGCCGCACGCAAACGATCGCCTTCGATCTGGATAACGAAAAAGCCCGACGTTGTGTGCCCGTCGTTGATGCAGGTCCACTTTTTTGTTTCGCCCTGCGGAGCCCAATATCGCAGGCCCGTGCCGGTGTGCCCGTAAAGATACAGGACGATATTGTACTTTTTCACCGCGTCGTAGACGGCTTTCCAGTCGTCGGGATGGCACCAGTTTGTGTCCACCCCGGCGTGGCTCATCAGCACCACAGGCCGCCCGCTGTCGCCAACGCACCTGGCCAGGTCCTTCTTGAGGAACGCCAGCGCATTTTGCGGATCGTGCCATACCGGATTGTAGCGGACCTTGGCGTTTTGGATGTCGGCGGGGTAGAAGCCCAGGCTCACCAGATGCACGTCGTCGAAGTCCCACGAATAGTGCAGCCCGTTGTCCGACAGGTTCGTCAGCCAACCGTTTTTCTTGCGGATAGCGTTGCGTTTCTTCAGTTCGGCCTGGAAGCTGAGCTTGCTTTTCTTGCTCTTTCCGATCGGCGGGCCGTCGTGGTTGCCCCATGTTTCATACGTGCGAAATTTTAGCAAACCGTCCCTGCCGTCAAGCCCGAAATGCGCGACAAACGCCTTGAACTGCTCGACGGTATAGTCCTTGCCGTCGCGCACCTTGTCACCGTCGTCGATACAGTCGCCAAGCACCACCACACCGCGAGGGGAGTCGATCCTGGCTCCGCCCAGTTTCTCCGGCCAGGATACCTTCGCTATGCGATTGATCTCTTCGATCGTTTCGCGGTTGTATGCGTTCCATCCCTTGGATTCGAACGCTTTGAAGTGGCTGTCGGAGGTCGAGATGAACGTGACGTTGCGTGCTTTGCCCGCAGGTTCGGGCTTCATCTCCGCCGGTACCCAGGAGCACGATACGCATATCGCCAGACTCAGTGCTAACAGTTTCTTCATGGCGTTGCTCGCTTGCGCTTATTTGTTGATTATCGCACACGCCGCGATGTGATGGCCCACGCCCGCAGACGGTTGCCCCGCAGCTTTGGGACCCATTTCTCCGCTACCGTAAACGCCTATCAGGGGAGTCTTTGTGCCGATAACCGCCTGCATTACTTTCAGTTCGTCGGGTTTGTCCTTGCCCATGTCGACCCGGCGCCCGCCGCAGTCGAACGCGAACACCAGGGCGGTCTGCTTGAGGTTTTTGCCCACGGCGTTCTTCATCGCCAGGCCCGCCGCTGCGACCACCTTGTTGGGGTGTATGCTCGCCGGGCCGGTGTTAACCGTCGAACATCCGACGAGAAAATCACCGGTTATCAGAATGCCCATATTCTTGTTGGCGCCGGCGATTTTGCCCTTGAAGTACATCTGCCCGCCGGTGGCTGCTCCGCCTACGATCGGGATGGTCTTACCAATAACGCCCGCTACGCCCTGGACAACTTTGTCGTTCGCCGGTACGTGGCAGTCGCCCAGCAGGAGAACTAATTTCCCGCTCTGCTTGACTTGGGCGGCTTTTTGCAGCGCCAGGCCGATCTGCTTGCCCGAAGCTGCGAAGTCCTTTTCCTTCACATCGGCGATAGTCGGCGTCACGCTGATCTCTCCGCCAAGCGCCAGCACCGACAACGTGCCTGCGTTGCCTTTTTCGCTGATCGAATTGTACCCCGCGCTGCCGTAGACGATGTTCGCGTTGAATATGGCGTTCACCGCCGTCAGGGCCTTGGCTTGGTCGAAATCCTTGGATAGCGCGAACACCAGCACCAGTTTGGGTTTGACGTCGCCGAGTGCTTTTTTAGCTTCGGTCGCAGCCTCGATACCCGCCTGCGTCGCGTCGGTGAGTTCGGAGTATCCCGTTCCCGCCGATACCGCGCTCGCCGCGGCGCCATAAACCGAGCAGGGCGTGAGCATCAACATCAGCGAGGCGATGGATATGATGATAACCGTTTTGCGTGAATTCATAGTTAAGCTCCTTTGATAGCGATCGTTCTTAACACTAATTCGGCGTGAGACAGTGTACCTTGTTTTCAGTCGCGAGTCGCGCATAAAAACCAATTCGCCTGGTGGGGCGGGCCTGCATTCGGCAGCCCGCATGTTCACAATTGCTTCACAGATATACGTTGTGAACCTATTATACGGAAAAGTGGTGCTTCTTTTCCGGGTTATGGGTCGTGCGGGGGATGTGTTTGATGTAAAGTGCTGTTGTGTAGCGGTTTAGGGTGGGCTTGTTGTTGGGGCTTTGGTTTGAATCGTTGTCGGCGGGCTAGTTAATGGTTCGGATTGGAGCTTCACACTGCTTGTATGTGTGAACGTGTGTGAACATGTGTAAACCTCCCGGTTGGGACAGATTGCCAACGCTTCGATAATGCGTCCTGGCGGCGCCGAGACGTGCGGCAGGCGGGCTCCAAATTACGGTAACGACATAAAAAACAACCCGCGGGCTTTAATCCGCGGGTTGAGTGGTTCGAGTTTTTTCAATCGTGTGCTATTTGTTGATTATCGCACATGCGGAGATGTGGTATCCAACGCCCTTTGAGGGCTTGCCGCACGCCTTGGGACCCATCTCGCCGCTACCGTAGAAACCGATCAGGGGCATTTTCGTTCCGACTACCGCCTGCATCACTTTCAGTTCTTCGGGGCGGTCTTTGCCCATTTTGCCTCGGCGTCCGCCGCAGTCGAATGCGAAGACCATCGCGGTGTGCTTCAGGTTCTTGCCCACAGCCTCTTTGAACGCCTGACCGGCAGCTGCGACCAACTTGTTGGCGTGTACTTCTTTGGGCCCTTCGTTCAGAGTCGAGCATCCGACCAGGAAGTCGCCGGTTATCAGGATTCCGATATTCTTTTTCTTACCGGCGATTTTGCCTTTGAAGTAAGTTGTTCCCTGCATCGCAGCTCCGCCGACTACCGGGATACTCTCGCCGATGACGCTGGAAATGCCTTTGACTACTTTGTTGTTCGAGGGCACGTGGCAGTCGCCGACGAGGATTACAACCTTACCGCTTTGTTTTACTTCGCTGGCTTTTTTGAGCCCTTCGCCGATGGCCTTGCCAGCCGCTGTGAGATCCTTGTCATCAGACATAATCGGCGTGACTGTGATATCTCCGCCGAGTGCGAGAACAGAAACGGTGCCCGCGTTGCCTTCTTCTGTGATGGTGTTGTACCCGGCGCATCCGTGAACGATGCTCGCGTCGAACACTTTGGTAACTGCGGCAAGTGCTTTTGGCTGGTCGAACTTCACGGCCATTCCGAACACCAGCACGAGTTTGGGCTTCACGGTTCCGATGGCTTTTTTGGCTTTGGTCGCTGCTTCGAGTCCTGCTTTTTCGGCGTCTTCAAGTGCTGAATACCCCGTGCCCGCCGATACTGCATGAGCGTGTTTGGCGCCTGTTTTACCGGACGCTCCGCACGATCCGCAACCGGCTTGGACGGTTTGGATGCTGAGTGACAAGACCATCGCCAGGCAGGCGGTGATTGTGGTAACGGTAACTTTGCTGGACTTCATGATGCGATCCTTTCAAAAGTATTTATTGGGCAGTTCGTTGCGCCGATCAGAGTGGGTATTATATGAGTGGGTTGCCGGTGGCGGCAAGGTTTGTTTAGAGAAATCGGGCAGCCCGGCGGGTCGCCCGCGCCTGGCAAGATTCAACTCTGGGTTTGTCATTCGCCAGGGTTGTAGTATAATTGTCTGACAACCTCTGGGGGCTTTGAGCTGCGTATTCATGCGGAAATGTCGACGGAAGTGATATGAAAATGAAAAACTACGGAAGTGCAGTATACACCGGATTAATAATGAGGCGCCCGACGCCCGCTGGATTGTGCATCGCGGGCCTTATTTCGCTATTGTTGGTTCTTTGGACCCCGGTTTCCGCCCAGGCCGCCAAGGCAGTCGCCCAGGATGCAGCAGCCAGACGGGGCAAGAATTTCGTGAACCCGGCGACAACCAGCGGGCTGCTCGAATTCATTACGCCCATGCCGAGAGGGGGGCGAATGTCTGACGCCCAGGCCGCTGGGGCAGCTAAGCTGCTGGGGCACAAGGATCTCTGGACCCGCGCGATCGCCGATTGGGCGATCGGGACCAAAGTAGGGCGGGAGAATTTTGGGTACCGAGTGAGCAAGTGGCCTGAATCGTGCAAAACGCCCTGGTTTCAGAAGTGGTTGAATCTGCCGCTGTCAGATCGGATCGAGTTCGACTGGGTCAGGCAGGCGGTGTATCTGGAAATACACAACGCTCCGGACAAACTGAAAAACTCCGTCGACGAAATGATCGCCCGTGTGCAAAAAGCAAAGATCGGCGACCCGGCAGCTATCAAAACCATCCGGCGGAAAATGAACGATACAACAGATATCGCAAAACTTCGCGATTTATGGATCGACGCACGCCGAGCACTCCGCCCGATAGTTTTCGCGGCCGCACAGCTGGATTTCGACGAGATCATTCTCTACACCCGATTCGGATACAACTATAAAGAGAACGTTTGCGGCGCCCAGGCCGGATGGGGCTACAAACCCGGCGGCGACATTATGATCGTTTCGGGGCTCGAGAAGCCCAAGTCGACCAGGAAGCTCATCAAGAACCAACTCGGCGCCGGGCACGTTCACGGTATGGACCTCTGGTTTGACGCCGATCGCGTTGCCTTCGGCTGGTCGAGTCAACCGCAATGGCCCCCGCGTTTTCGCAGTGATTACGAACTGCGCAACACGACGATTCCGCCTCACCTTTACGAGATGGACATAAAGAGCGGTAAGATCGCCCAACTCACCGATCACAATTTCTGGACCGATGTCGAGCCCACGTATTGCCCCGACGGGACGATCGTGTTTTCGTCCGACCGCTCAGCCCACTCTCCATCCTGCGACTACGCGGGGAACGACCAGACCGATCTGAACCTCTATTCGCTAAGCCGCGACCGCAAACGAATCAGACGCATCACGAACCATAAAGATGTGGACATGCACCCGCACCTCTTGGACAACGGGATGGTGGGGTACCTCCGCTGGGAATACCAGGAACGCCACTTTATGGAAGTCCACTCGCTTTGGACGGTTCGCCCCGACGGGACAATGGCTGACGCTGCCTTCAAGCAACACCTCCCCTCGCCTTTGTCGATAAGAGATGTTCGGTCTGTACCCGGGACAAACAAGCTGGTAGCCGTGGCTGCGGGGCATCACGATGTAGCCAAAGGTGCGGTTCTTCTGCTGAATCCGACGGCGGGGATAAATAATCCCAAAGGAATAGAAATTCTGACCAAAGGGATTATTCTCAAAGAGGGTAAGGTCGAAGCTGACCTTGTTCCAGGCGGGGGCGTCCAGGACGCGGGCGGTTACTATACCATGCCCTATGCGATTTCCGAAAAGAGCTTCCTGACGTCTTATGCGTACACGAATCCCAAAAGACGCAAGGGATATCCGTTCTATAAAAGCTATGGAATTTACCTGATCGACTCATACGGTAACAAGGAGTTGATTTACACCCATCCGCTCCACTCGTCTTACCGCGCTACGCCGTTTAAAAAGCGTAAGAAACCGCCGATCGCGCCCGACGCTACGGATTTCTCCAAGAACTACGCGACCTGCGTGATCTCCGATGTTTACGAAGGGATGGAGGGCGTTAAACGCGGGACCATAAAGCACATTCGAATTTCCGAGGCCCTGCCCTGGCCTATCGTTCCGGGCCAGGGCGTTAAACGCTGGGACCTTAGCGGCGGG
>JABGPF010000031.1:6884-30667 GCA_018645065.1 Phycisphaerales bacterium
GGTGGTGTCCGGTTCGCGTGATGGGGCCCGCGCCTGTTGAGGCTGACGGTTCGGCGCACTTCAAAGTGCCCGTAGCCGATAATGCTTCGGTCTACTTCCAGGTGCTTGACGATAAGCATATGGAAGTTTTCCGCATGCGAAGTTCGGTTTCATTCCAGCCAGGCGAGCGCCGAAGCTGTAACGGATGCCATGAAACCAAAGCCAACCCGCCGATCCGCAAGCAGGGCCTAGCCGCCGCACGCGCCGCCGATATGCCCGTGGCGCCGAAGTGGGGTTGCGACAAGCCCATCGGGTTTGAATCCCTGATCCGCCCGATTCTGAACAAGCATTGCATCAAGTGTCACAGCGACAAAAAGCCCGCTGGCGGACTAAATCTGACGGGGCCTGATGCCTACGCAAACGCGGGCAAATTCATATCCAGGTCCAGCAGAGGTAGCAACGGGTCGATCACCAAGCCGATGCAGTTCGGATCGCACAAGAGTCGCCTGATCACCCAACTGCTCAAGAAGAACAATTCCTGCAAAGTGAACCTGCCGAAAGACGATTGGCTCGCCCTGGTGACCTGGGTCGACGCCAACGCACCATTTCAGGATAAAATGATGAGCACCCGCACCGCCGACGGGCGAACCTGGGTCTGGGAAACTTACAAGTGGCGGCACCCATGGGCGGCGCCCAAAGAAACCCCGGCGATGGGAGACTACATAAAGATCCCGGATAACACCTGGAGGCGCCAGTTGTCCGGGCGCCAACCGTATACTGGTCCGGTCAAATGGAAAGCGAAATAGGCGGATCAATATCCAACCGAACAACAAGAAATTTCCAATTTCCAAGTTAACGACAACGTCAACGTCAACGACAACGTCAAAGGCGAACGGCGCGCGACACCGCAAGCGGTTTTAGTGCGCGTCTGGCGCACAGTAGCAAATCAGAACCGCTTGCGGTGTCGCGCGCCGTTCGCCTTTGACGTTCGCTTTTGACGTTGCTTTTGTCGTTGACGTTAACTTGGAAATTGGAAATTTCTTGTTGTTCGGTTGGATATTCGCTGTGTATCCGTTCCCTCACTAATCCATCATGAACCTTAGTTTTTCGGTGGGGAATACCTGGCGTATGACACCAGGTAGTAGCATGTTTTGTCGCGGGCGCCGTTTATTTCGAACGTTCCGTCGCCGACGGGCAGGGTTTGTCCGGTTTTTCGTCCGGCGTGGTCCAGCACGTGCACGGTGGGGGCGCCGCTTCTGCGGATCGCTATTTTCGCGGTGATCGGCTCCATTATTACCGGCGCGTCTCCTCGGTGGATGATGCGACTGTCGAGATAGACTTTCATGCCCGTGTTGCGTGCTCGGGCGACGGCGGTTATCAGCAGGTCGTTATCCGAGGCGATTGTCGCGCCGGGATGGCGAGCAGTTACGTATATGGCGCCGAAGCGGGTTTGTTTCGCAGGTGCGATTGTTACTTCGCCCAGTTTGCATGTCCGCCCGGCGGCGAAGCCGACCACCGCTTTGGTTGCCGGAGTGTTGATTGTGAAATGTCCGTCCAGCTTCCGTTTACCGGGCGTCCAGCTAAGTTGACCGGTCGACGAGCGGTACACCCCGTCGCGGACGTATTTGCTGATATCGAACGGGTCTGTGGGCTGGTGGGTTTTGGTGAATTTTACTACGCACCGCGCTACTGTCAGGGCGGCTGCGGGTACTTTATCGCTGTCGAACGTTTTCACGTCGTGCTGCTGAGTGACCTTGTCGCTGAAGCCCAGCTTGCCCTGGCCTAGCGAGGCGAGGTTCACGTTGCGCCGGGCCACTACGCTCGATTCGGTCACATCTCCGCGAAGCACCTGGCGGGCAACGGCGGGGAAAATTCCCATCACGTTTGGCGCGACAACGTTCCATCGTTCCTTTCCGATCAGGCGGCTGAATTCGCCTGCGTCGCGGTTCTGGAACATATACGACACGTCCCATCCGTTCAGTCCCATTCCGTAGGCTCCGAGAATTGCAGGTCCTTCCACGCCCCATTCGTTGGGCGTTACGTGTATCCATTCCGAAAGCATGAACGGGCGGTCTTCGGCCTGTTGCATGCCCGTGCTCAGCAGTCCCGATCCGGGGACTCTCAGCATCGAAACGTTATCAATTTTCGCTCCGCCGCCTCCACCGAAATAGTTGTGCCGATCGATCATGCCGATCCGCCAGTCTGAGTGGAGGTTGTAGTAGTGGCTAGAGGCTCGTCCAGCCTGCCAGTTCGATGAGAGTATCTCGCCTTCATAACCCGCGGCGCGAATGGCTTTGACGTAGCGATCGTAGAATTCGTTTTGGATATCGTACAGGAACCGCATCGTGTCCAGTGCTCGCTGGCGTTTTGCTTTCTGCGAACCGGCGAGTTGCGTAGGGTCCCAGAACCACGGATTGCCCGCCGGGGCGATGGTCTTTTTCTCCCAACTCTCGTTGCGGAATCCCTCAGCCGCGTAGGCGTTCAGCCCGCCTGAGCCCCAGGCTTTAAGGCAGGCTGCTTTGGATCCGTATTTTGCTTTCAACCAGTCGCAGAACTTCGCCGACGCCATTTTCCGCAGCGTGGGGATTTTCTGCAGCCGTCCCAACGTACCGTAGAACAGGGCGCTGTCTTCGTTGAACAGTTCAATAACCGCTACCGACGTTTCCTTGGCGTAGGTCAGGCCCGTGTAGCGGTTTTTGTGTTTGAGCAGGTTGACGATCTGGCGGATCTGGAGGTCCTGAAGTTCGGGCGACAGGAACACGCTTCCGTGCCCGGTGGACACTCGCTGGTTCTTGCCCCTTTTGGGCTTGCCGAATTCGTCGATGTAGGGCACGGTTTTGCGGTCGTCGGGTCCGAGCTTCACGCCGAACGTTGAGGATAGCTTGACGTAGATGCCTTTGGCTTTCAGTTGTGCGATGAAGTAGTCCATGCGGTCGAGCCCGGCCGGGTCGAGCTTGGCGAAACTACCGGGCGACTGAATGCCCGCCCAACCGGCTCCGTCGGCGTATTTGTGCAACCGCACCGAGTTCACGCCGTATTTGGCGTAGAAGGCGGCACGCTTGTCGGCCAGTTCCTTGTCCGGTGCGCAACTGGCGTAGCAAACGTTCAGGCCCCAGAGTTTGATCGGTTTGGCGTTGTAGAGCAGGGCGTCGCCTTTTCGCACGATTCGCCCGTGCTTGCCCGCGGGTTTTTCGAGCCATCCAGCCAGCGATATCTCGTCGGGCGTGGAGTAATCGGAGCCCGGTTTGAACGTGTACCAGTCGGACGAATCATCGACCGGTATTTCCCCTCCGCTGCTGTGGTAAGTCAGTTTGTCGGGCAGGTTGATCGTGAGCGTCGCTTTGAGCGGTTTGGCGGCTTGCAGACGTTTGGCGAGTATTATGCGGATCTCGCCGTCGCGCGAAACATCCAGGCCGGGCGATAATGTTATCGATGTTTTCCGACCGGCTGCGTCGAGCATAACCAGTTGCGTGACGCCCTGGCCCAGGTCGCCTCGCGATACGGGCATGGAGATCGTTTTGGTTTTCCCGTTGGCGAAGGCGGCGGTGAGTTTACCGTTGTTGAATCGGGCTTTGTCGGGCGACACGCCGGCGATAAGTGCGGTCAGATCGGTGTCCTTTGACGTGCTGAGATTGATATCGAGCGTGAGTTGTCGCGGGCCTGACTTTCCGGCGGTCACTACGAGCTTTAACTTCGCCCCGGAGCTTTTAACGGTAGCGGTGTTCGTCGCGACGGTTTTTCCATTCGCTTGGCTTACATCCCCGCTGATTCCCAACCAGGACCACTTGGGTCCCCAGCCGCCGAAGTTCAGCGTCATATACGTCTGGCCGTCCTGTATGAACGTAAAAGTTTTATGACTTTCAGGGAAGGCGGTTATCCCGCTGCTTGCACACAGGCCCGCGCGGGCGCAACCTAATAAAACCGCCGCCAGAACCAAACCCCGCACCGCACTATTACGCATTGTGACCATGTTCCGATGTCCTTATGTAGATCGAATTGCCCGAACCGA
Organism: Phycisphaerales bacterium; assembly: GCA_018645065.1. GTDB lineage: Bacteria > Planctomycetota > Phycisphaerae > SM23-33 > SM23-33 > BS750m-G57. The sequence goes on from JABGPF010000031.1 coordinate 10,873, forward strand.
AAGTATAGTCCTGCGGGATATCAAGCACCAGAACGCCTTGCGATATTTCCGTGCGCGGCGGTTAGATCGGGGCTGGGCGAGGGTCTATATATGAGAAACCGCAAGCGGTTTGTTTACCGCTTGCGGTTTCGCGATTAGGCTGTTGAGGGATTATTTACGCATCTTGCATCCACCGCCGCCGCATCCGCGGCCTGGGGCTGGGGGGGCTGGGCGCGGGGCGGGTGAGGGTTTGCGGTTACATTTTGGTGTTGCCGGTTTCGGGCTTTTGGCCCGTGCGCGACATTTGGGGCATTTTCCACCGCATCGGCAACCGGTGGGTTTGGGACCGCTGGTTTTGGGCGCGTTCAGGATCAAGGTCGCCAGCTTGTGCTGCTCGGGTTTCAGGATACCGAAGACACTCTTGCGGACTTGGCCGTTCATATGGTTGAGCGCTTCGCGAGCATTGCCAACCATTTTCCTGGCGTTGGCTTCGCGGTCCTTCGGGTTCATGCCCTTGATTGCGTTCATTACCCGCTGGCGCATCTGGTCGACTCGCTGTTGGCTTTGGCGTGCGAGGTTTATGATTGCGGCTTTTTGGCCTCTGTCGAGTCTGAGTTTTTCAGACGACAGCAGCCTTCCAAACATTGTGGAAGTAGGGTTGGTCAGCAATTTGCTCATGAGGTCATGGGGCGGTCCTGCGGGCTTCATGTCGGGTCTGCCGGCGCATTTTCCAGATTTCGGGCACTGACGCATTCCGGGTGCTGGGGGTCTTTGGGCGGCTTTGGGGCATTTGCATTGTCCAGCGTTGGGGCACTTGCCGCATTGTGGTGTTCCTGGTCGGCGTCCAGCTTTGGGGCATTTGCATTGTCCAGCGTTGGGGCACTTGCCGCATTGTGGTGTTCCTGGTCGGCGTCCTGCTTTGGGGCAGGGGCACATTCCCGGGCCGCGTTGCGGCGGCATGTTTTTCATGAATTCGTTGGGTTGGTCCACGCCGTGGGCCAGTTTCTCGAAACATTCCAATGCTCGCGGCGGGGCGATAATAACTATGGTGTTTGAATGTTCGCAAAGTGCGATCGCCGCATCGGATATTGCGTCCTTGACGAATTCCTTCTTTGACAGTTGCATGAGAACTTGCATATACGCCTGTGCGGGTATGTGCTCGAATCGCAGTACGCGAAGTTCCGGCCCCTCTTCGTGTTCGCGACGTTCACGATGTTCGCGTTCTTCGCGTTCTCTGCGTTCATGATGTTCGCGTTCTTCGCGCTCTTTGCCCATTTCACGATGTGCGCTGCGTTCTTCACGCTCGCGATATTCTCTACGTTCTTGATCGGGTTTGTCATGTCTGGTGTACCGTTTCGGTTGGGCCCAGGCACCGGCAGCCATGATCATCACTATCGCCATTGTCACCCATTTTGTACTTGTTCGAGTCATTATATTGTCCTTTATATTGAAGCGTTGGCTTTCCGAAATATAATTCTATACTTAACTATCCCATTAAACCGCGTTATGTCAATCAAATATTCCGCAAAGTTATTTTTAACTAGTCTGATTCATCCGCCAATTTTTTGTCTAGCGCTCGGTAATCCGTTTTTCCGGTGCCCATCAGGGGTATTTCATCCATGCGAACCAGTTGGCGGATGCTGTGCAGGCCCGAGAGTCCGCCAGCTCGGATCTGTTGATTAATTTCACCTCGATCGGCGTCAAATGTTGTCATCAGAACCAGTTCGGGCGGTTCGACCCCCGGCGCCGAGGTGACCGCGAGTATCGGGCCCTGGTCGTCCGGGCCAGCGTAAAGCGAGGTAAGGACCGCTTCAATCGCCGGTAGCGAAATCATTTCACCGCCGATTTTCACAAACCGCTTGAGACGCCCAGCGAATGTGAGCACGTTGTCTGGGTCTTCGGTCACCAGGTCGCCGGTGCGGTACCACTGATGGCCCTGGAACTCCATAAACGGGGAGGCTCCGTCGTAGTGCAGGTACCCGTCGAAAACGTTCGCTCCGCGCACAATCAACATGCCTCGCTTACCCTGCTCAACACGCACCGGCGGGTCGGTTTCAATGTCGATTATCGCATACTCCATGGTGTCCAGCACCTTGCCTATCGTGCCGGGTTTCGGGTCGTCAGGATCGTTTATCGAGATGAATGGTGAGCATTCGGTGACTCCGTATCCTTCCATAACAACAGCATCGGGGCATACCGCTTGCAGCGATTGATATATGTGGTCGCTGCACTTTTCGGCGCCGGTAACCGCCATCCGCAACGGAGCCAGTCGCTCGGGCGTTGACGCCCGTACGATACCGCCCAGGAATGTTGGCGTGCCCAGGATGATCGATGTCTCGTAGGCCTCGATGCTCCGCCCGATGGTCTCGGCTTCGGTCGGGTTGGCGTGGTAAACCACTCGCGCGCCCCAGGCCAGGGCGGTCAGCATGCATCCGGTAAGACCGAACGAATGGAACGGCGGCAGGATGCCGATAAGATGATCGTTCACGCCGATATGCACCGCCCGGGCGACCCCGCCCAGCGAGGCAAGGAGATTCGCGTGCGACAGCGGGACAGCCTTCGGCAGCGACTCGCTTCCGCTGGTGAACAGGACCGCAGCCGTCGGATTGATCTTCGCCTGTTCGAGCGACTTCCACGACAAGCGGCTTGCCAGCAGGCACCGCAGCTTGGTCCATAGCGATATCCCCGCTCCGATATCCTCCAGTGCGGTGAATTTGTTTTCCGCTGTGTCGAACTCCACGCCTTGTGATTTCAGTTTTGCAACCAGTGCTTTAGCGGTCAGCACGTGTTTGACGCCGGTGAGTTCGAGGCTGTGGACGAGGTTCCGCGGGCCTACGGTCCAGTTGACCATTACGGGTATTTTGCCCGCGAAGATGGTGGCGAGGTATACGATGTCGGCGCCTACCGAGGCGGGCAGCATGATGCCTATATGGTCGCCTTCGAGCCGCTCGATCGGGCCTCTGAGCGCCATCACGCCCAGGATAATGTCGCGGTACGTTTTGGCGCCTGAGAGTTGGTCGGCGATGAGGGTTCGCCCGGGTGTTTTGCGTGCGAGTTTCAAGAACTCCTCAGCCACCGTTTCACCTGTCGGCGGGGGTAGGGGGGTGTTGGTCGGAGCCTTGGTGAACCAAGCGGGCGGGACGGGTTTCAGTTCGCCCGAGCCGATTGCAATCGCCTGTCCGCAGGCGGCAAGCATAACGTCGCCTGCGGTATGCAGGGCTTCGGGATCGTTGCAGGCGTGCCCGAACTCAGTGTCCAGCCATGTCGCCAGATCGACCCGCGCCAGGGAATCGAGCCCGAGATCGTGGGCCAGCCTCGTCTCGTTTGTAATACCGGACGAACCGGTGAGTTCGGTAAGGTGGTCGCAGACCGCGGTGTGAACTGAATCGGGCACGTCAGCGATGTCACCTGCGATGCTGAGGGCCTCTGGTTCGGGTATGTGCCTCGGTGTCCAGCCCCGCCATATGCTGTAGGGTATATGGGTGTTTGAGGGCGGGTCCTGGTTGTAGAAATTTTCGAGGTATCGGTTAAGCGTTTCGCGGCCGGCGTCGCGCGGGACGTCGTCGGGCTCGAAGAATTCTATGGTCACTTTGCGTCGCGGCATGAAGAAAAGTCCGCTGGCCAGCATCCCGGGCAGCCCGCGTTTTATCGCCTTGCCGGCATATGGCGTGCCTGGCCCGTATCCGAACCCGCTGCCCCAGAGCCCGGTGGTTTTCGCCAGCACGATTCGTACTTTGGGGAACTCGTCCAGCAGCGTCTCGACGGCGCTTGACCCTCCGATATCTTCGAGGCGCGTTCTGCAGAGATGGCCTGCGGGGTACAGCAGCATGTTGCCCCCGTCCTTCATCCATTGTGCGCCCTGGGCGAGTGCTTCCTTCACTTTCTGGCGCCCAGACCGCCCGTACTTGCCGATGCTGGGGATCGGGATAATTCCGGCGCGTTTAGATATCCATCGAATGAAGAACAGGTCGATCTCGTCCTGGTCGGCAAGAGCTCGCGGGGCGAACTTCCCCTTCAGCGTCGAGAGCATTATCACCGGGTCGATCAGAGCAGGGTGGTTTGGGAGGAACAGTATCCCCTGGTCGCCTTTTTCCAGAATCTTGTCGAGACCTTTCACGCGGATCCGATACCGCAGTTTCAACAAGCATTTGACAATCCAAATCAACAGGCGATCAAGCATCACCAAACTCCTTTTTACTGACCGTTATCCACAACCAAATGCCCATGCTGATCGATGTGATGGTTATGACAATGAAGCAGGGGGAAGCGGATATGAATAATCGCAGCAGCGCCAGAAGTCCCGCGGAAAACAGCATGCTGATGAAGGCTGCGCATCCAGCGGCTGCAATCACTCTGCCCTTGCGATCTGGAGCGGGACGGACCTGGATGAAACTCTCACAAGGAACCATGACGATACCTCCGGCAATTCCCATCAGGGCTACTGCCGGATACATAAGCATTAATCCCAGTTCCGGACCCAGCAGAGGCACAATCGCAACTGGTATCGCGGTGAGGCCCAGAATGATCAACGGAAGCGGCAGGACTTTGTACCATCGCGGACCTTGCGCTATCCACGCTGCGATCAAACCGCCGACCGCAACGCCCACCAACTCTGACAGCATCAGGTTTGATGCAGTACCCCTTCCCCAGTTGAAGTGTTCCGGGTCGCACATTTTGCTGATGATCTGCATCTGCAATGAGCCGACAAACCATATGAAAACATCTACTATGAGGATCGTTTTGAGGTATTTGTCTTTGCGTATTTCCCACAAGTCCTGAAGGCTGTGCAGCAGTATGTTCTTTGGACATTTGGCGGTGGTTCCGGCGCCCGGGCGCCGTGGTACGAAGAAGCTTCCAGCTACTCCCAGCACCGCTATGCCTACTATGACTGCGGCGACAGCGAAACGACCAAAGCTGCCCGGTTCCCATCCGGCGTGTTCCAATTCCAGTGCGTGTCCCGCCAACGCAGTACCTAGAAGTATCGCAAGCGTAACAACCACCTTGAGCATCGCATTTGCAGTTGTCACGTAACTGGCGGGGTATAGTTCAGGAATGCTCCCATTGAGGCTCGGGCCGAATATGGTCGACTGCAACGCCATAATGGTGAGTACTATTGCGATCATGGCGACGTTCCCGTAGATGATCGCAACGGCGCCGCACAGCATCGCAATCATTTCCAGCACCTTGGCCAGAATCACCACGTTGCGTTTAGGGAATCTGTCGGCCAGCCAGCCGGCTTGGGGAGCAAAGAGAATGAACGGAAGCGTGAACAGAGCGGTAAACCACTCCTCCATTCCCACCGTAACGCCTATAGCAGCCCACTTGAAGAAGTTATCGTTAAACACGCCTAGCGAGTATGTAGCCGCCATCGCGGCGAACTTACTTCGAGCTTTGCGTATTTGGATTATCAGGTCATGATCCATATGTATCTTTGTGTCCCATTAATGGCTCGGACTGAACATTCTAGTCTGCACGGTACAAAAACTAGCACGTAAAGTACACTATAGACAGTTTTTGACTCTGCACATTTTCCGAATTGGCGTGCATATTTCAGTTTGCTTATAGGACCTGCGGCCCGAACAATTAGAAGATTATGCATCAGACTTCCCAAAAGCGCTAAGCCGCAAGCGGCACGACTCCGCGTCCGTCCGGTTTTCATCAGCTTTGCCGCTTGCGGCTTAGCGCTTTTGGAGAGAGTAGCTCAGGGCTTGCTATGCTGCGCCGCTGGGCTACGATCAATCGCCCGCCATTGGGCGGACTCAACGACAATGGTCTACGGTGACAGTTATGTCCTATGCCCCCCCCGATTCACTCGTTCATATGGCGATAACACTTGTGTTTACACGTTGTTATCGCAAGGATATCGGGTTGTGGGGATTCATATATATATATATATATAACAGGTGTTTAAGTATATTCAATGCTTGACAGGGAACTGAAAATCGGCTATAATCCGGAGAGTTGACAATGTGCCTGGAGTTATTCTTGGGCAAATGGTTGTATCAGATCAAATGAGCGGCTGGAGTGGTCGCTGACGGTTAAGGAGCAGCAACATGTTTAAGAATATGATTAGTGTACTCGCTGTAGCGTCAGTGATGGCGACCTTCGCCTTTACCGCCGTTTCGACCGAAGCTGCAATGGTCGGCCACTGGCAGTTCGACAACTCTGGGAACGTCGGGCAGGCTACTGTAAGTAGTAACCTTCAAACCGTTGGTAATGCATCCTATTCAGCCTCCGGCAAGGTCGGCGGAGCTCTGAGCCTGGATGGAAACGGTGATTACCTGCGGGTCGATGGCTCGGACACCCTGGCGACCGGCATGCCGACTGGAGACGGGAGCTACACCATCGCCGCGTTCATTCAGACAACTACAGCGGGTAAAGGCATTATTGGTTGGGGAAGCTACGGATCAGGTGCGTCGGTAAATGCATTACGTACCGATGGCGCGAAGCTTCTCAACTATAGCTGGGGAGGCGGCGTTGACTACTCTGCGTCTGCTCCGACTATATTGGATGGCCAGTGGCACCACGTTGCAGCGACGTATGATGCTGCTTCATCGACCAAGCGTCTGTACTTCGACGGCGCGGAAATCGGTTCGGGCAAGGTGATCGGCGATCTGACAGTCGGTGCCCAAAAATTCCGCATCGGATCGACAAACAATGGGGAGTACTTTAATGGCCTCCTTGACGACATGCGCGTCTACAACACGGCTTTGAGCGAATCGGAGATCAGCGGACTGAGCGTTCCCGAACCGGCGACGATGAGCCTGCTGGCTCTGGGCGGTCTGGCGATCTTACGCCGCCGTCGCAGATCCTAAGCGAAGCGATCGAATCTACAGAGATAATTCAAACCGCCCCGGATGAGTTCAGGGGCGGTTTTCTATTTGTCAGGGTGGGGTAAGCTTCTGCGGAATCCTTCATGCGAAAGAGCCTGACGGATTGGAATATTGAACATGTCACAACACCAGCCCACAGATTGCAATCTGTGGGCTTTATGACAATTGTGCATTAATGCTCCCGCAACGGATTGGGAGGTCCTTACCATTAACTCACCAGGTAATCCGTCATGATCTTTTTTAATGCGCTGCGGATTTGCGGTCTCTGATGACGCTATTTTCGGACCCTAACAAATCTGTAACAAAATATTAGTTTTTAACATCCGAAACGCTTGAAAAGTTTGGGCATATGGGTTATTGTCCTGAGTATACATCGGTTTGATCAGGCGATGGTCAGTAAGCAGGTGTTAGGGTAACTTGATCATATTCAATGGCTTACGAGGTGAATGAATGTCCGAGCAATCTACCGAAATAGCGTTGTTTAAAGGAAAACAGATAAGAAAGACCATACACAATGATGAATGGTGGTTTTCGATCTTGGATGTTGTCGAGGCCTTAACCGACAGCAAGGATAGCAAACAGTATATTAAGCGGATGCGTAGCCGAGAGGCGGAATTGAATTCCTACTGGGGTACAATTTGTACCCCCCTTGAAATGATTGCCAAGGACGGGAAGAACAGACGAGTTAATTGTGCAAATACCGAGGGGATATTTCGCATCATACAGTCGATCCCAAGCCCTAAAGCCGAGCCGTTCAAACGTTGGTTGGCAAAGATTGGTTATGAGCGTATCCAGGAAATTGACGATCCTGAACTTGCGACCAAACGTGCCCGCGCGATCTACCAGGCCAAGGGATATCCGGATGACTGGATCGAAAAGCGAATGCGGTCCATCGCTATTCGTGAAGAATTGACCGATGAGTGGAAAGATCGCGGTATCGACGAGCAAAGGGACTATGCAATCCTGACCGCAGAAATATCCAAAGCCGCTTTCGGCGTGACCCCTTCGGAATACAAGGAACTCAAAGGCCTGAAACGACAGAACCTGCGAGACCACATGAACGATCTCGAGTTGATCTTTTCAATGCTCGGTGAAGCCGCCACCACCGAAATAACCCGCAACCGCGATGCTCAGGGATTTGGTGAAAACAAGCAGGCCGCGGTGGAGGGCGGCTCGGTAGCGGGGGGCGCCAGAAAAGAACTGGAAGAAAAGTCGGGCGCAAAAGTGGTCTCCAAAGCAAATTATCTACCGAAAGAACAGACGAAAAACCTACCAAGCGACTTGTCTTGAAGGCTAGTCAGGAACCTTTTATTTACGCTGCGACTGCATCCGAATGTTGCGGATGGCTTTATGTCAATCGCTTTTGGATGGATCCAATGTCTCGCCATCCCAGGCATGTACAGCCCTTGATTATGCTGCGATCTTCACCGCCGTAAATTATGCAACTCCAGGCGGATGTCTTCCCAGCACGCTGGGCCCATGTGAGCATAGGTTTTATCCATTCAGGATGAACGGATGCGCCGGCTTTGACTTCGATAAGCATCGTTTCTTTTCCGGTATCAGCGATAAAGTCGATCTCTTCGCCACCGTGGGTACGCCAAAAGAACAGATTATCATTACGCCCGCTATTGAGAAACCCCTTCATCAGTTCACTAAACACCCAGTTTTCAACTAATGCTCCGCGGAGCGGGTGCTGAGCGATGTGTTTATGGTTGTCAATATCCAAAAGTCTGCACGCAAGACCTGTATCGTAAAAATAAAGTTTCGGCGTTTTGGCCAGTCGCTTCTTGAAATTCGTGTGGTAAGGCCGCACCAACCGCACAACATAACTGGCTTGAAGAATGCTCAACCAGTGTTTGACTGTTTTGTGATCGACGCCGCACGCGGCACCCCATTTGTTCGTGTTGACAAGCTGGCCTACATGCCCAGCGCATAATTTCAGGAACAAGGTGAACGTGTCCAGATTATGAATTTGCGATATCTGCCGCACATCCCTCTGTATATAAGTCGCCAGGTAATCGGCGTACCACCGCTGCGGACGAATATGACGATCATAAATTGCGGGATAACCGCCCAGTAATAGCTGCTGGTCTAATGAACGTTCTTCTTGGTCGATTTTCCGGATTTCCTTCAAATCGAAGGGGAGGAGTTCCAGCAATCCTATGCGACCGGCCAGGCTTTGCGTAATCCGCTCAATCATCCCAAACTGTTGAGAACCGGTGAGAACAAAGCGTCCTGTACGCGGGTCGGAGTCAACTTCTCCCTGGAGATAGGAAAACAGGTCCGGTACGTGCTGAACCTCATCCATTACCGCTCCGTCGGCGGATATGCCTTTCATGAACCCGTGAGGGTCCTCCGAGAAGCGGCTTCGAACCAGCGGGTCTTCAAAGCTGATATACGGTTTGCGGGGAAATAACGCTTTGGTAAGTGTGGTCTTTCCTGACTGCCTCGGACCGGTGATGGCGATAACAGGATATTCGCGACGAAGAATCTTAACCTCTTTCGCTATATTTCTTGTAATCATAGCTTGATGATAATCGCGTATATGTGGGATGTCAACTCCCAAATATACATTATCGCCCGTGGTTCAATTTGTATTGTAAAAGCGTGAGCCTTGTCGCCGCGGCACCGTTACTCTTTCCGTTCGAAAAACCATGTTCTGAAGCGTGATTTGATTACCATCTTCTTGGCGTTTTGGGTTTCCAGTTTCATGGTGCACATTTGGTCGGTGACGAACATGAAGAGTTTTCCTCTGCCGGTTTCGGTGGGTTCTTTCGGGGCCTTGTCGGGGTAATTGTACCACCAGTATCCGTACAGATTCTTCTTTTCCCCATCAAGCGTCAATACGCTGCCTGTCGGGGTGAACAGGAAGGTTCGCTCGGTTGCGGGTGTTTTCTTGCTGCCTCTCTGGGTGGCTTTTAAGATCCATTTGCCGGCGACTTCCTTGTCCCTGGGGCCGTCGAAGTATTCATCTTCATCCTTACCGGTAACCAGGCGCGGGTCGGTGACTTTCGGTAGGGGGGCTTTGGTGAACTTGCTCTGCAGGTTCATGAAGGGTTTACCGTTCTTTGTGATCGTCGCTTTGATGGTGGCGGACTCTGTCAGCTTGAACGGCTTGGTGTATTTCACGGGCTTGGCGTCGTTGATCGAATAGGTGATCCCGAACGTCGCATCGTCAATCTTCCCGCGAAGGGCCAGGCGGTCCAGACCGATAGCGATTTTCGCAGTCTCCGGGAAGGTTATTCGCCCGAGAATGCCCGCAGCCGTCACCACAACAGGCCCGCTTTGGTCGGTGCTCTGGAAGATACCGAGCGATAGTCCGTTGAAGGTGTTGCGGTACGTTTCGCGGTGAGTTGTCACATCGAGCGGGTCACCGTTGTCAAAACCGAGCAGTTTAACCGGCCCGTCGATTTTGTAATCGATACGGTTGTCGGACCAGGGCACGAAGTTGCCGTCTGCGTCTTTGATAGTCGTGGTCATGTGGGCGATATCGCGTGAGGCGGCTTGCATGTTCACGTTGTCGCTTGTGAGTTTGATTTCAGTCGGATTGCTCGCGGTTTTGACGATCTTCGTCGCGACGGGTTTGTCGTTGCGGTATCCGATCGCCTTCAGCGTTCCGGCGCGATAGGGCACGCGCCAGACGAAGTCCAGCAGGTCTCGGGGCGGTTTTCTTCCGAGTGATTTACCGTCCAGGAACAGTTCTACCTCGTCGCAGTTGGAATACGCGACCACGGGGATAACAACCCCGTCCATCGCCCGATGCGTCCAGTGGGGCAGGATGTGGACCATTGGCTTTTTGGTCCATTGGCTCTGGTAGAAGTAGAAGTGATCCTTCGGGAACCCGCAGAGATCGATAATGCCGAAGTTCCAGATTCGCGCCGGCCACCTGCCGCCGCCGAATGACGCCTCGCCGAGATAGTCAAAGCCCGTCCAGCGGAACTCGCCCATGATCCAGGGCGTTTCTTTGGTTCGCTTCCAGGATTGTCTGGCCGTGATCCGCACGCCGGCATTGTCGTAAGATGAACTGTATCGCATCTTCTGGTCGAAGAATATCTGCTTGTCGTTGTAGGGCGGGAACGTGTTTCTCGCGATGCCCAGTGCCCGCCACCACGTGATGGCCCGGTAGAAGCCGCGGGTTTGCAGCGTGTGGGGCACTTCTGTGAGTACTACGGGTTTCTCTGGATTCTCGCTGTGGAACTTTTCGAGTATCCCGCCCGTTCCGCCTGGTGCGTTAAACCCAGCCACGTCTACACCGTAAAACAGGCTGCCGCCGGTGGTGGGGCGTGTGGTGTCGTACTTCTTGATCTCGCCGGAGATGTTGTATTTGTCTTTGATGCCTGTCTCGTTACCGATGCTGTACATGATAACGCACGGATGGTTGCGGTCGCGTTTGACCCAGTCTTTAACGTCGGTTTTCCACCATGTCTTGAAATGGTGCTTACCGTAATCGTGCGAGGATTTGGCGTACCATCCGTCGAATATCTCGTCCATGACCATGATTCCCATCTCGTCGCACAGGTCGTAGAAGATCGGGCGGCGGGGATTGTGAGAAACGCGAATGGCGTTGCAGCCCATGTCCTTGAGAATTTGCAGGCGGCGTCGCAATACCTTTTCCGGAATGGCTGAGCCAACCAGCCCGCCGTCGGAGTGTTCGCAAACGCCCTTGAGTTTGGTGGACACTCCGTTGAGGAAGAAGCCCTTATTCGAATCGAAACCCAACGAGCGGATACCGAACGTGGTTTCCTCCGAATGCATGACGGTGTCTGACACTACGATCTCACTGACCAGCTTGTACAGATAGGGCGAGTCGGGCGACCAGAGCGACGGGTTGCGGATTTGCAGGCGGGATTTCGCCGAGGCCTGTTTATTGGCCGGCAGGTTCGCGAACTGGCGGGCCGAGGCGACCTGCCTGCCGGACATGTCGAAAATCGTCGAGTTGATTATTGCCTTCTGGGCAGTTGCTGTCCCGTTGTTCAGTGCGGAGGTAACGGCGACGGTGGCTTTTTGGTCGGTTATTTCCGGTGTGGTTACAAACGTTCCCCATTGGTCGAAGTTGATCTTGTTCTTAACGATCAGCCTGACATCACCATAAATCCCACAGCCGGGGTACCAGCGGGCGTTGGGCGCCTTTTCATTGTCGACGCGAACGGCCAGCGAATTCACGCCCGATTTCAGTTCTTTGGTGATGTCAAAATAGAAGCTGACGTACCCGTAAGGGCGGCCGCCGACTTTCTTACCGTTAACGTAGACCTCGCTGTTCATAAAAACGCCATCGAACATGATAAGGTACTGGCTGTTCGGATCGAGGGCGTTGACATCGAGGTTCTTGCGGTACCACCCGACACCGGTGGGCAGGTACCCGCCCTGGCCGCCGCAGGGATTCTTCTTGTCGTACGGCCCGAGTATCGACCAGTCATGCGGGACTTCCACGCTCCGCCATTTGGAGTCATCGAAATCGGGCTCCGATGCATCGGGCGAATCGGACAGGCTGAATTTCCACTCTGCCGTCAGTTCGGGAGATTCGTTCGAGCATCCGCCAAAGGCAGCGACACAAACCGCCAGCATTAAACACGAGAGCAAAGTTTTCATGATATTTCTTTCCAAAGATTTGCGAGTACCTGAGTTCACAACGTTCATTGCTTATTGTTCAAGTTCAACAGCCCCCGGGCAAGTTCAGTTTTAAATTGTTTATATTTTCCACCGCTGAACTGGCTCGAGAACACGTTCTTCGGCCTGACCGATGTCAGTTCGGGCACCAATCCTTACCCTCACCCTTACCCATATCTTGGAGGGAGTGTCTTGTCGTTTGTCGTTGAGCCCCTTTAGCGGGCTTACCCGGACTAAAAAAAGATTCATAACGGATCGGCAATACCAACCTTTTTGCGCCCGACTCAAAATGTGGGTAAAGATGAGGGCTGACGCACGAGGCTAACATGAATACGCCCTAAAACCTGAGGCTTGTTGCATGATTTCCTTCGGTGCGTCGAACATACCTTTCATAAATTGCTTCCATCGTAAAATAGTCATGACCATTTTACGACGCATGCGATAATGGACAGTAGATTTTTACGCGATTTTATAGTTTTATTCGCGGTATTAGTAGTACTGTTGTCGATAATCGCAGGCAGAGTGAAATGGTGAACAGGAGTTGGAAACCGCTCAGTACGCCCAGCGGGGTCGTTACGCCTGAGTTGCCGAAGTAGTACATTATTACCCCGGCGGTGATCGCTCCGCATCCGCCGGCCAGGCTGCCTGCGCTGCTGGACAGGGCTACATATACGGTGCGGAGTTCGGGCGGTGGTACGCGGGTGACTAATTTGTTGGCTGCGGTGTTGGCGGCGCTACAGGCGACGCCCGAGATCAAACTGCCCGCGCCGAGCCAGTAAAGTGCGTTTTCCGGTCTGGCGGTCAACCAGACAGCCGGAAGCATCGCCCAGGTCAAATGGCCCCAGAACAACACCCGCTTAAACCCGAACTGGTCGACAAGCTTCCCGGACCATCCGCCCGTTAAACCGCCCGCAAAACCCAGGCAAGTAATCGCCAGGGTTACGCCCAGGAGGTTTCCGCTCAGGCCCATCTCTTCCAGGGCGAACTGCACGAACAGGGCGCCGCCAAGGTAAAGCCCGAAGCTCCAGCAGGTGTGGAAAACGAGCCACGGGCGGAATTCACGATCCCGGATCGGTTTGAGTATTTCGCGAAAGAAGTGGTGGTGTTCCGACGAGGCCAGTTTTGGCTCGGGGATCGAACTATGGATAAAAAGGTCTGTAAGTCCGATGATTGTCGCGAAGACGAAGACCGCGAGCATCGCATTGATCTTATGTTCCAGCGGGACTACGTCGATCAGCAGGGCGGCCGGTATGGTGACCGAGATTACCGAAAGTGCGATCCATGCGGTTCTTCGTCCCCAGAAGGCTCCGTGGTGTTCTTTGGGTATCACGTCGGCCATCCACGACATCCAGGGCGGAAGCGCCATCGTGCCCGATAAACTGGACACGCAGACCGCAACGATCAGCACCACGCCCGCGCCGGGCCAACCGGACTGCCAAAACCACAACGCCAGAAGAATACCGATCATCCGCAGCATTCGTTCAGCCACGGCGAGGCAGAACCATATTTTTTTGCGTTCACCCGTTCGTTGCGCCACGATCGCCGAGACCAGTTGCGCCGGCATGAGCCATGATGCAATCCCAGCCATGAGTCCCCACTGGAAGTTCGACATTCCAACGGTGTTTCCGAACTGTATGAAAAACACTCCGCTTGCGAGCATCATCCAGATGCTGCTCATGGCGCCTGCGTAATGATACTTCCGCATAATGCCCGGTATTTCCCATGGCGAGACCAATCGCTGCATGAAAAATCTCGTCCGCCAGGGTCTGCGCTGACGGTTCGCCGGTTCATTGTTTGTCTGGTGGGGCGTTGTCATGGTTAAACGAGCACCGGCCTGGCGGTTTTGTAATCTGCCCGGGCCGAATGGTGATTGTTATCCGTTTGGGTTTTCCTGGAAAAATTCTTCCAGTGCTCGTCGCCAGTGGGGCATTGGAGGGATGTTGTGCTTGTTGAGCATGGTATTGTCGAGCTGCGAATTTGCGGGCCGAGGGGCAGGTCGTTGGAATTCGCTGGTCGAGCACGGAAGGGGGACGCAGTCCGAACCGATCAGGCGGAAAATTTCGGCGGCGAATTGGCACCATGTCGCGTGCCCTTCGCAGGTGAGGTGAACCGGACCTGTTATTTCAGGATGCTTGAGCAGTAGTTTTATGTGATCGGCCACCGCTTCGGTCGATGTGGGGTTCCCGATCTGATCGTCAACTACCTTCAGCGGAGATATCCCTTCTTTGGCGAGTCGCATCATGGTGTGAACAAAGCTTGGCCCGCCCGGTCCGTACAACCAGGCGATGCGAACGATCGTGCTGTTTGGGCAGTATTTTACCGCCGCCATTTCGCCCAGCATTTTTGTCATTCCGTAGACCGTATGCGGTCCGGTGGTGTCCAGTTCGTTGTAAGGGCGATCAGAATCGCCTGAAAAAACGTAGTCGGTTGAAATTGCGATCAGTTTCGCCCCGACTGATTCGCAGGCGTCTGCGATGTTGGCGGTTCCGTTGACGTTTACGTCCCAGGCGGCGTCTTCGTTTGTTTGGCAGTCGTCGACGGCGGTCATTGCGGCGCAATGTATCACCGTCTCGGGTGAGAACCGGGAGACCGCCTCTCTGACCGCGTTGGGGTTGGTGATATCGAAGTGGTCTATATCCACGCCCAGAAGTTCATGCTCTTTGAGGCGTCTGGTCAGCGTTCGCCCCAGCATTCCGTGGGCGCCGGTTATCATTATCTTCATGGGGCTGAGTCCTTCTCAATGAGCAGCAAACCGAACGTTTATAATATGATAAACCAATTGGCGGCAGAATCAAGGCCGCTAGAACAGTATATGCGCGCCAGATCAGTTAATTCTTGTTTGGCGCCTTACATCCGGGTCGCGGTGATGGTTCATTAGTTTCCTGAGCGCATCGTCGTCGAGTGTTCCGCTGCGGATTTGTTGGATATCGCGGTGGTTTTGGCGTTTCAGCAGCGATTCCATAGCCGCCGCCAGCGCCTGTTCACCGCGCTCGTTGGTTTGACCGGACATTGCCATATCCGAAAGCATCTCGGCCTGATGGTGCATTTCCGGGGCGCTCATAATTGCTCGCAGCGTGAGGTTATCGTCGTGTCCCAGGCTCCAGATTTTCTCAGCCACTGATCGCAGTTCAGGGTCGGTGAAATCGTGCGGTTGGAGTTTTTCGCTGACTGTGTGGAACAGTTCATGTTCGTTCAGGAGTACTTCCAGCACGATGCGTTCGGGGTCGCGGGTGATCATTTCGGCGTTATTACCGGCCTGCCTTACAGTGGCCGCTCCGCTGGTGCGCGCTCGGCGCGAGAGTTGCTGCATCTGCCTTTGAAGTTCACTGGCCGGTATGTTCAATATGTGCCCGATATGCTGTGCGAGCTGCCCGCGCCGCATTTCGTCGATGGCTCCGAACGCCGCCGAGGTGGCGATAAGTCGCAGGAAATCCTGGGCGACTTTGTGTCGTTCCGACGGGTTCCCGCCGGCTGCCTGGTATTCGCCCAGGCGCAGGTTCCAGGCGTATTGCATGGCGTCGGGCGCTTCGTCGACCAGTTTCTGGAAAGCTTCTCCGCCCTCGGCCAGGCAGTAATCGCACGGGTCTTTACCTGCGGGTATCGTAGCAACGCGGATACCGATCTGCTGTGCGAGGAATACTTCCATTGCGCGTTGTGCGGCGTTGGCGCCGGCCTGGTCGGCGTCGAACACCAGGACCACTTCTTTCGCGTAGCGTCCCAGGAGTCTGACGTGTCGTTCTGTGAGAGCTGTTCCCAGCGAGGCCACTACGTTTGTTACGCCTGCCTGGCTTGGTATCAGTGCGTCGAGATATCCTTCGACTACGATGGCTGTTCCGCACGATACGATTTTCTCTCTGGCCCAGTTCATCGCGTAGAGTTGCGAGGACTTGTCGAACAGGATCGACTCGGGGCTGTTGAGATATTTCGCTCGTTCCTCGTCTCGCAGTGCTCGTCCTCCGAACGCTATCACGTTTCCGGTCAGGTCGTATATTGGGAACATGAGTCGATGTCGGAATCGATCGTAGCATCTGTCTGTGTCGTCTTTTTGTGCGACTAGTCCGGCGGCCAGTAGTTGTTGGGTTGTGATTCCTCTTTTTTGAGCGGCATTGAGGAGTCCGTCCCATGAGTCTGGCGCGTAACCGATTCCGAATCGTTTAATAGACTCGTCTGTGAAGCCTCTATCGCGAGCGTATTGGAGGGTCGATTTTGCTGATGGCGCCATTAGTTGCGCCTGGAAGAACTTTGAGGCCAGTTCGGTAATTTGCAGCAGGTCGCGTTTTGACATTCCCGCTTCGGGCGCGTAGTCGTATTGCGGATCGACTTGGGCGTTTTGAGAATTTTGGACGTATCGCGGGTCTTGCGGCAGCGGTATTGACGCTCGTTCAGCCAGCAGTTTCACAGCTTCGGGGAAGCTGTATTTTTCGTATAGCGTCAGGAATTTAATTGCGTCACCGCCGGCCCCGCACGAGAAGCATTTGAATATTTGCTTTGCTGGCGAGACGTTCATCGACGGTTTTTTATCGTCGTGGAACGGGCATAACCCGATATGCTCGCGCCCTTTAGGCTTCAACGCGACGTATTGACCGATAAGTTCGACGATATCGACCGAATCGAGAATCTGCTGGACGAACTGTTCAGTGAACCGAATCAAGGCTCAAAAGGCTCCAAGGTTGTCAGTGGTCAGTGGTCAGTAAACAGTAATCAGTGACGGCAACGACAGCCCACAGATTGCAATCTGTGGGCTTTGTGTAGATTCCATACTAATCGCTCTTTTCGATCTGTGTTCAGTCTTGTTCGTACGGGTCGGGCGCGGCGTCGAGTATGTTTGTTTTAGCGTCCATCGCCATGTTGGCCAGTTTGTCCGCGGCGGTGTTTTCTTCGCGTCTGACATGGGTGAACGAGCATTTTACAAACTCTTCAGCCAAGTCCGACGCTTTTCGGTGCAGCGGTTTCAGACCGACGTTCTTTACGCGATACTGTCCGATCATCTGCCTGACGAGCAGTTGCGAATCGCTGAACAGTTCAACGTGCGTGGCGTTGAGTTCTTTCGCTGCCGTCAGACCGGTGATCATTCCGGAATACTCGGCTACGTTGTTGGTCGCTTTTCCCAGGAATACTCCACCTTTGTAGAGTATGGAGTTGTCAGCTTTGGCCTGGACAACGGCGCCTGCGCCGGCGGGTCCCGGATTACCCCTGGACCCTCCATCAATGTGAATTACTACGTGGAGCGAATCAGGGCTCATGAGATCTCCGGTTTATTGCTGTGCGTGCGGATCAATGAAAAGAATGCGTCCGCAGTTATCGCAGGTGCGAATTTCGTCGCGGAGACTAAGTGCGTTTGCGTGTTCGGGTGTCAGGCCCATGAAGCATCCGCCGCAGATGTAGGTGTGGGGCGGTTTCCGGCCGTGAATTTCAATCATGGCCATTGCTTCGCCTTCGTAGTTCGCCGCGATCCTCTCAAACGTTGACAGCGTCCCGGCAGGGATTCCCTCAGTCGCGCCTTCGCGAGTTTTATTGAGGCTTTCGAGCATACCGTTGAGTTTCGTCAACTCTTTTTCGCTTTGCGAATTGATCTCATTGAGGCGTGCTTCTTCGCTTTCGATCTGCGTTGCTATCTCATCGATTTGCGTTTTCAGCGATTCGATGTTCTGCATTACGGTTAGCTCGCGGTCTTCGATCTGGGCGCTATCGGCCTTCAAGGTGTTGATCTGGGTGAGAATTGCCGCATATTCCTTGTTGCTCCTGGCGGCGTTTAGCCCGGCGCGGAAGGAAAGGACCTGTGCGTCCCTGTCTTTTATGTCCAGTTCCAGCGAGTCGGCGAGTTTCCGCCGGTCGATAGACTGTGCTGAAAGCGAGTCGCGTTCTTGTTCAAGTTTCTCGATCTTGCGAGTTTGAACATTGACTGCGTTGGTTCGTACTCGTATTCTGCCTCTAACGTGAGCGATGTCCTGCTCGATCTTTTGAAGCTTGCGCAATGATTCCAACAACATACCCATACAATGGACCTCTTTGGTTGGTAAAATATAAACGAACACCCAATTATCCGTATAGTGCCTCCAATAGCAAGAAACTTCTCGAATTACTACCGACGAGAATATCCGATTGCGGTAAAGTTTGCTATAATGGCGGTTTAAATTAAGCCAGCAATATGTTCGATACTACAGACACCATCGTCGCGATATCCACGCCCGCCGGTTCGGCGCGCCGTGCGATAGTGCGCCTCAGCGGGCCAGAGGCTCTTTCCCTGGGCGATCGATTCTTTATATCGAACGCCACTGCCCTCTCCGAGACCGGCGGATTCCACAGCCTCGATGGACGACTGCGCCTGCCGCGAGACGATATCGAACTGCCCGCCAGGGCTTACGTGTTCCGAAACCCGCGAAGCTACACGAGGCAGGATCTGGTCGAATTCCATCTGCCAGGCGCACCCGATGCCGTATCGGCTCTGTCCGGGGCGCTGATAGACGCCGGAGCCAGGCAAAGCCTTCCGGGCGAGTTCACCGCACGGGCATTCTTCTCAGGAAGAATCGATTTGTCCCAGGCGACCGCCGTTGCAGACATAATAGACGCCGATAACGACGCGCAGTTACGCTCGGCGATGGATGCGTTGGGTGGGCGGATCAGAACTCTCTGCGAAGAGGGCAGTGAAAAAATCGCCGACGCACTGGCGGGAATTGAAGCGTCGATAGACCTCGCCGACGAACATATAGAACTCGACAAACCTGATGAGTTGTCGCAGCGTTTAAGTGTTGTCGCATCTGATTTGCGGAACGTTGCGCGGCAGGCCGGCGACATGCCCGAAAACGCGAGATGCCCGCACGTTGTGCTTGTCGGGCTGCCGAATGTCGGGAAAAGCTCGCTGCTCAACGCGCTGACTGGCGCTGATCGGGCGATTGTCTCCGCCCTTGCAGGAACCACGCGAGACGTGCTTAGCGCGTCGATGGAACTGGACGACGGAACGGTGGTTATCATGCAGGATCTCGCCGGATTCGAGGCCTGCGGACCGGGCGGTTCACCGGCCGCCGCTGCCGATTCGGCCGCTCGAAGAGCGATGGGACGCGCAGAAGTTATACTATTCGTGGTCGACGCGTCGGCGGATCGCAGCGATGCGGAAATCGAACTGCTCTCCCAAGCCAGACACGCAAACCCCAGGGCTCCGTTGCTGCTGCTAGCGGGCAAGAGCGATCTGGTTGGCGTTGACGCTTTGGTTTCGCTGGGCAATCTGGGCGAGCTTGCAGGAGCCACGCCGCAGGCGATAAGCGCGGTGAAGCGAACCGGGCTGGACGTGTTAAAGGCGCGCCTGGGCGAACTTATGCAAGTTGGCGCGCATCGTGGAGGACGTGCGATGGGCCTGCACATCCGCCAGAAACGCGCCC
>JABGPF010000032.1 GCA_018645065.1 Phycisphaerales bacterium
TAATGATAACCAATTGAATTTATTCAACTTATGATGGGACAGTAGTGATCACTGACTACTGATCACCGACAACTAGCCTACTCGTCGGTTTCCAGTACTGCCATGAAGGCTTTCTGGGGTATTTCCACGTTGCCCACCATCTTCATTCGCTTCTTGCCTGCTTTTTGTTTCTCGAGCAGTTTGCGCTTTCGTGAAATGTCGCCGCCGTAGCATTTCGCCGTTACGTTCTTACGCAACGCCGAGATAGTTTCGCGTGCTATCACTTTCGTTCCGATAGCGGCTTGGAGGGGAATTTCGAACATATGGCGTGAGATTTCTTTTCGCAGGCGTCTGATAAGCGCCCTTCCTCGTGCGTCGGATTTGCTGCGGTGGACGATTACCGACAAGGCGTCAACACGTTCGTTGTTGACCAGAATATCAAGCTTCACCAGATCGTTAGGGCGGAAGCAGATGACTTCGTAGTCCATCGTTCCGTATCCGCGTGTGGCGCTTTTGAGTTTGTCGTAGAAGTCGTAGATGATCTCCGCCAGCGGGAACTCGTAGCTCAGGATCACTCGGTCTGACGAGAGGTATTCGGTTTCCTTGTATATCGCACGGCGTTCGTCGGCCAGGGTCATCACGGCGCCGATCGAATCGGCGGGCGTTATCAGGTCGACTTTCACGATAGGCTCGCGAAGTTCTTCGATCAGGTTCACCTCGGGCATCTCGCCGGCTGAGTCAACTTCGAACACCTTGCCCTTGGTGTCGAGCACTTCGTAAGGCACGGTTGGTGCGGTCTGGACGACTTCGACCTTGTGCTCGCGTTCGAGGCGCTCCTGGACGATCTCCATATGCAGCATCCCGAGGAACCCGCAGCGGAATCCGAAGCCCAGTGCGTCGGAACTGATAGCCTGGTAGGTCAGCGAGGCGTCGTTGAGTTTCAATTTGTCCAGAGCGTCGCGGAGCGTGGGAAACTGTGTGCCCGGGCCCGGGTAGAAATCTGAGAACACCATCTGCTGGGGCGGTTGGTATCCGGGCAGTTGATCTGCGGCCTGGTCGTTTTCCAGGGTCACCGTATCGCCCACGTGCACTGCAGCCACGGTTCGGATATTGGCGAGAATGTACCCCACCTCACCGGCCTGGAGTGATGTAACCTGTGTGGGCTTGGGGCAGAACTTGCCCATGTCTGACAGCGTGTAGGTGTCTTTGGTGCCCATCATGCGGATCTTGTCGCCGACGGAGAGCTTCCCGTCTGTCACGCGAATGTAGACCACCACACCGCGGTATTCGTCGAACGAGCTGTCGAAGATAAGCGCACGGGTCTTACCTTCCGGGTCGCCGCTTGGCGGGGGCAACTGCTCGATAATCGCTCGCAGCATTTCATCTGTGCCGGCGCCGCTCTTGGCCGATGTGTATATACAGTCCTCTGCAGGCTGCTGAATCAGCGTCTCGATCTCCATCGCAGTATCGTCAGGCCGTGCGGCCGGCAGGTCGATCTTGTTGACCACCGGAACGATAGTCAGTCCGCCGCGTGTAGCGAGGTGTGCGTTTGCAACGGTCTGGGCCTCCACGCCCTGGGCCGAATCGACCACCAACAGCACACCTTCGCAGGCGGCAAGTGAGCGCGAGACTTCATAGTGGAAATCAACGTGGCCGGGCGTGTCGATCATGTTGAGCATATACTTCTGCCCGTCGAGTTCATAATCGATGGTAACCGCGGATGCTTTGATGGTAATTCCGCGTTCTCGTTCGAGATCCATCGTATCGAGAAGCTGGTTACGGAACTCGCGCTGGGAGATAGCGCCTGCCCGGAGGAGCATCCTGTCAGCCAGGGTGCTCTTACCGTGATCAATATGCGCAATGATGCTGAAATTTCGAATATACTGCTGGTCCATCTCCAAATTATATCCAATTTACCCCAAGTTACAACAGTGGGCTTAATCTGAGTGACAATGAAACGCCTGAAAAACAACCGGCAATCCCGAATCTTCCCATGACACAAGGCGCCCTGCGCGTTAGAATTACGGTGAACTGCGGGCAACCGCCATGCTGCAAGGGGCTTTTAATGGCAAGATGCGTGCTTCTAGTGATAGCGTTAGGACTGGTGTTTGTTACAGCCTTGGAATCCCCAGCCCAGGCCGAAGGGTATTTCCTCCCGGAGACGCTCACCAAGCGGCCTGCGCATATCTCGATCGCCAGGCTGCAAATAATCCACAAGGCGATTCACACCGCCGCGGGCAAATCGCCCGAAGTAAAAGAACGCTCGCAAACGACCGGCCTGGACTTCTCGGATATCCTTGCTGTCTCAAAAGGAAGAGTTACCGCCAGGCGATTCAAGAACAACCCGGCGTTGACTGGCGACGAACTGACCGATGTCACCAAAAATATCGCACCCGAAAAAGCCAGTTGGATACTCTGTGCGATGCTGAATCACAGCCGGTCATCCATTCGCCTCAAAGCCGCCAACCTGCTGGGCGACTTATCGCAACGTGACTCAAACGTTGCTGCAGGGTTAATCGCCGCGATCAAGCGGAACAACTATCCGCTGGGCGATATCGCATCTGGCGAAACCCAGTTGGCCTATCGCCAGGCGCTTTGGGCGTCACTGCATAAAATTGTCGGGATTGAACTCAAACCGCCCAAGAACACACCCGCTGTTCTGGACGCATCGGTGTTCAAGGAACTTGACGAGCTGATGATCAACACCCTCGGAATTCAATACCAACAAAAACTGGTGCATCTAAAGGTGCTGGCCAAAGACGCGCCGTCTATTCTCAGCCTGACCACAGGCCGAGTCGACGCGCCCGTCCCCGACATACCAGACGACGCCGCTCGCATCGACTGGTACAAACAAATCGGCCTGGACCTTATCTGCAAAAGCCGCAAGACCGACAAGGGCGCCATCGCATTTATCGAGGGGCTCGATATCACAACAGCACCGTACAAACCGGCTAAAAACAACACTCCGGGGCAAGTGCTCGGCGTCGCACTATCACAGATACCCAAACTGCTGAAAAACGCAAAACCATCATCGGAGGTACCGCAGGACGCATTCGTTTTTCGAACCGCAGACGGCATCGCCGGCGTGCTGCAAGTAACACAAGCCGACAAACACGGTCTGACGCTTAAGTACATAATCGCCAACAACAATTCAAAATCCATCCGCACCGCCCTGATGTCCAAACCACGCAAACCAACACCCGAACGTGAACCCGAACAGATCGCAAAGACCAAACCGGGTTTAAAAACCACACGCACATTCAAAAACTTCAACCTGATGCTGCAGAAAAACGGTTTCGTCGTCACGCCCGAGCAATTCAAACGAGTTTTCGCCGCGTACATCCCGAACAACCATCATAGCGGAGGCGCCCTGCCGCCATTTATCACCACCGACTCGGCGTGGGACGCTTACCACACACTGCTCGAAGCAGGCGTCCAAAAGTTGGAGTTGCAACAGGCGGTCAGGCTGAAAATATTTTCCCAAAGGCTGCTTGCCCAAGCGATGAAGTTCGCGGCCGACGGCCAGACCGATTTCGACAAGATCGTACAATACGCATCTATCGCTCTGGCGATACAGGACCCAAAGCACGCCGCGTCGATCACCCAGGCCGATAAGCAACTACTAGCCGCATTGAAACAAGCCCAGGGAACCGTTCGCGGACCGGTTGGTTTTGACATAGCGTCCGCTGCGTTCCGGCCCAACGGTTTTTATGCATCCAACCAGAAACTGAGCGACTACTTCGTCGCCCGGCAGTGGTATGCGATGATAGTGTTCCCCGCTAGTGACCAAGCCGCAACGTCACTGGCGATTCACCTGAGTATGCTTATCAATTCCGACGCCGAACTTCGCGGTCTGTGGAGCCGCCTGTCCGCCCCGTACGACGCATTGCTGTCCAAAGCCGAAGACGGCGACGTTACATCCTACGTCGCAGCAGCGGTAAAAATCGCAGGCCCGAACCCAACGCCAGCCAAGATCGCCGGAGCAATCAAAGCGTTGCAAAAACATCTCCAGACCGTTCTGTCCGGCCCGAAGATAAACGATCAATTAATAACCATCGCCGATTTCGCCAATGAGATAAAAGGCTTCCGCCTCCTACCGCCGCGTCGCCTGACATCGTCGGTCTGTTTCCAGGAAACCACCCCACCAGGAACCGGATTTCCCTCTGCATTAAACTTTCTCGTCGCCTGCAAGCAGATGAGTTCGCCCGCAGCCATCCGCGCTTTGCAGCAGCAAGCGGGCGTTAAACAGGCCGCCAAGATCCGCGACACCGACCCGGGCAAGCTGCCCGATTCACTCCACGGCCAAGCGATGCAACTAATCGCAACATTACAGAAGCCCCCACCCGCTGCTGCACCCAAGGCCCTGAAAACCCAAGCCTGGTCCGACAAGCAACTCTGGACCCAACTGGGCGCCTGGGCCCAGCAACGCCACACATGGACGCTGCACACCAAGCAGAACTACGGACTGTTTGGCGGACCGGGCCGTGGCGATACAGGAATGGTCTCCCCGTACCCCGAGTTCTTTGAAACCCTCGGCAAGCTGACTCTACGCACCGCAAAAGTCCTGAACGACAACAACATGATAAACCCCGGGGATATCAAACCGGTTTCCCGAAACATACGGGTCCATCTCGAAGCGTGGGATTACCACCTGAGCTGGCCTGATACCAAACTAACCAATCAGCAGTATGCGAAGTACGCCTCAATTGATGACATGAAAAAGCGGATGGCCGATTTCCGCGAAGAATGCTTCAATAATCATCAAGAACTACTTGGCGTCTCGAAACGTCCAGGCAGAAGCGAAATAATCAAACATATCAGAGAACTGGCCAGCCGATGCCTGAAAACCGGCCTGGCCTCCGACAGCGATATAAAGCTACTCAACGCGTTTGCTAATCCCAACAAAGAAGCCGCAAAACGAATGAACAAATTCGCCGAAATCTGCGATCAGCTGGCGAATATCGCCCGCAAGCAGCTGACGGGCAAACCGCTCCATCCGACAGAAAATCACCTCATAAAACAGTACGGCCCGATCCTTGGGCGATTGCTACATGACGACGACTCGTATATAAGCCCAGAGAACAATGCCCCCATCATCTCGACGAGTTTCGTTCAACCCATCGCCGGAAAAACACTCTACGCCGCACTAGGCCGGCCTCACGCACTTTATGTGCTCGGAAAACTTAACGGACAAACTACGCTTATGCGCGGCGCGGTGCTCGGTTTCCGCGAGTTCACACACTCCAGTTCGCAACCACTGAACGATGAGGAATGGCGAACTATCGTCCGCGCCGGGCGATCGGTCCCGCAGCCGCCGGAATTCACCAAAAGCTTCTTCGCCCGTCCCAGCCAGGACGAAGTTATCCAGATGCTCGAAAACGGTAAAATATATTCCGGCATCAACAACGTCACCGGAGCAGCGATATCCAAAAAAATGATCGCCATGCTACCGACGGCCAGCAAAGACGACAGGTCGACATTAACATGGAGCCTCCGTGGCCGTTGCACGGAAAACGACGCTGCCCCGCTGCTAAAACTCCTGAAAATGTATTCCGAAACCAAGCCCAAACAATACGACCACCCAACCAGCAATATGATGCATCTGCTGGCCAACGCACCGTGCAAAGCTATCGCCGCAGAACTAAAGCAAATGCTTACCACCGAAAATCCGGATATGGCTCATGCGTCGGCCTACATTCTCGCAAAACAACCGCACCTGATCGACTCTGCCGCTCTGGTCGCCGAATACGATACGCTCCCCACAACCAGACGAGCACTCTACTGCTACCTGCTAAGCCGCCCGCAACAAATAGGCAAGCCAGCCCTGGCTATCATATTAAAAGCGATGCAGGATCGCGACGCCTGCCTCAGATGGCAAGGCGCAGCAGCACTGGGACGCATCAATATAAAAACGCCTGACGTAATCAAAGCACTAACACAACGCACCAATGACAGCAACATGTACGTCGCTGGTGCGGCATTGGAGTCGCTTATCAAACTCGATGCATCTCCAGACGCCGAAACTCTCATCAAAATGCTCAAACAATTCAAACACGCCTACCTCCCGATCGAA
Source organism: Phycisphaerales bacterium (assembly GCA_018645065.1). GTDB lineage: Bacteria > Planctomycetota > Phycisphaerae > SM23-33 > SM23-33 > BS750m-G57. The sequence continues at coordinate 6,053 of JABGPF010000032.1, forward strand.
AGGACAATATTTCACAAAAAGACCCTTAATATCCCCGAAACCGGACGGATCAACGCACTCATGCGGGGACAGTATTCAAACCTACCGTCGCTAACCCAGCCCGACTACGTCATTATCGACAAACTCATCCAATTGAATCACAAACAAGCCGTCCCAATAATCCTGGAGTTAATGATCCAACGAGAGCTATCTACAGACAGCATCGGTTTCCGCGCACTGGAAGGCCTCGATCGCCAGAACTACCCCGAACACCTGGTCGCACTGGCGACAAACGACAAGGCGCCTGGCCAGTTACGAGCCAACGCCCTCACCCAACTCTACGGATACGATCACCCGATGAAATTGATTCGAAAATTAATACCGCTGCTAGCGGACAAAACGACAATCGTCAGAAATGATTATGATAACAGATTGATGACACTGAGCGATGCGGCTGTAATCGCCATAGGCCAGTTAGCCTTAGACGGTAGCCCAAAAGTGTTCGACTGGTCCGGGAAATACTCAGCGGACTTCAAAAAACTCCGCGTGAAGGTTCGCAAATGGGCAAAAACCGTCCGGCAATCCGCAGACTAAAAAAGGAGCGTTTGATGAGCATACGTTTGCTGCTATGTATCGCGTTGGGGCTAAGTTTCACCGCGAATCGTGCGTGCGCCGAACCTTTCGAATACCCCAACGAGGATGAGCAAACCCTCCAGGTGACCGAGAAATCCAAGGCGTTGGACCGGCTGCTTGAGAAAAACGGGTTCGTCGTCACCACCCGGGAATTCTACCAAATGTTCTCGGCGTATTGCCCGCTGCCTTCCAACAATCCCGACAACCTCCCGCCGTTTATCACTACCGACTCAGCGTGGCACACATATCACATATTGCTCGAAAAAGGCGTGAAACAGTTGGAACAGCGTCAGGCGATACACTTGAAAATGTTTTCGAGGCGGCTACTGTCCCGCGCAAAAGAAATGGCCCGCAACGGAGAAACCGACTTCAGCAAAATCGCGAACTACGCATCAATCGCCTTGGCGATACAAGACAAAAAACACGCCGCAACGCTTACCGGAAAACAGAAAGAACTCCTGGCTGCGATAAGAACCGGACGGGGGAAAGTCAAAACTCCGCTTGGAGGGCTGCTAATGGCGCCAATGCTCCGAGCAAACAGTTTCTACGCGTCGTCGCAGCGACTGTCGGACTATTTCACCGCCCGGCAATGGTTCGCACTGATCGTGTTCAGACTTAACCAGAAGGACGAAACGTCGCTTGCGATAAGGATGGCGATGTTGATCAAGTCCGACAAGACTCTGGGCGATTTATGGCGGGGCCTGTCCGAACCGTACGACTCGCTGCTGGGCAAGGTGGAGGACGGCGACCCGATAACGTACGCTGCTGCAGTCAGCAAGGTGCTCGGAAAGGACGCCACCTCAGCCCAGATCGACGGGGCAATTAACACGCTGCAGAAACACCTGCAAACCGTACTACCGAAACCGTCGATAAACGACCAGGGGATCCCGTCGGGGCTGGATTATGCGAAACTCACAAAGGGATTTCGTCTCTTCCCCCCGCGACGCACTGTATCATCGGTGTCCATCCAACAAGCCGCGTCCGTACCCGGCGGCCCAACTCACGGACTGCATTTCATGGTCGCATGTAAGCAAATGCAATCCCCCGCAGCGATCAGGGCGATGCGGCAGGAGAAGGTCGACACAGAAGCGATAGACAAGATCAAGAAGATCGATCCGGGCAAGCTGCCCGATTCACTGCACGGGCGGGCAATGAAACTTCTGGCGAACCTTCAGGCGCCCAGGCCCGCCAACGCGCCCAAAGCATTGCAAAACCAAGCATGGTCAGACAAGCAATTGTGGACTCAACTGGGCGCTTGGGCTCAGCAGCGACACACATGGGCACTGCACACAAAAATGGCGATGTACGGGCTGGCCTACAGCGGTTCGGGCGACGTCGGAATGGTCTCGCCCTATCCGGAGTTCTTCAAATCACTTGGCGCCCTTACGCGTCAGACGGCCAGAGTATTAGCTCACGGCGAGATCGTAAACGAGAACAATATAAAATCCATAGCCGAGAATCTCCTGATCCACGCCGAAGCGTACGACTGGTATAAAAAACTCCCCCCACTGGACACGCGTGACGAGGTGATCAAGCGGTATAACGAAAGCAAGATCGAAATCGATCGGATGGAAGAGTTCCTGAGCGATCAGATCAATGGAGACAGCCCGCTGTTTAAGCTGGAAAATGCTCCGACAAAAAGTGAGTTAATCAAAGACTGCCTCCAAACCGCCAAGAAGCTCATGGCGGGCGAAAAGGCGTCTGCACAGGACATGAAACTGCTCAAAGCGTTCGCAGGAACCGGCGGGCTGGTGACCAACCGAATGGACGAATTCGCCTCGGTCTGCGACACGCTGGCGTCAATATCCCAACAACAACTTGCCGGAAAGAAACTCGACGCCAGAGACAACGGATTTCTCCGAGGCTACGGGCCGATCCTCGCTAGATGCAGTTTCTACGACGGGTCATCATGGCACGACCCTCGCGACGATTCACCGCTAATAGCGCCGATATTTGTAGACCTGAATGTAGGATTTACGCGATACGCCGCCCTGGGCAGACCTCGCGAACTCTACGTTAAAGGTAAACTGAACGGCAAGGTCACGCTAATGCGAGGAGCGGTGCTTAGCTACCGCGAATTGTCCGCCCCGCTCGATAAACCGATGAACGACCAGGACTGGCGAGAGATCGTCCGGCAGGGAATCTCTGTCCCGCTCCCGCCGGATTTCACAAAGAGCTTCATCGCCCGCCCCAGCGAAATTGAGGTCATCAACATGCTCGCTAAAGGCAAGTTGCATGTAGATATCGATCGCATGGCCGGGCGGAAGATAACCCAGACAATGCTGAAAATGCTGCCCACCATGGGTATGGAAGACCAGAGCGTACTGATCAGGCATCTTCAAAACCGCTGCACCGAAGAAGACGCTTCCGTGCTGATCAAGCTTCTGGCCGATTCTCCAGACGGAGCATACATTGAAGATACCGGTATACTCTTTGACCTGATGAAACTGGCGGCGAGAACACCCTGCAAACCTGTCGCCGATAAACTACAGAAAATGCTCGACGGTGAAAACCCAAAGCACGCCTTCGCCGCGGCCTACATCCTGGCCTCCCAGCCGGAACTCGTAGATACCGACAAACTGACGACCAAGTACAAGACGCTCTCGACTTATAGGCGCGGGCTTCACTGTCTGGTGCTGGGATACCTGCCAAACCCCAACCAGACCACTCTGGCGATAATGCTCGATGCATTGGGCGATCGCGACGCATGCCTGAGACATCAAGGCGCCATCGCCCTGGGCCGCTGCGGCTCGAAAGACAAAGCGGTCATCAAGGCGTTAACACAACGCATAAACGACAAGAACACTTACGTCGCCGGGGCAGCACTGAACGCATTGCAGAAACTCAACATTCAACCAGACACAACCACCCTGCTCGACTCGCTAAAACAACACTGTAAAAAACGAAATCGGGACGGAACTTTCGATTTCGAAAAACAGGCCGTGGAGATACCATGGTACGATTGGTTTAACACGTATATTGATCCGGAACCGGGACTCTTCGACTCTTCGCCAGATTATTTCGCCGAACGCCATGCAGACCATACCGAACTGGTTAAGAACAACCTGAAGTTCGACGACCGCCCGACCTCAGCCGACCAAGCCATCATCAACGAGCTCATCCAACTACAGCACAAACCCGCAGTCCCGATAATCCTGAAAATACTCCACAGAGACGGGTTCACCAACAGGAAGTTCGGTTTCGAGGGAGTCATAAAACTCGATCGCAAAAACTATATCAAGCACATGGTGACCCTGGCGTTAGACCGCAAGGCTCCGGTAGGGCCTCGCGTAATTGCGATCAATGCACTACGTCCCGATAAATTCCCCGCCAATGAATGCTGGCGATTAAAACCACTGATCGCGGACCAAACACCGCTCAAAACGAAAGAGAAAACCACACCACAATCAATCAGCGATCTGGCAATTTTCCTGATCGGATATAAAGTGCACCCCGACGATCCGGTCGCCTACACCAACGTGTTCGACGAGCAAGGCCGCTACAGCATCAGCTTCCAAGAACTTCGCCAGAAGGTTCGCAAATGGGCAAAGACCACCACCCAACCCACTGGCAAGTAGCGGCCACGATGCAGTGAACTGTGGATTTTTTGGGGCTGGTCGAGTAAACTTCGCCTCTCAGATGCAGGCCCCCAGAGCCCGCGTGCCTATAATGCAAAAACACCAACGAATATGAAGGAACTCCCACAATGGGTAAACCACTGGTTTTAGTAATACGTGACGGATGGGGAATCGCGCCGGACGGACCGGGAAATGCAGTCTCACAAGCCGCAACCCCGCGAATGGATAAACTGCTGGCTGAGCATCCGAATTGCACGCTCCAGGCGTCTGGGACGGCGGTTGGCGTGCGGGCCGGGTCGCAGGGGTCGTCGGAAGTCGGGCACCTTAACATGGGCGCCGGACGGATCGTTAAGCAGGAAGTTGTCCGCGTGGATGAACTTATCGAGTCGGGTGAATTGTTTAAGATTCCGCGGCTTACTGAGGCTGTGGCGCACTGCAAGACCACCGGCGCGAAGTTCCACCTCATGGGGCTCGTGCAGGACCAAGGCGTACACGCGATGCAGGAGCATCTGTTCGCGTTGCTGGAATACCTCGCTGGCGAGGGGATAGAGAAGGTGTTCGTACACTTCTTCGCCGACGGGCGCGACACCCCGCCCCGCAGCGCACTGACATACCTGGGGCAATTGGAAGAAGTAATCGCCAAATGCGGCGTTGGGAAGGTCGCCAGCGTTACCGGGCGATATTACGCCATGGACCGCACGGGCAACTGGGACCGCACCGAACGTGCGTATAAGGCGATCACCGCCGGCCAGGGCCTGACGGCGGCATCGGCGAGAGAAGCGATTGAAGCAGCATACGCCCGGGCCGACGCCGAACTGGCCCGACGCGAAAGCGAAGGCGGAGACAATCAACTGCTCGAGACCGACGAATTCATAACGCCCACGCTCATGACCGGCTCCGATGGCGGACCCATCGGCCTGATCGACGACGGCGACGTCGTGTTCCACACAAACTACCGCCAGGACCGGGCGATTCAGCTCACCGACGCGTTTGTCGTGGAAGATTTCGACAAATTCCCCCGCACCGCCCAAGCCGACGTAACGTACATCGGAATGACGCGGTACTACGACGAATTCACGCAAGAACTCATCGAGCCGATGAACATGACGAACCTGCTGGGCGACATTCTCGGGCGTAACGGTCTGCGTCAGTTGCGTCTGGCCGAGTTCCAGAAGTTCAAGCACGTCACCAGTTTCTTCAACGGTAAGATGCTCGCTCCGTTCGACCTGGAAGACCGCATCAAGGTCGATTCGATCACAATACCCGAAGACCAGAAGCCCGAGATGAGCGCGTATGAGGTGACCGATTTGGCTGAATGTGCGATTAACAGCGGAATATCGGCTGTTCGACAAATGGCTGGCGACATGGAGATCGCCCACCTTGAATCGCCCGAGACGCTCGACGGTGAGCAGATCGACGACACGTACGACGTGATAATAATCAACTTCGCCAATGGCGACATGGTCGGACACACCGGCGTTCTTTCGGCCGCGGTGAAGGCGATCGAAACGGTGGACGAATGCACCGGACGCGTTGTAGACGCAGCCTTAGCACGAGGCGGAACAGTGCTGATAAGCGCCGATCACGGTAACAGCGAACAGATGGCCGACGAAACCGGCGCCACCATGACCGCCCACACGCTCAACGACGTTGAACTTGTCTTAGTCAGCGCTGACAGCGGTAAGGTCAAGCTCAAGCCCCGCGGTAAACTCTCTGACATTGCCCCAACGATGCTGCATCTCCTGGGCGTGGATATCCCCGCAGAAATGACCGCCGACGACATGATAATGACACAATAAACGCCAACCATTACAAATACAGGCCACTATTAAAGAAGGCCGGCGGTGACAATAACATCACCGCCGGCCTTTAAATTTCACTCACAATCGTTCCAACCGCAACTGGCCCGGGTGGGACTCGAACCCACACGCCCCGGGGGGCAAGGGATTTTAAGTCCCCAGCGTCTGCCAATTCCGCCACCGGGCCAAGCTTTATACTATAAGGATTTATGTCAATCTCGATTGCCTCGATTTCCCCTATTAGGGGCCAGTTCGGTAGTACGTTGTGCAACCTATCCGGCCTCGGCAATCATGTCCATAGCCCTGCGATGAGCCTCGAACATCTCACCAGTATAATGCTTTTCGAGCACAGACACAACCGACCATCCGCCGAGGTCTTTAACAATGTTTCTATCAACACCCCGCCGCTGTGCAAGCGTACTGAAACTTCGGCGTAGGTCGTGGAACGTGCAATGCGCAACTGTCGTCCGCTTTCGCAGTCGTACGAACTCGTGAGTCACCCAGTCAGGCTTAAACGGTCGTCCATCCAACCACGTGAACACGCAAGGCGACTTGTGCTCTGGCCACCTACCTTCCCACCTCGATTTCCGACGCTCTAAATTCAAGCGACATGGGCAGAGACGCCGAACTGATCGCCACGACCCCCGAACCGTCGACACTGACGCTCCTTGCGTTGGGCGGTCTGGCCATACTTCGCAGACGCCACAAGCAGTGGCAGCAAATAGATACACAATGCGCGGCGGGGCTGGATTAGATTCTGGCCCAGTCGTTTTTGTGTATATTTTTTTGGTATCTTTTCTGGGGCCTGTTCACCGACAGTCGAAACGAACAGATTCCCTACCGTCCTCTCCCCCAGCCGCTGGGACTCCGGGGGAGAAGGTGGGATATGGACATAAAACAGCATAAGCTATTTTGTTTTTTTCTTGGAGACATCGGTTTTCATGGTAGTATATTGATTGCTTTAGCTCGCAAGCTCGCCCAAGGATAAGTTTGCCTAGGTGCTGTCGATGGCATGAAGAAGGTTCGCTCGCATATTCATGCACCAAACCGCAACGATCAGTTTCTAAATGAGACGAATTATTTTGGCGTCAGGTCTATAGAAGGAAGCTCGTCGGCCCGATCGAATCGGAGTTACAGGAATCACATGAGGAGAGTCGAAATGAAAAATGCTATTCGGATAATGTGCATGGCCACTATCGCTGCGAATTTGTGTTTGACCGCGTCGGCGGTAACTATCGAGACTGTTCACGTGGGCAATGTCGGCAATACCGCCGACACGCGGTACGACGTCTCCGGCCACGGCGCGGTTAACTACCAGTACGATATTGGCAAGCATGAGGTGACCTCAGGTCAGTACATCGAGTTCCTCAACGCCGTTGATCCGACTGGCGCAAATGCGCATGGTCTATACAACAGTGACATGGCCAGCCACTCTTACAGCTGCCGGATCACTTGGAACTCCGGTTCGTCCACCTACGATTTCAGCGGGGCGCCCAGCGGGACTGCGAGTGACTGGCAAAATCGCCCGGTGAATTTCATCTCGTGGTATGATGCGGCTATGTTCTCCAACTGGGCGACCTCCGGAAGCATACATCAAGGCGCGTACGACACCAGTGCCGCCGCCGGGTGGGGCAGTTACACTGCATCCGACTATACGGGCATCACACCCCATGATTCAGCCGCTATGGACACCCTGGTTTCCGTCTACGGCAAAGTTTACGTCATTCCCACTAAAGACGAGTGGTACAAAGCGGCGTACTACGATGGTGATAACGATGTGTACTATGACTATCCGACTGGTAGCAACACTGAGCCCGGTCGGGACATGACAGAGGCCACGAAACCGGGCAATAACGCGAACTACTTCGGAAATCCGTTTCTCCTTGATTCACCGTACCACGCGACGCTTTGCGGTGAGTTCGAATTATCCGACAGCCCGTACGGAACGTTCGATCAGGGCGGGAACGTTTGGGAGTGGAACGAGACGCTCTACGAGTGGAGTAATTCGTCGTTTCGCTGCAAACCGGGCGGGTCGCTCTTCGACTTCGACTATGGAGTCGACGTTTTGCACGCGTCGGCTGGTGGCACCGGTGAACCGACGACTGGGACCGTCATTTACGGATTCCGTGTCGCCTCAATCCCTGAGCCGTCGACAATGGCAGTTCTCGTGCTAGGCGGCCTGACTGTACTCCGCAGACGCCGCAGCGATTAACTGGATTCCTCGGTGCGTGACGCCACTACCGTCATCCATACCGCAATTGCCGCCAATATAATCACCCCGGGCCAGACGTACGGTTTATCCAGCACTTGCAAGACGTCCTGCCTGCCGGTAATGACAATTGGCGCCGCCAGCGCGATTCCTATTAACGCTTCGCCTGTGATCAATCCTGATGCGAATAACATCCCGCGACGTTCGGAGATTTTCACACCCTCGGGCGGCACGTTCCGTCGTCGATGACGGGCCGAAAGTGCAGCTTTGATCATCCCGCCTATCAGAATGGGGATCGCGAGTTTAATCGGCAAATACACGCCTATCGCCACTGCCAGAACCGGCATGCGAAATGTCGCTTTGCGGGCCTCGAGCAGCAGGTCGCCGATGATAACCACCACCGCTAAGCCCATCCCGATAAAGACAAACGTCCATGGAATATCTCCTGAAAACACACCTTTGGCAACCGAAGCCATGAGATTCGCTTGCGGAGCTTCCAAAGCGCCGGTTGGCTGGGCTGAGCTATGGTTTTCAAAACCATTGGCCGTCATGAGCAGCGTCATCACCGGAGCGATAACCAAGGCGGCTGACACCGTGCCCACCATCTGCATCACCTGTTGCTTCCAGGGCGTGGCGCCCAGGATATGCCCCGCCTTTAAGTCCTGCATATTGTCGCCGGCAATGGCTGCGGCGCAGCAGACGACACTACCAATAATAATTGCCGCCGCCGGTCCGTTTGTCGCATTTGAGCCCATCAGCACAACAAGCAGCATCGCCGAAACCGCCACGGTCGCGATTGTGACACCGCTTATCGGATTGTTCGAGGATCCGACGACACCGGCCATGTACGCCGCCACCGCTGAAAACAGAAATCCCAACAGCAGCATAGCCGCAGCCATTGGGAGTGTCACTTCGATACGTCCGACGAAAAGTTGGTATATCCCGAATAGCGCAACCCCAGCGACGATCATCCCGACAAGCACCCATTTCATTGGTATGTCCCGTTCAGTGCGCGGAACAGCCTGACCATTCTCTCGCGATTCCCGATAAGCCTTCAGCCCGCTGCCTATCCCGCTGAACATCGATTTACGCATCCGCCAAATCGCCCACAAACCGCCCACCAGCATACCCCCGACACCAATGTAGCGAGTATACAAGTTGGATATCTCTTTGGCGCCTTTCATCGCCGACATCGCCACCCCGTCCTTTGCAGGCCAATCATAAAAGCATGCGGTTATCGGAATTGCGATCAACCAGTTCATCACACCGCCAATAAAAATCAGAATCGCGATGTTCAGTCCAATAATATACCCCACACTCAGCAGCGCGGGGCTGAGGTTCATACCACCGGCCACTACGCTCCGGCCGATTCGCATACCGCCCTGCAAAACTTCGGTGAACAGCCCGAGCCCTCCGGCGCAGAGCTTGAACAACCCACCCGCTGCTGCCGACATGGCAATAAGCCCCAGATTCGCGCCCCCGGATTCACCGGCTTTGAGAACTTCTGCGGTGGCCCGTCCTTCGGGGAAATCGAGCGGTTTATCCACGATAAGAGCCCGTCTGATCGGGATGGTGAACAGCACGCCCAGCAGTCCCCCGAACCCTGCGATGAGCGTGACCCACCAATAGTTAAATTCTGTCCAAAAGCCCATGATCACCAGCGCCGGAAGGGTGAATACCACGCCGGCTGCAAGTGATTCACCGGCGGACCCGGCGGTCTGGACGATATTGTTTTCGAGTATCCCTCGTTTCTGGAACATTCGCAGGAGCCCCATCGAGACGACAGCGGCAGGGATCGACGCCGAGACCGTCATGCCCGCGAACAGCCCGAGATACGCATTGGCTGCCGCCAGAACCGCTGCGAGTATAACACCGAGGATAATAGCCTTCAGCGTCAGTTCCAAAGGCGATTTGTCCGCTTGGTTTTGCTCGTTAGAATCAGGTTTCATCACAACTCCTAAACCGGCGCCTGTAAATGTCCGCCGACGATTGTGTAGTCTACAGAGGGTAGCTGTCAAGCTTGCGGTTAATTCCGGGAATTTCTTGACACAGCCCCGACATGTGCGAATATATGTAAAATGGAACAAACAGACGCCTTTCTGCGTCAAAGCAGAGAGGCGATGACGCCGACACGAAAGATGGGAAGATGACATTTAAAGACACATTGTCAACGATCGCATTAACCTGCATTCTGCTGTGCGCGGCGCAGGCGGGGGCGGCGGCTGAGGAGTCAACCGACGCGCTGATTACCCAGATTATCGACGGGGCCAGAACCAACTCAGCCAAGGCGGCGAAACTGCTCGACGGCGCAATAACGCTTACCGATCAACCGAAACTCTGCATCGCTATCCTGGAAAAGGCCGTCGAGTACGGTCTGAAATCACCGATCACGCCAGCGTCATCCCAAACCGCGTCCCAGGCGCTCAAACTGCTGATGACCGCGGCGCCGAAGCGAAAAGACGACTGGACGGTGCTCAAAGCAGACACACTCGGAGCAAAATACTACTGCGCCAGGGGCACAGAGGCCAAGATGGAGATCGCAGATGAGTTATTGAACGCCCGGTTGGCTGCTGGAGCCATCTGCGAGAAGCGAAAACAATGGACGCTCGCAGCGACCCAATACCGCAAGGCCAGTTCGCTGGCGATAGCGTTAAAGACCGGCAGCGTCGACACTATACGCGCGAAACTAAAGAACGTCAGTTACATGGTCACTATCGAAGCTCGGGCGGCACGATACGCGGCGACACTGAAGAAAACCCCCGACAAGACCGCAACCCGCACCCTGCTGATTAAAACGCTGCTAGTCGACTTGAACAATCCCGCAGCAGCCGCAGAACACCTGAACGAAGATGTCGAAGAAACATGGCGAACATACGTGCCCATGGCGTGCAAACCGATAGAAAAGCTCACCAAAGCCGAATGCAAAAACATGGGCGACTGGTACCGAAGAGAAATGGCCAAATCGTGCTCCTCAATGGCAAAACCGCTTATGCTCATACGAGCAAGAAACTATTACCAGCAGTTCCTGACTCTCCACGACAAAAACGACATACTGGCCATCAGCGTCAAAACCGCAGTGATGTCGATCGATAAGGAACTCGCCAAATCGGGCAGTGTCATATCAGCACGCGGTGCGATTAACCTGCTGAGCGCCATCGATCCGGCCAGGCATACGATAGCTGGAGTCTGGACCATTAAGTCCGGCGTCTTGAGCAGCAACACACGAACCAGCACGGGCACATACAGCAGCTCCTATCCTAAAATAACCGTCCCGTGGCTCCCCTTGGGCAGCTACGAATTGGACATCACTTTCACTATGAAAGACTCAGGAGAGTTAATCGTGATGTTCCCGGTAGGCCCAACCAACGCCGCCGTCTATTGCCATAGCTCATCGTACAGCTACTCAATGCTGCGAACCGGAACCTCCCCGTACCGCATCAGGGGGACCCGCGGAACCGAGCGACTTGTAAAGGATCAGGAATACGTACTCAACATCAAAGTGGTCATCAAAGAGAAAAACGCGTCGATTACAGCGTCTCTTGACGACAAGGCCGTATTGACCTGGACCGGCGCCCAAACGCTGCTAACGCCTTACAGCACATGGAAACTACCAAACACAAAAACCCTGGGGCTCGGGTCGTACAGGACGACAATTGACTTCAAAAAAGCCATTCTCAAAATGACTAACGGGCGAGCGACAAAACTCGTCGAAAAAAAGACGCCAACCAAAACGCCAAGGCGATAAACGCCTATTTCGGCAACGGATCAATATCCAACAGCCAATCCCGATATACATCGGGATTGGATATTGGCTATTGCTCCGTCGCCAGCACCGCGATTTAGATGCCATTTTTCTGCACCTATTTGCTTTTCTTACCGCCGAGCGACATTAGTTTTGTATTGCTGCGAATGTACATCACGCCGTCGGCGATAGCTGGCGTCGAGTAGCTCATCTCGCCGAGACTCACCTTGCCCAGCAGTTTGTACTCAGCCGCTGCGGGAAAAACAAACACCACGCCCTTCTTCGATATACAGTACAGAATCCCGTTCACACAAACCGGCGATGCGTAAAATTTAGCGCCCAGATTCTCCTGCCATATCTGCTTGCCGGTTTTCACTTCGAGGCACGTGGCGATACCCTGATCGGCAAGGCAGAACAAGCGCCCTCCGGTCGCCAATGATGTGGGCACCAGCGGAGGCTTTTTCGATTTCTTCATGCTCCACACGACCCTGGGCCTCGGGCCAGGTCGCACCGCGACCAGCAGCGAACCGTAATTCCCCCGCCCGTACGACGCAATCACCAAGCCGTCCGCCATTATCGGCGAACCGGCGCAACGATCGAGGAACACCTTGCCCAGCCCCCAGTTTTGCTTACCGGTGGCTGCGTCGAGCGCGGTAAAACTGTACGCCGTAGAAGTAAACACCAACTCATCCCTACCGCCTGCGCCCTTGCGAACGCACGGAGTACCGTAGGCGCCCAGTGTCGTCTTACGCGGGATTTTCCAGCGAGTCTCCCCGGTTTTGCAGTCAACAGCCAACAGGAAACTTACCCCCTTGTCACTACTCGACAGAAATCCGTACCACTTCATATCCTCCTGGTCATTGGCAAGAATCACCATATCGCCAACGACAATCGGCGAGACTCCCCCACCGTGCAGGCCGACATACGGGCCCAAATCGCGATTCCATATTTCCTTACCGTTATGATCCAGCGCCGCCAGCGTAACTTTATTCGGCGTGGTCCAGGTCACGTACAGGCGTTTTGAATCGACCGCCGGCGTGGCGGCAGCGTAACTGTTGTCGCGATGCATTCGGTGCTTTGTCGACTTGTAATCCTTCCGCCAGAGCTCGCGACCGTCAACGGTGGAGACACAATGCACAATCCGCGTGGCGGTTTTCTTATCGGTGGAGGTCATAAATATCTTCTCTCCGCACACCACCGGCGAGGAGTACCCCGTACCGGGCAATTTGATTGTCCAGTTATAATCCTTGTCGGCCCACTTAACCGGAATAGTTGTCGCATCACTGACACCCGCCCCGTTAGGTCCGCGGAACCGCCCCCACTGAGGCTCGGCACCAAACACCAACGAGGACAGAACAAGAAGAACAATAAATGGTATAACTTTTTTCACAGTATCAGTCACCTCAGATTGTAATACATAACCGCTTGCGGTGTCGCGCGCCGTTTCCAGCGCCGTTGCTATTCTTACTTAATGTAATGGAAATCATCAGCCTTTGTCGCTAACGTAATAGACACCACTTTAATGCAAACCATTCGGGAGTGTTGACATGAAGAACATTTGTCGGCGAAAATTTCTCCAGGGCGTCTCAGTTGCAACAGTAGCAGCAGGTATCCCAACCATCATTCCATCTTCGGCGATTGGCGCAGATGGCGCCACCCCGCCCAGCGAACGGATAATCATGGGCTGCATCGGCGTCGGTGGGCAGGGAACGGGCAATATGCGTGCGTTCCTCGGACGCAAAGACGTCCAGGTGATATCAGTATGCGACGTTGACTCGAACCATCGCAACCGGGCGGCCGGCCTGGTCAACAAACGCTATAACAACAAGGATTGCGCCCAGTTCAACGATTTCCGCGAACTACTAGCCGACAACAGCGTCGACGCGGTTACAGTATGCACGCCGGACCACTGGCACGCGCTGGCGTCTATCGCAGCAGCTAAAGCCGGTAAAGACATCTACTGTGAGAAACCTCTGACAAACACAGTAGCTGAAGGCAAAGCCGTCTACGACGCCGTCACCCGCTACCAACGCGTCCTGCAGACCGGAAGCCACGAACGTTCGCGTCCCAACGCGCGTCTGGCGTGCGAGTTGGTCCGCAACGGGCGGATCGGAAAGCTGCACACTATCGAGATCAGCCTGCCCTGCGACCAGGGGCATCACATGCGGGTGCGTAACGACAAGACGATCCACGCGCCGATGCCGATCCCCCGGGAGTTGGACTACAACATGTGGCTGGGCCATTGTCCCGATGCGCCTTACACGCAAAAACGCTGCCACTTCTCATGGCGTTTTGTGCTGGACCACGGCGGTGGAGAGATGACCGATCGCGGCGCCCACGTTATCGACCTGGGCCAACTCGGTAACGGGACCGACAACACCACGCCGATTTCATACCAAGCCACGGGCAAACTGCCCGAGGGCGGAAGTAATCTGTGGGACACTTTCTTTGACTACAAGTTCGATTGCATGTACGCCAACGGCGTGCGGATGATCGGTAACAGCAACAACCCTCGCGGCGTGAAGTTCGTCGGTGACGACGGGTGGATTTTCATACACGTTCACGGCGGGAACCTGCGCGCAAGCGATACGAATATTTTGCGTGAGAAAATCGGCTCCGACGAAATTCAGTTAGGCAGAAGCCCGGGCCATCACGCTGATTTTATCAACTGCGTGAAGAGTCGCGGGACTCCGATGGCGTCAGTAGAGATTGGTTATCACTCTGCGGTGATTTGTCATCTGCTGAATATTTCGATCCAACTGAACGGGCGAAAGCTGAAATGGGATCCGCAAAAAGGCAAGGTAATCGGCGACGAACAAGCAAACCGAATGCTAACCAGACCCATGCGCCAACCCTGGTCGATCTGACAGCCTGGCGCCTTGTGATAGCGGCGGGGACATGACCGAAATGCAAAGCGAAGCGGAGCATTTGGGATCGTGTCCCCAGACCGCGGCCAAGCCCCGGGAACGCCGATCTCCTGATCGGTATTTAGAACTTACCGCCTGCACATACATACTTACTGGCGCGTAAGGACCAATTTTCATGTCCGCTTGCCCCAACGCCTCGCTGGCCCTAACGCCTATGGCCGATGCCAAGAGCCCATATTCAGCTTGCTCAAGCCGTCGCGTCGGATACAATCACTGCGAAAGCTCCGCGATGATATCTGGCAAACCCCGGTTTGTGCGAAGTATCCGCTCGTGGAGACCGGAAAGGACTTGTTGGCTGTCCGGACAAGCGAGCTTTGGTTAATGACCGTAAGGAAGGTGTCGAATGACAATGCGAAAGAATCGCTCTTGGAATCGCAGGGTATGGCTGGTCGGGCTGGTGGTTCTTGTACACGCCGCAGCCGCCGGCGCTGGCGAGGCCCCGGGGTGGGTTGCACTGTTCGACGGCAAGTCGCTGAACGGTTGGAAGGCCTCCGAGAATGCTGGCACGTGGTCCGTGCGCGACGGCTGCCTCGTAGCTCAAGGCCCTCGCAGTCACCTGTACTACACAGGCCCCGCCGGCGGAGGCCAGTTCAAGAACTTCGAGCTTGAGATCGAGGCCAAGACCCAGCCGGGCGCCAATTCGGGCGTGTTCTTCCACACCGCCTATGAAGCCAAAGGCTGGCCCAGCAAGGGCTACGAGGTCCAGATCAACAACACGCAGGCGGGCCGAAAGGGCTACCGTGAGTTGAAGCGAACCGGAAGCCTATATGCCGTGCGGAACATCGCCAAGTCATTCGTCAAGGACGGGCAGTCGTTCCGCATGCGGATATGTGTTGTGGGCAGCCGTGTCCGCATTCACGTCAACGACCACCTCACCGTGGACTACATCCAGCCCCCCAAGCCCGGCCGGACGCCCAACCGCGCGGGTCGGATATTGTCGCGGGGCACGATAGCCCTCCAGGGCCATGACGCCAAGAGCGTTGTGAGCTTCCGGCGAATCGCCATCCGCCTGCTGGGCGACAAGACCGATTCCGCCAAGCCGAAGCGAGCCTCGGACAAGGGCTACGGGCTAAGCGAGAACCTGATGGACCGCGTGGCGGGGTCGTACCTACCGTTTGTCGACTACCACGTTCACCTGCGCGGCGGGATGACCGTGAGCAAGGCAATCGCCCGCCAGGCCGTCACGGGCATCAACATCGGTGTGCTGCGGAATATCGGCAAGGGCTGGCCCATCGAGACCGACGCCCAGTTGGCCACCTTTCTCGACAGCGTCTCGGACAGGCCCGTATTTGTCGGCCTGCAGGTAAACGACCGCGGCTGGCACAAGACCCACTCCCAAAAACTACTGAGGCGTCTGGACTTCGTTCTGGGCGATACGATGATCATGCCCATGCCCAACGACGACAGCCCGCCGGTGAAGCTCTGGCAGTCCAAGCAATACACCATCGACGACCCCGAAGCGTGGATGAAGCGATACGTCAAGCACAACCTGCGCGTCTTGGCTGAACCAATAACGATCCTGGCCAACCCAACGTACCTGCCGCCAGCGGTCAAGGACCGCTACGACAAGCTGTGGACCGACGCGCGAATGAAGCAGGTGATCCAGGCGGCAATCGACAATCACGTCGCCCTGGAGATTAATGCCCAAAGCGGCCTGCCGCACGAACGCTTCATTCGCCTGGCCAAGAAAATGGGCGCGAAGTTCACGTTCGGAACGAACAACTTCAAGGACAACGCGATCGACATGTCCCGCTGCTTCAAGGCCATCAAAAAGTACGGACTGGCCAAGAAGGACATGTACGTCCCCGAACCCAAGCAGCCCCGGACGAAGTAGTGCACAGGCGGCGCCGAGCCATTTCTTCGCCGCGTCAGTTCCGAGTAATTCCGGAATTTCCAATAAGTGGAAATCGGGTGGTACTCGGACCAAAAACATGCTTTTTCTCTTGCGGAATTTGACCGGATGTGGTAAGCTGCCCTTGATACTGCGGATAGATATGATGTGGCCATATTAAAGTTGGAAGTTTTGTCTGGTTTTATCTGAGCCGTTACAGAAGCAGGAGATCAAAAATGCGAATTACTATAACGATGTCTTGTTGCCTTGCAGTAATGATCATGAGCGTTGCGATGTTGTCGCAACCGGCTGAGGCGACTGTAATCACGCCGACTTTCGTGACTGGCACGATCGCCGGTGATGCGGGATCACATGTTAACTACCTGATAACCGACAACGCCGGCTTCCCTGAAGCGGCGCTCCAGCGCCCAGCCGGAACCGGTGTCACGCTGAATACGGGTGATACGCTGGCCGATGCATTGGCGACGCTGCATGCACGCAATGGCCAGGCGCACGCCGAATCGTGGACCAGGTCAACCGGGGCGGGCAATCCGGTATTCTCCTTTGATCTTGGCGCTGATACGTCTGTCGGGTCAGTCATACTTTGGCAATACGGAAACGGATCGCCTGGTAACTCAGCACGTGATTTTGAACTCATTTTCCACACCGCAGCCGAAGGCAATACGTTTAGTTTCGCCTCGGGCGGTGGTAGCGAAGCGACCGAATTCTCCGGCCAGATGGACCAGGCCGCGAACTACACTACCGCAACTAACGTGGCGCAGTTTTTCGGATTTGGCTCGACGGAGAATGCACGCTACATAGGCCTTCGCCTTGCCAGCAACTATAACGGAATATTGAACCCCGGCGGCGATCGCTACGGCTTGGGCGAAGTGCGATTTGCAACTGAAGTCCCCGAACCGGCGACGATTTTTATCATGATGGCAGCAGGCATCCCCGCTCTACTGAAGCGTAAGCGAAAGTAAGGGTATACGTTACGCATAACTCTGCGACGCAAAACATAACCACAAAGCTGGCGATCTGATCAACAGGCCGCCAGCTTTTTTAGTGCGTCTCCGTGGGAACCAAGAAAAAAGCGTCGCTCTTTCGAACGACGCTCCTGGGAATTCATTTTGTGCTCTATGTTGATTATTTGCGACGTCGTCGCAGCATCGCCAAACCACCCAGCGCCAGTAGGGTCATCGTTGCAGGTTCGGGGACGGTGGCTCCGGGGTTAGCGGCCAGCGAGCTAATGTCTTGGTCGCTTAACGCCGTGTCGTAGAACTGCACGTCGTCAACAATTCCATCAAACGCGGCGCTGGAGAATCCTCGGCCTATATAGAAGCTTGTGGCCGCGGTCGTGTCCAATACGGAGTTGTTGTTGATGTTTGGGGCGGCCTGCTCCGAACCGTCAATGTAGAGCTTCACGTCTCCGACATTTGCAGCATCGATCGGGACAACAATAGCTACATGCATCATAGTTCCAAGCGTGTATCCGAAATCCCATTTCACTTGTCCGCCACCGTGTCGCAACCAGATCCCCGTTCCTTCCACCACCCAGTCGAACGTGCGTCCGGCGCCACTACCGCCATAACCGAAAAACTTCTTGTCGCTGGAAGCGTCAGAACGCACCCAAGCCGTAATTGTTCGCTCTGCGTTGCCGCTGGGAAGAACACCAGCCCCCATGTTCACCGAAACGCCGTCGCCGCTGGAGGTAAACTCAATCGCACCGCCTACCTTCGCTGGCGGAACGGTCGATTTCCACGTGCCCGAATTGAGAACACCGTCACGATCGTTGACTGACGAGTCATCCACTACCGACCCGCTACCGTCATCGAGTTTCCAGTGGCCAATTATAGCAGCCTGTGATTGCATCGCCGTTACCGACAGCATCATCACCGCGACGATCGACTCGCATATGAGTTTTTTATTCACGTTAGCTTCTCCTGCACAGCAAGTTGCGTCTACACGGCACGTTAGCGTCCAGGCCTGCCGCCAACAGATAAATAAACCCTCTGCCTCCAGACCCTCTAATCCACACTATGATTGTACCGCTATATGCTGATTCTGGCAAGAGTAAATCATCGCCTGTAGATGGATTATTCTAGGATCGGGGGATGCCATATCTGCGTTTTCTTATAACCAGCCCAGCGGTACCGGCAATTAGTAACACCAGTGTGGATGGTTCCGGTACGACTGCTGCAGGTGCAGTGACCTGAGCCGACTTACCAACTAAATCAAAGCTTCCACGCAGAATGGCGAAGTCCTCAAGGCCAACATGACCATCACCATTGAAGTCGGCACTCTCATCGCCGGGAGCACCCCCAAACTGTGCGAGCAGGTTCTCATAATCCGCATCGTCAATGATCCCATCAGCGTTCGTATCGGGGAACGGAGAATACACCATGTCGTCCAGACTGTAGTTCTGTTGCCTGCTGCCCCCTCCTCCGACCAACTTGACTGCGGTAAGAGGAGTATCCGAGGTGAATCCCCAGAAGCCGCCGCCGTAGCTATTCGAGATAGCGCCAACGTAAACATCAGAATCAGCAGTATATACCAACAAGCTGTTACCCGAACCGCCAGGACCGCCTAAGGTCCAGTTTCCGCCATAGGCGGTGATCTGAGGCGTGAAACTCCAAGTGGTCATCGGGTCGTTCTGGCTATGGGAAGCCAAGACATCTTGATAGTACTCCTGGGCAGGATTGATATGGCCGGATTCGGTGGAAGTAAAACTCACTCCCGCATTCAGCGTGCTATCGGCAAATTTCTCCGTCAGGAACTGCCCATTCACCGCGTTACTCCAGTCAGTTTTGTCGGTATATACCGTTATAGTCGCCGCGTTAGCGGTAGCCGCCGAGAAAACCAACATCACTATCGATACGCTCAATATTTCTATTCTAGACATGGCGTCTCCAATCGCATGATTATAGACGGTTCGGATTGAACATTGCAACAATTCCGCACCTGCCGACTGAGATCAAACGATTTGACTCATCCGATGTCGAAATCGACTGCGCCTGAACATGCGGACAGTCTGATGGTTCAGGGAGACGCAATACACAACTCTCTGTGTTTCCGGTTTCGGGTTTCTTGGCCTACTTTTTACCAGCTTTCGGGCCGGGCTTCTTGGACAGTAAGTCACGTGATATCAGATCGCCTGTCAGCGTATGCCCGCTGCCCGGTAGATCATTTCGGATTGCTCATCCTGCCAACAAACAGGATGCTCCCGGTTTTGTTGTCGCGGATGAGGTAGATGAAGGGATGATCGGCACGGAACCTCGGATACCTCCGGGCCGACTTGGTTACCATTTCCACAGCCGTAGCGGCCGCTGCTTCTGTGCCTTCTTCGTTGACCTCGATAAAGGCCTTATGCTTGATCTGGCCAATCAAGAGTTCGCCCTTCTTCCAGCCCATCCCGCTGAAATCAGCCTGCGTGTCAAATGCGTTCTTCATGCCCAGTTTCTTGAACGGGGCAACCAAATCGTAGCTGGTTTCCAACTTGAACCTGGGCAAATGCAGTTGAACGGTCTGCTCTCGGGCCTTGTCCAATTCGCCAAGCCATAGCGACAGGTTCAACGCGGTCAGTTGTTTCTGCAAATCACCGATACCATCGACTGCCTCGGGCAGCAGGACGACCATAGACTGTGCCTTGCCCTTGTACGGAAGGGCTGCGATCTGTAACCCCATCTTCCTCAGCAGCTTGAACTTGCCCTTCTGGTACATCAGGGGCGTTTTGACCTGCTTAGTCGCTGAGACTTTGAAGGGAAGCTCGCGAGTATGCTCCTTGTCGAATTCGCTGACCCAAGCGCCCTTGAAGTAGATCGCGTTCAGGATTACGCATACCGAATTGGCACTCAGGTTGTCGAGGATTTTGGCAATTTTGCCTTCGGTCTTCTTCTTGACCCAACCGTTGATCCGATCCAGACCGCCTGCGAAAATTTCAGCGTCATAGCTGCCTTTCAGCAGTGCTTCGAAATCCTTGCTCACGTCACCATTGGTCAGGCAGAGTGCGTTGGCGATGTTAAGTTTCTGACCGGCATCACGGGCGTTGGACGCCAATTCAGCGTTCAATTTCTTAAACTCCGCATGCAACTTTGCCTGCTCAAGTTCGAAACTCAGCGCCGCTTTCATTTCCTTTTCGGTCTGGCCGCGGGCTCCGGCGTAAGTCATGCCCAACGCCGATGAGATGCTGTGGGGCGAGAAGAACAAGTTCCCTTCATTCGCGCTAAGCTGATGATAGAGTTTCAGCGCGAAGTCAGTGTTTCCCTTGACTAACGTCGCTGCTGATGCGTTCTTCGATGCATTCGCGGGGACGGGGCCTATTAGACCCTTCACTTCAGCAAGCTTGTTTGGCTTTTCGAATTTGTCGCTTCGGAGCCAGTAGCGGCCTTTGTGTTTATCCTTGAGTATGGCGATTCCGCGCGAGCCTTCGGGGACGTCGTAAATGTGAAAGTTGCCGAGCTTGATGCGCCAGGTTACTTTCGTCTTCTTGCCCTTTTCGGCATTTCGCAGAGACTCTTCAACGAGAAGCTCAGCGGTGGCCCACTCTCCTGTCACCACTTTATTGACGACCTTGCCGAGAAACACCGTTTCGGCAGCAGCGACGCGATTCTTAAGAGGCGGCGTCGGAGCTCTGACGGCAAATTTCGTGCTCATGCCTCGTCCCGCGTAGACCACCGCGCCGGTCAGGAGGCAAGCAGCCAGTGCGATAAGTATCATTTTTCGTGTCATGTGACGGTTCCTTTTGCGGGTGTTTCTTGAATGGATTTGGATAAAAGACAACTCGGCATACTTATTGGACGTACAACCGCCCCGATGGTTTCAGGGAATTAAAGATTTCCGCCAGAATAATTCTGCGAAGTGAGACAATCCCGTATGGTGCCAATATTCAGCCGCACCTTAAGTCTTACCGCAGCATGCGGGTTACCCGGCCTGAACATCATGGAAGCACCGCCGCCCATAAGATCCGTCCATTTCGTATCAATGGACAAAACTTCCCAAAACGCGAGTTCGAGGGACGCAATAAACAACTCTCAGATTTTTCCGTTTTGGATTTCTCGCTTGCTTTTTACCGGCTTTCGGGCCGGGCTTCTTGGGCAGTAAGTCACGTGCTCTCAGTTCGCCTATGCATTGACCACCAGGACTTAATGCCCAGACGCCGTATTCAGCTTGCCCAATGCGATATATCGTATACAATCACAGTGAAAGCACCGCGATGGTTGCGGACGCGACGCCATCTGGGAACTCCCAGTTGACATAACCGTCTTAGAGAAGGAGTCGTTTTGTGATCAGACAGAATGTGATTGCGATAATGAGCGCCGGAGTATTGCTTGGTTGTGGCGGAGCCTTGGGGCAGGATGCCGCATATATGCCTAAGGGCGCCAAGATTGTTTCTTGTACTGCCGCTGAGGTGAGTCGCGGTAAGCATCCGGCCAGCTATGCCATTGACGGCAACCCCAAAACCATGTGGCATACAAGTTTTCGTCCTAAAGCCAAACCCCATCCCCACGAGATCGTTATCGACTTGGGACAATCCATAAAAGTCACCGGGATTTCCTATCTGCCCCGTCAGGATCAAGGAGTCAACGGGGTGATCCAGGATATTGAATGCACCCTTTCGGAGAAGGCAAACGCCTGGGGCGCCCCGGCGGCTCGCGGTCGGTTGTATGGCAAGGTGTTTGAGCAGTATCCGCAGCGGACGATCGCTTTTGAGAAGCCGGCCGTCGGTCGGTATCTGCGGATCCGGTCACTGGCGACGGTTACTGCTGCTCCCTTTACCTCGGCTGCGGAGATCGGAATTTATACCGGTAAGGTTCGCGCCGCGCCGCTGATTGCCCTCCCCAAAAAGAAGTCCATATGCTTTGCTCTTTACACCACGCAGAACAAGGTCTTGAAACTCACCGCCCAGCTTTATCCAGGCATGTTGCCCGTCGATGGCGAGGTGGTTCTTGAAATCCAGGAAGGTAAGATATGGAACACGGTTGGTAAAACCAAACCTGTCCTTCCCGGCTGGTCGGCAATGTTTCGGGTAGAAGGTTGGGATATGACCAAAACGTCGCCATATCGGGTTCGGGTCGGCAAGGAGACTTACAAAGGAATCATCCGTCGCGATCCGGTGGATAAACGCCAGGTGGTGGCCGGTGTCTTCACCGGAAACTCCAGTTACCCCTGGGGCGGTGGTCGACTTCCTAAACAGGATATTGTCGATAATATCAATAAAATCGATCCTGATGTTTTGCTGTTTACCGGCGATCAGATCTATGTCCATAGCAACCACACCACGCATTGGATTCGGTTTGGCGAAATTTTTGGCGACATGATCCGGAACCGCCCCACAGTCTGCATTCCTGATGATCACGATGTGGGGCAACCTAATATCTGGGGCAATGGCGGGCGTAAAGTGGACCGGGACACCAAGGGCGGTTATACCAAACCGGCTGAATATGTGAATATGGTTCAGCGCCAGCAATGTTGGCATCTTCCTGATCCGTATGATCCAAAGCCCATTGCCCAGGGGTTGACGGTCTATTACACCCGCATGGTGGTTGGCGGTATTGATTTCGCCATTATCGAAGACCGAAAATTCAAGTCCGGACCATTCCAGTTCGGCACCCATAAAAATGGTCTCGCCAAACGCCCGGACTTCATCGAAAAGCCCAACTACAACCCCAAGGACTATGATCTGCCCGGGCTGAAATTGCTGGGCGACAGGCAGTTGAAATTCCTCGCCGACTGGTCGCGAAATTGGCGAGGAGCCGTGATGAAAACGGTGGTTTCACAAACTGTCTTTGCCCAGACATCAACCCATCACGGTCCCAAAAAATCATTCTACTATGTAGACTTCGACGCCAATGGCTGGCCGCAAACCGGACGGCGAAAAGCACTTGAACTCATGCAGCGCTGTGCGGCGTTCCATGTCTGTGGCGATCAGCATTTGTCCTCTATTGGGCAATACGGTATCGCCGATTGGCGTGATGCCGGCTGGTGGTTCTGTGTACCCTCCATTTCCAATACATATCCGCGCTGGTGGCAGCCGAAGACACCGCCGGTCAAGGCGTTGAATAACGGGATTCCCCACACCGGTGACTTCTATGACAGTCTGAAGAACAAAATGACGATCTACACGCATACCAATCCGGTGCCTGTGACCCGCGAGCCGATTGCGCTGAATGAACGGATGCCTGGGTTTGGTGTTGTCCGGTTTGATAAACCCACCCGCAAGATCACCATGGAATGCTGGCCCCGGATGATGCCCGTGGATGACCCCAAGAGCAAGCAGTATAAAGGCTGGCCTAGAACCATTACCCAGTTCGAAAATGATGGGCGAAAAGCGGTGGCATGGTTGCCGAAACTGGATATCAAGGGAGTCAAAGAGCCGGTAATAGAGGTGATTAACGAAAAGACCGGGATGCTGGTCTATTCGGTGCGGATGCAGAAAGCAGCATTCCGTTCTCCGGTCTTTGCAAAAGGAACATACACCATCCGAATTGGTGACCCTGACTCTGATCGGTGGCAGACCCGAAAAGGCATTGTCGCAGATGACAAGGAGAATAGAGATACGCTGAAGATAACCATTCATTAGAGGTTACGCGCGGTAGCCTCGTCGGTATTAAGTGAATCCCATGTACACGGTCTTGCCGGATCCAAGGGGACCTGTAATGAGAGTCACATGCTGCCCGATTGCCTCAACTAAGAAGCAGCGATTCAATAGATAATAGCACTAGTGTCCCATCATAAGTCGAATAAATTCAATTGGTTATCATTATCACCAATGGCCGTTTTGTATTCTTGCCGCGAAAAGGCCTGTAAAATAGGTATTTTCTCGAACAGGCTGAGGCTTAGAATCTGTAGCAATGTGTAGAGGTTCCGCTCGGGAGCCAATCGCT
>JABGPF010000389.1 GCA_018645065.1 Phycisphaerales bacterium
GTGAAACGTGAGGAATATAAAGACTACCCCGTCATGGATGGTATTGATGAAGATTTATTTTTTGCTGCTGGCAATAGAACCATTATAAACGCCAAAAGAGCCAAGCGAAATCGAAAGTATTCCTATCTGTTAGCGGGACATATTAGATGTGGTATTTGTGGATATTCGGGATATGGTTTTACTGATAGCAGGAGCAAGAAGAAGAATCAATATTATCGGTGTTCCTCTGCGGTAAAGGCACATCGGACTTGCCCAACCCAATCCAGGGGCATCCCCACCAAGAGGGTAGACAATGCTGTGTGGGAATGGTTAGTAAAATTACTCACTGATGAAACTTCACTTAATGAGGGATTGAAGGAACTTTCCCGAAAACAAGAAAATGAAGTAACAGTGAAAAAGAAAGACTTGCAAAATCTCGAAGGTCTTATAGATGAAACCGAATCACGGATTTCTCGTCTTGTTAGAGAAATAACAAACCATGAGCCTGGGATCATTCTAGATACGCTAAGAGACGAAATAAAAAAATATGGCAAGCAGAAAGAATCTCAATTGAAAGAGTATCAGGCTATATCGTCCGATGTTCAAAGCAAGTGTGACTACAAAGAGGTTGAAAAACAAATTCATGAGATGGTCAAAGAGGTAAAACATAAGTTACCCAATGCAACTTTTGAAGTTAAAAGATCATTGTTAGATGTATTAAATGTTCAAGTCACTTTTCATCGAGAAATTGAGGAAGTGTGGTTTGAGGCAGAGTGTTCAATATCCCCACAAAAAGAAGGATTAATTGCATCATCTACTTCGTGAAGTCTGCCGTCTCGGGGCTGTCGCCGACTGCTAACTCGGTGTACTCCCCACCTTCAGAAACGCTGGGAAGGGTCCCGACTGTGCCGACCAAAGTGCCGGTTACAGTGTTGAGGGTTTGGAAGTGTTCGACTGTGACAATCCGGCTCCACCAGTCATAGCCAGCACGACCAAGCTCGTCCCAGGTGTTGACCACGATCTTATTCATGGCGTTCTTGACCAGGCCGGTGAAGTCTGCCGTGGTGGCAAGCTGCACATGCGCCGGGTAGTAACCGCCGTAAAAATCACGGTCGCCGGTCAGCATCAGATAGAGTTCCTTGATACCAGACAATCGGGCGGTTTCGAGGGCGGCATGGGCTTCGTCGCGGGGTGCGCCGAGCATATCGTCAACTGCGGCTTGCAGCTTGTCGGCTTCGTTGAACATTGAGTGCAGCCGACCAGGGCCGGCGACTGACTGCGAGGACAGCAGTTCTGACACCATGACACGGGCGTCGTCGATTGCGGTCTGCAGTTCGGGGGCATCGAAAACACGGTTTTCGAATTGGACGCGGACGCGGGAAGCGACCGCCGCGGGCAGCGCTGCCGCTGAAAGCGCAGAGTCTAGCAGGTAGCCGCACATCTGCGCCCGGACCTGACGAGCTTCTTCGGCTTCGGCTGCAAGGGCATCTAAGCGCTGTTGTTCGCCCAACAGGGTGCGAACAGCGGCGGCATCATCGGAGAGGGATGCAGCGGCGGGGGGATCAGCGGCCGGGGCCTGGGTCCCATCGGTGGGGGTGATAATTTCTTCGGGTTTTGGCATTTCAAATTCCTTTCCTAACTTCGGATTTACGGCATTGAGGGCACGAAGGAACGCGCCGCCTCTGGCCGGATTGTAGACAAGGTCAACGGACTCGACGCGTAAGATTGTTTCGATGTCTTTGCCGTTGGCCGTGAACATGATGTCGGCTGAAAAACCGACGTTTGGTTCTGGTGCGTCTTCGCTGAGAAGCTGATTTGCTAACTCAACCAGCAGGGCCGCGGATGGTCCTACGGGGGTCAATACAAGCTGGATGCCTTGTGCGTCTTGGTCCCAGGTTGGCTCTGATAGCGTCCCGGCAAGATCACGTAATGATCTGTTCCACCAGGAATGATCTACAAAACATTCGGTTTTATCCCATAGGGATAGGGACGCTTCTAACGCTTCGGCGGTGAAGTTCCAGCCGTTGCCCATGCCGGCGGTGATGGCAAGGATTTCAAAGCTGCCGGATTGGGTGGGTTTGGCTTGTAAAGTAAGCCGGTGCTGCGATTGGATCAGGGTTTCGGGCATGTGTTGTTCCTTTCGGGGGGGGAGGGCGCACATCTGTGCGCCCCTACCGCAGAATGATTTTTCCGTCTGCGTCTAACAGTCCGACGACCTGGGCCAGCAAGTCTAGCTTGTCTTTGGTGGAAAGATTTTTCCAATCTTTATCCACACTGACTTGCTTTTGTTTTTTGGCAAGGTTGGATACTTTGATTTTGCCATCGGGTCGGCTGGTGATTTCATGGGTTTTGGGGGGCATGGGTTGGGTCCTTTCCTGGGTGAAGGGAGGATGAAAAGGAAATATGGGATTACCACCAATCAGGTGGGTTATTTGGGTAATCTATCCACGAAGCCTCTTTTGTTGTGGTCTTGATTGTGCAGCACTTGGAACAATGAAAATGATCAATACGTTTCCAATCATTAGCAGGGGATAAACCGAATGATGGGCGGCTGGCTTTTTCTTTCTCCGTATCAAAATGGATGAATACATGCTCGCAGGTCATATCATGTCTTTCGGTAGGCGGCAGTCAGTAGGTTGGTGACAGAAATCAGCTGATCGAACTCGATCGGTGTCACCATCCAGGCCGGGGCGGTTAGATAACATAGATGCGCGCTCCTGCACCTGGTAGCGCTCCGGCGCGGCCGGTTATGAGCAGTTCTGCGCCTGGGGTGTCGGAGGTCATATCAAAAGTGCCAACACCTTCAACCAGGTCAATGACAAGTTCTTCCCCCCCGATGTCGAGGGCGACGGTCGCCAGGTCTGGATCGGTTGTGACGACCAGTTCGACGCTGTGGGTGTCGTCACCTTTGAGGAAGACCAGAACGGGGCTAATGCTGTGATCAACGGGGTCATGGGCTGCGAGGGCAGCGGCTTCGGCTGACTTTTCGAGTTCGTTGAGGTCGCGGGAATAGACGGGCTCGTATTGGCCGCCGGTGAAGCGAACCGACCGGACGGGCAAGGAATAGGCTTGTAGCTCTCTGAACAGTTTGTCGACGTTTCCGTATGTTTTTACGTCCATGTTTTTACCTTTCTCCTTCGACTATAAAAGCGCTGCCGTTTGCGGGGTAGTTGGAGGTTGTGCCGCCGCCGTTGTTCTTTTCGATGGCCTGGAAGTAGTGATAACCGATGCCAACAAATCCAGCGAGGGCGTATGTGTTTGGCCGTAGTATTGAACCAGCGAACCATTGCCACCATGAAAAGGTGTAAGGGCGTCAAGGCCGATAGCAAAGTAAGGTAGGCGAGCAGCAGCGCCCAAAATCTGTAGATGGGCATTGGCGCGCATCTGGTATTCTTCGACGCCTATAATAAACTCATGTTTCCAGGCGGCGTTACTGGAATTGCAGGCTACCCATGAGGCGGTATTGTGGTTATAGGAGGATGTTGAATCGTGGTCACAGTCTTTGTAAGAAACACGGTTGTAGTAGTTCCAGACGAACCGTTTTTTGTCGGTGTCGCTGATGGTCGATAATGCCGAGGTCCTGACTGTGCCCAGGTAAAGATAACCAGTGGCGGAGGTCTTGACATAACGGCCGTTTTGCAGGCTGATGGCTTCGTTTCTGGTTGTGCCGTCTGTCCAGGCTTCTTTAGCGAGGGCGACGGCTCCGCCTGTAAGATAGGCAAATATGTCGTGGTTGGTGTCTGCGGCCACACCTGAGAAGGACAACGATAACTCACTGAATGAGTACGGCACCCAGGTAGCACCATCGTATAAGTCGATCTGCTCACCATTCCAGGGGGTATATAGAACAGATGATCCGGTTGTGTTTGAAACTGGCACACCTGCGCCGGATGAAAGCGTTAGCCGTCCCTGCGCGGCCTGGGGTGGGGTTGTGGAAGTGATCAGATCGGTGATTGTGTCTGCGTACTCTGTGGCTATGGTTGTCTCTGTGATGGCTGCGCCGTCCCAATCGAATGAGCCGATCCGTCGCGCTCCGGCCCACTCGGTTGAGCTTGTGTTGGCATCCAGGGTAAAGGTCGTGCTGCTGGCGGTCCGAACCGCAAACACATACCATGTAGCTGCGCCGCCGCTGGGTTTGTCGCCGGCCGCAAGGTCAACGTTTGCGACTGCCTGAACGGGATAACCGCCGATCATAAGCTCGACCGTGGAAGTCGGGGAAGCCGCCAGCCGGATGCGGTCGGTGTCTAACAATTCGAGGTTGACGTTCTTCTCGAACCGGCTGAACAGGGTTGCCAGATTTACGGCGTCGACCGCAGCCTGACCGAAGAAAAGGGCGTCAAGGCGCAGATCGTTGTAATGGTCTACGGCTGTTGGTTGGCCGGCGCTGACTGAAGAAGAATTGGGGTATGTCATGGGTTTAC
>JABGPF010000390.1 GCA_018645065.1 Phycisphaerales bacterium
CGACCAGCGGCTTGCCCATTGGCGGAGCCCAGGCTGACGATGAGAGAATGCCTGCTGTCCACAAGGTCAAAGGGGACGCCCTTCTGTTGGAGGACTGGCTCTACCAGGCTGGAAAGACGCTTGACCCGACGGATATCAGCAACGAGATCCGATGGACTCGCCTGATTGCCGAGAGGTACAGCGGGAATACGGCCGACCAAGTCCAGCCCGACCTGAAGCGATTGTCGAATTGCGCGGCGACTTTCAAGACGTTCTCGTCGGCTACGCCTGCGAAAGAGATCCAGAAACTCTATTTGGCAATTCGTCGAATCAAGCGGAGAATCCTGCTGGCGGATCCTGCACTGGACTTTGACGGCTTGCTCTTCATTGACAATCAGTATCCTATCGCGTCCAAGCTGCCGGAGAACCGTGACAAGAGGGAGTCCCAATTATACCGCGCGGAATGGAATCACCAATCACAGCACCGCGGCGGTTACAACGCCGTGCCAGGCGGACGTCTTTTGCATCTGAAGGGTCTGCATCCCGGGGCGGAGATCGAACAACTTGCTCCTACACCGGATCAGAGCGAGGGTGCCTTTCTTCGGCCAGACTTATCGTTTGACGGCACGAAGGTTCTGTTCAGTTTCAAGCCAGCAAAGGACAACTCGTATCATCTGTATGAAATTGGCATCGACGGATCAGGTCTCAAGCAGCTAACCGACAGCGTCTACGATGACAACGACCCGATCTATCTGCCGGACGGCCACATCATGTTCACGACCACCCGCGGCAACACGACCGTTCGGTGCACGCGATACTCCTGGTCGACCGTCCTGGCGCGATGCGATGCCGATGGCAAGAACGTCTACATTCTGAGTCGAAACAATGAGCCTGACTGGTTGCCAAGCCTGCTCTCCGACGGGCGCGTTGTTTACAC
Source organism: Phycisphaerales bacterium (assembly GCA_018645065.1). GTDB lineage: Bacteria > Planctomycetota > Phycisphaerae > SM23-33 > SM23-33 > BS750m-G57. The sequence continues at coordinate 917 of JABGPF010000390.1, forward strand.
ACGATGGGAGTACACCGAGAAGAACGTGATGCGCATCCAGGGGCTCTGGACGGTGTACCCGGATGGAACCAAGGTTGACGTGCTCTGGGGGAATATGAGCGTATGGCCCGACCACCTGGCCAGCCCACGCCAGATCCCCGGAACCTCTCAAATCATGTTCTCCGGCGTTGGACATCACCGGTGGCACAACGGTTCGGTGGGGATCGTGGATCCTGCAAAGGGAAGAGAGTACCCCGACGGGCTTACGAAGGTAACGCCCGACGTCGCGTTCGCCGAGTCGGGTGACGGGCCTGGAAAACTGCCCCTTGCGTCAAAGACCTACCACTCATCTGGTAAATGGGGAAGCTATAAAAATCCATACCCGCTAAGCAAAGACCTGTTCCTTGTCTCCATCCACAAGGGGGCGATCAATAAGGCGAAGAGCAAACAGTTGCCTCTCACGGAGTACTTTCAGCTCTACCTCATGGACACCGACGGCAACCGTGAGTTGGTCTACAAAGGGAAATACAACATCTTTCACGCCATCCCGGTCAAACCGAGAAAGCGTCCCACCGTGCGCCCTTCCTCCGTCAAATGGCCCGGAACCGGTAAGGACCGAAAACCAAACGCGCCGGGCTACTTCTTTTCAAGCAATGTCTATGAGGGTACGACCATCCCGAAAGGCTCCGCAAAGCACCTCAGGGTTATACAGCTCGATTACAAGACGTATACTCCCTGGCGACAGATTTTCGGAGGAGCAGGCCCCAACCGTATTCCGCTTCCCTCGGCCACGTATCCCAGCGCCTCCAGCAAGCGAATTCTGGGAACGGTCCCAATCAACAAAGAAGGTGCTTTCTACATCGAGGCCCCTGCGGGAACTTCGCTCATGTTTCAGCTTCTTGATGACCAGTATCGCTGCATACAAACCATGCGAAGCTTCACCGGGGTCATGCCCGGAGAGACCCGAGGTTGCGTCGGGTGCCACGAACAACGTCCAAATGCGCCTGTCAATTTGACCCGCTTGCGAAAGACGCCCGACAAGATCCTTCCACCACCATGGGGAACAACGAACTTCAGTTACGAACGCATGATTCAACCGATATTCAACAAGCACTGCCTTAAATGTCATGGCGACAACACAAAAAAAGCATTCCGCAAGCTTGATCTCAGACTGACCAAAAACCCGGAACGGGGCAACTACGGAAGAGACTTCTCCAATGTGTATATGACGCTCATTGGTCCCGGACAATACCGCAAGGGCAAGATGAAACTGAAGAACTACACGGGCGCCGTTGATATTTCCGCGGGCACGCGGGCGTGGAAAACGCAACAGTACAGCAGACCCTTCAAACCGATGACCTTCTTCTCGTTCAACAGTCTACTGCTGAAGATCATTACGACGGATAAGAAGAACCACAAAGATCTGAAGCTCGATGCGGATGAACTGCGCATGCTGACGGCCTGGATGGATTTGAACTGTCCTTATCGGGGCGACGACGAACTGCGGCAATTGCCCGACCCGCAATTTGCGGGCGTCGAGAAGATCGTACCCCGACCTCGAATCAAGACGGCACCGATAATTCCCCGACCATGATCGGAACCGGTGCCTTCGAGAAGACACTGACGCTCAACTCCGACATGGAGGTTACCGCTCACTAGCCGCCTGCTAAACTGTTGCCTCCCTGAGAATAGTGAATTCATGGAGGCTTACCATTGTGCGACCCATCGTTCTCGGACATTCGGCTTCGCCGGGGTTCCGTCAAAGCCCCGCCACGGACTGCTTGCCCCAGAAACGTCCGGCGCGACATACGTTGTGTGCTCATCGGTGACTCCTCAGCGCAATGACCTACGGCGAGTGCAATCGCTAGGGACTGGGCGGTGCGAGGCAGACGACTCGACCGTTGGCCTTTCTGATGATTCTATCACCTGTCCCGGCATCACTGATAGGAAATTCGATTCCGCGTGACCGTACGTCGGAGGCCCGGGGGTGAGGGGTTTTCCGGGGTTAAGCTACCTGACCAGCAGTCGCAGTTCTTCGTCGGCCTTCAGGGCAACGGGCAGGCCTGCGTGCAACTGCTTGCCGGTGTAGGTCTTCTTTGATCCGTCGGCCAGGTTCTTGACGACATAGTTATTGGCGGGTTCAACGGGGAACCATTCCGGCAGGGGATTCATCCGAGGCCAGTCCTTCTTGAACCCCATGTAGAGGCGATGGCGAGGGATGTCGAAAACCACTTTGCCGCTGTAGGCGGTGTCCGATTTAAGCAAAATCGCCAGGCCCTCCTTCGTCTCGACCGCGCCGAGCGTCAGGTCCTGCTTCCATGGACGAGCGATGAGGCCTCGCGTGTGCATCATCGCGTGGATGATCGCGGTTCTGACTGCGTTGGACTGCAGTTTCATTGTGCCCCAGAGTTTGGCCTTGTTCCCTGCAAACACGATATTGGCCGCCACTTCCCGGTCCGCCCAGGCCGGGCCCTCGGGAACCGCAAGGCGATTCATGAGGTAGATCCCGCCCTCGATAGAGTCGGCCGCCCCGTCAATCGGGCTTCCCTTCCATCGGTAGTTCCGGTAAGCCGGCTTGGCGAGGTTACGCAGGACCTGCTCCATATGGGCCTTGTAAACGGGCTTGCCCGTTACCATGTCATAGCAGAGATAGGTCACGTAGTTGTAGCCCCAACAATCGCTCAGGCTCTCCTTGCGGCCCAGGAATCTATACATGAGTCCGTCTTCGTTGATTCCTTTTTCGAGCACCGTGTCCAGCATCTTCTTCATGTGCGGGAGGTATTCCTTCGCCTTGGCCGGGTTGTGAACCGATTCGACCCCGAGCAGCAGGCCCAGGCCTCCGATAATCTCGCAGCCGTGATCAGAAAGCCGCTGGGGCACGAAATCGCCCTTCAACAGGTAGTAGTCCGCAAGACGCTCGGCCCGGACGAGATACTTTTTCTCGCCGGTCATTGTGTACAGGCGGGCCAGCACTTGGATCTGTTCGCCGTTGATCTCGATATTGGTTGAAGGGATTTTGCCGTATTTTGTGTCGATCGTGGGGTTCGACCATATTTCATCCTGGACAGCCTTCATGCGGTCGAACCATTCGTCCTTTCCTGTAACTTCGACAATGGCCATCAGCCCGTCCTTCACATATTCGCTGCCGCCGAACGTGTTCTTTGGATGGGCGAAGAATCCCTTTTTGCAGTGCTTGATTTCCGCGTGCAACGCCCCGCGCACCGGACCATTGAGCGCTTCGAGGTCTGTCAGCCACGCGGCCCAGACGAAGAAGGGATAACAGTCAGCCCACGCGTCCTGGTAATTGAAATTGCCATCCGGATGATACAACCCCGTATCCGGTTCGATCTTCTTCAGCGCCACCTGGTGCAGCCAGCGTTGAACCTTGCTTATCGTAAAGCTCGCAATCACCGCCGACCGCTCAAGCGGATCGGCCGGAAGCTCGTCG
>JABGPF010000033.1 GCA_018645065.1 Phycisphaerales bacterium
ACGGTCTTCCTTTCATGGCACATTATGCAGCCGTCGGGCGTGCCGAACGGTTCGGTGGCTTCGAGCGTAAGCAGCACAAAGCCCATCGGTAAGACAGTCAGCAGGATCAAAGCTCCCAGGAACCGGCGGAGCGGTTTTTTGGGTTTTGCGGCGACTGTATATGTTTCCGATTCGTCGAAAAGAACGCGTTCCATTGCGGGATCCCTAAAGGCGTGACGTTGAACAATCCCGACTTCCGTCTTCGCCTTTGGCTTCGTCGTGACAAGGCGTCGGGACCAGGCGGACTCCGGTGTCCGCCGCTAAACAGTATTGTGGTGACATTGGCGGAGGTTCGGCGGTGAAAGCTCACCGCCGAACGCCCGTGGTCGTTCCTAGCACCTAGCACCTAGCACCTAACACCTAGAACCTGGTCTTATACATATTGCCATTGTTTGAGCCATTTGTATTCTGGTTCAAGGTTGGCCCAGGTATCGTCGCCGATTTGTTTGAGTAGGGCGTTTTCTTCGGCGGTGAGTGCTTTTCTGCGTTCTTTGATCGCCAAGGCCATGTTGTCGACCTCTTCGACGCACGCCAGTCCGGGGATCGGGGCGGTTATGGCGGGGTTGGCGAGAATGTAGCGGATGGTCAGGCGTGCTCGCTCGGCCTTCTCGGCCGCGGTCTTGGCGCCCTTGAACAGCGAGTTGCTGGCGAAAGGCTTGATTCCGAACGTTCCGATATCGTTCTTGCGGACCGACGTGAAGAGCGATTCCTTGGGCAGTTCTTTCGATTGTACGGTGTAAGGGAACAGAACTACCTGGAAATGTTTGGGATACGTTGTGGTCAGGTGTGTCAGCCACTTGCGGCTGTGGGATGAAACGCCTGTGAAGCGTGCTTTACCGGCCTTCTTGGCGATTTCGAACGCCTTGATGAATTCCAGCTCGTCGGCTTCTGAGTTGCCTTTTGCGCTGTCTGCGACGAGTCGCCATACGTCCACGTAGTCGACCTTGGCCATTTTGAGTCCTTCGTCGAGTTTGTCGAGGATGGCCTTGGCTGTGCGGTACTTCTTGTTTCTCGGGCAGTGGGGCCACATCGCGAAGCCCATGTACATTTTGTCGCGTCTGCCTTTGAGTGCTGGCCCGTAGACTGAAATTTCGCCCATGGTGCAGGCGTCAACGTAGTTGATACCCTTTTCCATGCAACGTGTCATTACGTCGTAGCGATTTTTGCAGAGTACTGCGGCGTCTTCTTTGTTCTTGGGCGGAGCGTATGAGGGGATTTTCTTACCGGTGACTTCAGCGACGCGTTTCCAGTGTCCACCGAGGGAAACCGCTGAGATCCACAGCCCGGTGGCTCCGAGTCGTCGGTATTCCATTTCGGGATTGTAGCTGCGTGTTTTCTTGACGTTTGGTTTGTCTGCGGCTTGGGCGATGAAATTACCGCCAATTCCGGAGGCTGCGACGACACCTACACCTGCTGCGACTGCGGAGTTGCGAATGAATTCTCGTCTGTTAATTCCTTGCTCGGCCATAACAACGCTCCTTACGTTCAGTTCTGCTCCGGCCCGGTGGGGCGGGATATTTTATAACGACTCATTTGACGCATTTTATTATAGAGAACGTCCAGCGCCCATGCAAAGAGTTTCGGCATGTTCGGCGCAATGTGGTTAGGCGTTTTAGACGAATTGGCGATATTGTATATGATATATTTGGGCGTGCTTCACAGCAGACAGGGCTGTGTACTAGTGGTCTGATGAGGCCGGCGGGGTAGCAGGTCGCATAAATACCTATTTCACAGGCAGTTATGTCGGCAGAGCGGTCTGTTTATGCGCTGGTCGCCTGGTATGCGCACTTCATATGTGTGAAGCAATTGTGAACTATGGCGTTTGCGGTCAGGGCAGGAATTTTGGCGGCGTGCCGTCTTTGTCGATGAAGCTTTTTCGGAGTATATCCGCTTTTTTGCGATCTGAGATGTCCGGATGCTTCGGTGGAACGGTTACGCCTTTGGTGGCCAGGAGGCGGGCCAGGTGTATGCGTGCGGTCTGGGCGTTGTTGATCGAGTCGCCGAGTATCCGCATCGCTTCTTGTGGTGAGTGGAAGCCCATACCGTTGTTGGCTGCGACATAGTCCCAGCGGAACTGGGCGTGTCGGATCAGTTTTCTGATAGGCGCCAGTTCGATGTCGGTTGCTTTTGCCTCCATCGCCGCCGCCACGTCGAAGTGGGCAGCCACCAGTGCGTCTTCTGCTTTGATTCGGGCGTCTGCGACTTTTGTTTGTATGGATTCTACTCGCGTTTTCAGCTCTTTTTCGGACCATCGGTGGCATACGGCGCAGCTGTTTGCGATGTTCAGCAGCGGGCTTTGCACATGGTGGTCGGTGAATTTCATACCGCCTTCAGATCGGTAGGGCATGTGGCAGTCTGAGCATGAGACTTTGCGGTATGCGTGTACGCCGGTGCTGTACATTTCCCAGTCGGGGTGCTGGCACTTGATGATTTCGACCTTCGAGATCGGGTGGATGAAGTCTTTGAATCCGATTTCGTCGTAGTATGCGATCATCCCTTCTACGGACGTTCCTTTTTTCCAGGGGAATGTCAGGTAGTTGCCCTTCTTTTTGGCCTTCGGATCGTTTTTGAAGTAATATTCGACATGACATTGTGCACAAACCAGCGAGCGCATTTCCTGGTGGGTGGCTTTGTCGATGTCTTTTCCCATTGCGGCGAATCCTTCACGCAGTGCCGGTCGCGTGATGCGGAGTTTCATCGTTTTCGGGTCGTGGCAGTCGAGGCATCCGATGGGGTGGTTCATTTCCTTCTTCATCTCGTGCCAGTCTGAGGCGTAGAAGTCTGCGGCTCCGAGATTGATCAGCTTGATTGGGTTTTTTTCGTCGGGGTTCTTGGCCTTTCCGAATTTGCCCATCATGCGGGGCACGTCGGGGCTTTTGCAGGTCCAGCAGGTCGCGGGGAACGGTTTTGCGGGGTTGGGTGTTTCCGGGGAGCGTTCGCTGTCGATGATATCTGTGATGGCGTGGGTGTGTCCGCGTGCCTGGAGGAAGTCCTTTGAGAATCCGTATCCTGCGAATAGGATGACTTGCCGGGGGTCGTCTTCGAGATAGTCTCTCGGGAATGCCCCGCCATACAGGGTTTTGGTGTCGTCGACGTCCATTCGTTTGTACGCGTCGTGTTCTCTGGGGTAGTCTACTCCCCAGATGGCGTTATCGGACTCGAACGGTTCGATTGTTTGCGAGACCAGGATCGGTCGCAGGGCTTCTTGTTTGCGTCCGCCGATCGATGTAGCCAGGATGTAAGTCATTGCTATGACTGCGGCCACCAGCAGTACGATCGCGCCGCCGGCCCATGTGGGAAGTGGTTTAGTTTTGTTTCCATTACTCATAGTATTATCCCTTCGGGCTTACAATCCTGCTTGCGGCGGCGTGATTCTTAGTGGTCTTGGTGAGGCTGATAATCCGTGGACCTTACCGTGGACGTTTGAGTGGCAGTCCCAGCATTTTCGTTCTTTTGGTCCTGGTAGTCGTATCATATCGAAGTGGTTTTTGTGGCATCTGAGGCAGTTTGCCTGGACCACGGGTATGGCGGCTTGGGAGAGTTTCAGTACTTGCGGTTCGCTCCGCATGGTGAAGACGTAGGAGTGTTTGACACCGTCCATGCTCTTGAACGCGAGTTTTGCTACTGGGTTGCTGTGTGGGAGGTGGCAGTCTACGCAGACGGCGTTGTTGGCGTGGCTTCCTCGTTGCCATGACGCGTAGGCGTCTGTCATTACGTGGCAGTTCATACAGGTTTCGGGCGAGTCTGACATATACGACAGTGCGTTACCGAGATGTGCGGTAATTACGCCGATCCCCAGCGCAACGCCCACCATCGTATAGATGATGATCTGCAAGCGTCGCGGCAGACCGGCTAGAGTCAGCACTGATTTTACACCTGATTTGAGGCCCATGGTATACCTATAAAGAATCCACTGGTGCATTCTAGGCCGTTAGTTGTCCGATAGCAAATCATGTGATGGAAAAAACTTCCGTTCGGAGCGTATTTGGGTTTCGGCGCAGGGTTTTGTACAATGCGGGCATGTCAGCAAAAGGCGAAAAAGTAATTGTAGCGATGAGCGGTGGGGTGGACTCCGCCGTCGCGGCGTCATTATTGATAGACGCCGGATACGAGGTAACGGGCGTTTTTATGTGTCTGGGCACTGCCGGCGGGTCGGACACCGCCTCGCGCGGTTGCTGCTCGCCGGCTGGCGCTGCCGACGCGCGTCTGGTGGCTAGTATGCTCGGTATCGAGCTGTTTGTACTGGACCTGAGCGATGCGTTTGAGCCTCTGATAGACGCCTTCGCCGCCGAATACGCCGCCGCCCGCACGCCGAATCCGTGTATCCACTGCAATACGCTGATCAAATTTGGACGGTTGCTTGATCGCGCCGCGTCGCTTGGCGTCGATTATATTGCGACGGGTCATTACGCTCGGATTATCGATTTCGAGGGTTCTTCGGCGCTTGCCCGGGCCGCTGCGGGCGGTAAGGACCAATCGTACGCCTTGTTCGGCATGCCGGCGTCGGTATTGGGGCGAATTTTGCTTCCGGTGGGCGAGATCGTCGACAAAGCGCAGGTGCGCCTGATCGCCCAGAATCTCGGCTTGGTGGTGCACGACAAGCCCGACAGCCAGGAGATATGCTTCGCTCCGGACGACGACTACGTCGAGATTCTCAAGTCGCGCGCACCCGAGGCGTTGCGCCCGGGCGACATAATAAACAGTAGCGGTGTAGTTCTAGGCCAGCACGCCGGTTACGGGCGTTTTACTATCGGCCAGCGTCGCGGATTGCGTATCGCCGCCGGGGTCCCGATGTACGTTACGAAGCTCGATCCGATCGCCAATACCGTGACGATAGGCCCGCGCGACGAGGTGATGTCGCGCAAGCTCACCGCCAGCGGGGCCAATTGGCATTGCGAGGTTGACGAGCAGTTTTCCGCGACGGTTCAGATCCGCTACAATCACCGCGGCCAGGGCGCCGAGGTGCGTTTAACCGGTGACGACACATTTGCTGTCGAGTTCATCGAACCGGTCCACGCGATAACCCCGGGCCAGGCGGTCGTGGTTTACGATGGTGATCGCGTATTGGGCGGCGGGTGGATCGATTGATAACGGATCAATATCCAATATCCAACAAGAAATGTCCAATTTCCAAGTGACGGCGAACGGCGAACGGCAACGTCCACGGTAACAGTTATCGCCGTATCTGCTGTCGTTCGGCGTGGTCTTGTTTTGCGGCGGACGCCAGAGTCCGCCTAGTCCCGACGAAGTCGGGATGTCGTTGCCGTTCGCCGTTGCCGTCACTTGGAAATTGGACATTTCTTGTTGGATATTGGATATTGTTCCGTCCACCGTCCCTCTTGGAACCTGTCGTTACCCTTGCCTAAATCTGCTGGTTCAGTACAATATGGGGATGATTGTACGTACTAAAATTGTCGCTACTCTCGGTCCGGCTACTGGTGATGTTAAAACGATCCGCGAGATAGCTCTCGCCGGTGTGGACATGTTCCGCATTAACTTCTCGCACGGTGATAACGCCCAGCGGAAAGAACTGCTGGATAATGTCCGGGCGGTGGAGGCGGAATTGAAGCGGCCTCTTGCCGTTATGGGCGACCTGTGCGGTCCGAAGATACGCGTTCGTAAAATTGAAGGCGGTTCAGTTCTGCTGGGTGACGGGCAGGAAATAGTTATCCAGAGCGCCGATGTTCTCGGTACGGCCCGCCGGATATCGACTACGCTTGAAGAGTTGCCCCAGCAAGTTCAAGTCAATCAACCGCTGCTGCTGGACGACGGGAAGATCCGCCTGGAAGTCACCGAGTTAACAAGCGACACTGAAATTCGATGTGTTGTAACCCAGGGCGGGATCCTTTCGGGCAGCAAGGGCGTGAACCTGCCCGGAACGCAGTTGAAGATATCGCCCCTTACCGCAAAAGACCGCTCCGACGCGGCGTGGATCGCCACTCAGGATTTCGACTATGTGGCGCTGTCGTTCGTGCAGATCGCCGATGACATCTGCGAGTTGCGCGAGTTGCTCGATGCTGCTGGTTGCCAGGCCCGGATCGTCGCCAAGATCGAGAAGCCCCAGGCGATAGAAAATATTGACTCTATAGTAGACGTTGCCGACGCGATTATGGTCGCCCGAGGCGATCTCGGCGTCGAGATGGACTTACCGGTCGTGCCGATCGTACAAAAACGAATCGCACGCCTGTGTCGCCTCAAAGGCAAACCGTGCATTGTCGCCACCCAAATGCTCGAGAGCATGACAACCTCGTCAACGCCCACTCGCGCCGAAGTGTCCGACGTCGCAAACGCCGTGCAAGACCTCGCCGACGCGGTCATGCTATCTGGTGAGACGGCAGTAGGACAGCACCCGGTCGCCGCGGTGAGAATGATGGACCGCATCGCCGGAGAAATGCAGTCGTATCACGATGACGACCATGAACTCGGTCCGGTGGATGACATCCAGGCCGCAGAAACCCTCGCCTCGCTGACCAGAGCAGTGCACGCGATAACCACCACCCAGCCAATTGCCGCCATCGCCGCCTTCACCATAACCGGCAGCACGGCGCGCATACTGTCCAAGCAGCGTCCTCAGTGTCCGATTTTGGGAATTTCGCCTGATCCGGCGGTTGTCAGACGCATGTGTCTATACTATGGCGTGCAGGCAATGCAGGCCGGACTCGTCGAACACACAACCGACGTTTTGGACCTGGCGTCTAAATTTGCACTCGATAAGGGCGTCGCCCAGCCCGGGGACAATATCATCGTTATTTCCGGGCGTCCGCTCGGGACCACAGGCGCTACGAACACATTGGTTGTGCATACCGTAGGATAACAATGACCAGCGCTAAATCTTCAACTTGCCCCGCATCATTGCGGGAGGGAATGTCACCGACCGAGTCGCTGCGGGTCGCTATTTCCCTTGCGCTGACGGTGCTCACGCTGACCACGATAGTCACCCAGGTGTTCTCGACGCTGATAATCAATCGCGCCGCGCCCGTTGGCGAATCTGACATAATGCACACGCTTCAGACGGTATCACCGGTGCTTATAGTGGTCGGGCTGATTTGCGGCCTGCTCGGCGCCGGAGCCATGTTGATGCTGGCTTGGCGAGCGAGTCGAGCAGGTGATCATTTTGGCGCCTGCGTGTTGCTTGTGGGCGCTGTGGCGACGGTTGCATCGATCTGCCCGCTTATTGAAGGGGTTTTCAATTCGTTGGATCCCGAACGGATGAGTCAAGCCGGTTCGACGCTCTGCCAGGCGACGATGTTCCTTCTGACCCTGGCCTGGATCGCCTGGGCCCTGAGCAGCTTTCAAGATCGACAGCGCCGCGCCGCATCAGGACGATGGTCGATCGGAGCACGACGCTTCGACGACTGCATGGCCAGCATTAAACTCTCGCGAGTATTGGCGTGCGTTCCGGCGCTGGTGCTGGCCGCCGGACTGTCCAGCATGTTCATAAGCGCACTGGAAACCCAGTTCCACACAATCGACGTAGCTGAGAAAATAACAGCACAGGCGGCGCGGTATCACACCGCCAAGGTCCAGTGGACAACCGACGTGGACGTACTTCCGGCCGCTGGATACTGGCGGGTGAGCCTGTCGGCTGCATGGTTGGTTGGTGCGGCGCACGGATTGGCGCTTTCGTTTGTCGGCCTGGTTGTTTTCGGGACGTTCAAACTACTGCGGAAACGATGGACCGGACCGGGGCTGGGCGCTAATTTGCTTGGTCTGGCTGCGGGAATATACGTTCTTGCGTACGCCAGGCACGGTCTGGCGTGGGTGTTTGAAGACGAAATCCAGGCGCTTGGATTGTTCAATCTCGCCAATTGCGGGATAGCGATGATCGGTATTATGTACGGTTCGCTGCTGGCGTGGAACATTCTGGAGCGATGTGCCCGGGACCACCGCCCGCGGTCCGGCGCCGACCTGATGCGCGTCATACTCTTGTCAGGTATCCTGCTGACCACTGGCCCGAGCGCTCGTCTGGGCGCTCGCGGTTGTCGGGTCGCTCGGATGCTTCTTTCCGCCGTTCTGCTGTTTTGGAGCGGTTGGGCGGCGATTTTTGGCGGGGGGTTCTGGTTGATGCTGGGCTTGCAGGGGCGATATCTCCAACTGGTGATGACGATTATCCTGATCGCAGAAGTCGAATGCGTTTCACTGTTGTTAAAGCGATGGCACGGCAGGCGGTCGGTGCTTGCGGAGGTGGCTGCGATCGTCAGCGCGTGTATCGTTGCGATAGTCGTTGTGGCGATACTCTTTAACGAGAGCTTCCCGAAGACCGTTGATCACACGACGCGGGTGGCGATCTTCCTGGCGCTTATGATCACGATGGTCACCGTGTATCTGACGTGCCTGCTGTTCCCGCCTCGAAGCCGAGCGTGGTATGTGCGTCTCGGCGCAATTGTGATGCTGCTGGTGCTAGGGACGACCTCGATGCTCTCGGCGATGACGCCGACGAAAGAGCACTCGACCATTCGCAACATGATGTACGAACATTCGGCGGTCTCGAAGAACAATCTGGAATGTTGGCGCCGAGTCTACGGATCGGGCTGGGAAATTTGCGATCCGCAGGCCCCGCCTACCACTCCGCCCGACGCGACGCTGAACTCACCGATACTTGATACGTTCCGCAAGGAACGACCGCTGGTGATCTTCATTATCTGGGACGCCTGCCGCCCGGATCACATGAGCTTCTACGGCTACAAAAAACGCCAGACCACTCCGCGTCTCGATGCAATTTCCGATCAGTTGATACGGTTCGACAACGCATTCTCGCAGGCTACGGCTACAAGCTGTTCGATGAGGCATGTGTTCACCGGCCGATACTCCTCTCGGTACATGCTCAAGAAGAATGGGATCGGTCCGTTCTTCACCAACGAGATGCTTGCTGGCGGATATCATACGATGCACCTGAACGTTATCGGTTCGGACTTCAACGGGATATCCGAGGTCGCGTTCCTGCGCGACATGCCTGTCGAGCAGCAGAAGCACGTTGAGGTCCAGCAGGCCGGGCATCAACTTTCCGATACGTTGAACCAGGGCGATCTGCAGCAATGGATCGCGCGTGCTGAAAAGATGCGCGCCGAAGCCGGTGGGATCGAGCCCACCCAGCGAATCATCTGTTACGGTCAGCAGGAAGCGCCCGACAAAGTCGAGATGCTGCTGAACTACCTCGATGAAAACGAAGCATCCGGTACGTTCGCGCTTGTGCACATGACAGAAACGCACTACCCCTGGAGACGCCAACCTAATACGCCGGACTGGGGCGACAGCTACGAAGATCTCTACGACGGATCGGTGTTTTACAGCGACCAGGCGACCGGGAAACTGTTCGACGGTCTTGCCGCTCGCGGACTACTGGACAAGTCGATTATTATTATTGCCGCCGACCACGGAACCGGTCTGGGCGATCACGGAAAATACGCCGGATTCCATCCCTACTACGAGCAGATTCACATACCGATTATTATGCGAATACCGGGCGTTAAGGGTAAGCAAGTTAAGTCGATTGTAGGACTGTTCGACGTGGCTCCGATGATGGTGAATCTGGCTGCTCCGGACCTGCTTGCCGATCGGAACTACGATGCGATGGACCTCTGGCCGCTGATCCTGGGCCCCGAACGCACAGGCCCGCGCGTTATCTTCGGGCTAAATTCGTTTGAAGACTGCTACTATCGTGTCGGTAGCGATTCGCTGCATTACATCTGGCGCCGGGCCCGCGGATACGACGATCTGTTCAATTACAAAAAAGACCCCCACGAGCGAACCAGGAAACTCCTGGAAGACACCAAAGCCGTAAACCGATGCCGCGCCGAAATGTCCTGGTTCATCAAACAAGGCGAAGGTCGATACCTCGATCCGCTGCACTACCGAGTTGAAGACCCGCCGGATCGGCATTAGGCCTTTTGACCTGCCTGCCGGCAGGCAGGTTTGGGATTGAACGGCCACGACTACGGCCTGGGTGAATTGTGAACTTACAGCCTATGATGAATAATCCGGGATGGTGTTGATTATTTCCGGTTTGTTGAGTGATGAGTATTCAGGAAATGTGATCATGGATATGCTACTGTCGATATTGAACTGGCTGCTGCCGCTGATCTATCTTGCGTTAGCGATAGACTACGGCGCCACGTTTATCCTGCGCCAACGTACGCACGTTCGCAATTCGGGCGTTGTGTTGGCCATTGGCGTGCATGCGGTGTTCCTGGTGTGTTGGGGTATGCGGTACGGTGGGCTTCCCCTGGCCGAAAACGTTGAGATTCTTTCGGTAGTCGCGTTTTCGTCGGTTGTGGTTTACTTCGCGATCGAGCTGATCACCCGCGATCGACGTGCGGGTCTGTTCGTGTTCCTGCTGATCTTCCTGATGCAATATACCGCCTCGACGTTCCTCGCCGGTGAAATCGCACAGGGACTGGTCGCCACTCGCGGGTGGGGGACACTCCATGTCCTCCCGGCGGTTTTTGCGTACACCGCCCTGGCGTTTGCAGCTATTTACGCGGCGCTCTATCTGATAGGGCAGCGAAACTTGAAGCACCATAACTTCGGCCTGCTGTTTGATAGACTCCCGCCTCTGGACCTGTTGGGGCGAATGAGCTTCCAGGCGCTGATGGTCGGGTTCGCCTTCATGACCGCAACCATGATCACCGGCGGCGCTCTGTTCCACCGCTATGGATCGGGCGGTGGGACCCTGCCTATGGAGCCCAAACTACTGGCCAAAATTATTATCGGTTCGGCGGCCTGGATTATCTGCGCTGTCGACGTGTTCGGAAAATACGTCCTGAAATGGTCGATCGCCAGAGTCGCCTCGATCGCGCTTGCCGGATTCCTGATCATCGCAGCACTCTTCGTCACCAGCTTCGCTCTGTCCTGAAAATTATGAAACTTTCGGTAATAGGCATAAGTCATCGCACAGCGCCCGTCGAGGTGCGGGAGACTTGCGCGCTTACCGGCGACCTGACAGCCAAATTCCTCCAGGCCGCTCACACCGAAAATGTATTCGAAGAAGCACTGCTCCTGGACACCTGCAATCGCACCGAATTGTACTTCCTAGCCGCCGGCGCCGGCGACTGCATGGAAAACTTCCTGACGCACATCAAAACGCTCAAGGGCCTGGACGCTGCGCCGGATAAATCGGCGTTCTATTATCACCAGGGCCAGCGGGCGATCGAGCATCTGTTCACCGTGGCTGCGGCGCTCGACTCGCAGATAGTCGGTGAGCACCAGATACTCGGGCAACTCAAAGACGCATACAAACTCGCCAGCGAAGAACGCACCGCACGCTTCCTGCTGAACAAGCTGATGCACCGAGCGTTCCGCGTTGGAAAACGCACGCAGAACGAAACGCAACTTGGGCGGGGTTCGGTTAGTGTCGCCAGTGCGGCTTCGGATTTAGCGGCGCAGATATTCGCCGACATGTCCGATAAGTCCGTCCTGCTGGTCGGAGCCGGTCAAACCGCCCAAGCCGCCGCCAAAGGCCTGATCTCCTCCGGCGTCAGGCGAGTGATAGTCGCCAATCGCACGTTGTCTCGGGCCGAAGAACTCACCACAGAACTCGCCGGACCGGTCGACCAGAGCGATAACGACGATCAGATCCGCTGCCCCGCGGCGCTGCGCCATTCCGACCCGCCGGGCGACGCTGCCGACAAGCCGCAAAACGGTGTTCAGGCACGCGCGATCTCGCTCGACCAGATCGGCGAAGTTATCGGCTCGGTCGATATGGTTATATGTTCCACCGGTTCGTCTGATCCGGTGCTCACGTACGACGCGCTGGGCGATATTATCGCTCGACGCAGCAAATTGCTTTACATCGTCGACATCGCTGTCCCGCGCGACGTTGACCCGAAGCTCGGCGACCTGGCCAACGTGTTCCTGCACAATCTGAACGATCTCGACAGCGTCGTGGCGCGAAACATCGAACGTCGCTGCCAGGAGATCCCGCGCGCCAAAGCGATAGTCGAACTCGAGGTCGACAAGTTCGTAAAATGGTACGATTCGCTTCAGGTCGCCTCTACAATAACATTGCTTAACAAACGATTTGAGCTGCTCCGCGCCGCCGAGATAAAACGATACGGTGGTAAGTTCACCGACGCCGATACCGAGCAACTCGAACTGTTTACACAAAGCCTTTGTAAGAAAATGCTGCATCGTCCAATAGTGTATTTGCGAGAGCTCGCCCAGAACGCCTCGCTCAGCGATCAGTTGCTTGCCGTTGAGACTATACGACGAATGTACGAACTGGATGAACTACAGGACGATGATTTGGAGCAAGATAAATGAGCGACGGATGCGTGTATCTCGTAGGCGCCGGACCCGGCGACCCCGGACTAATGACAATCCGAGGCAGAGACCTGCTGCGACAGGCCGATGCGGTTGTCTACGATAACCTCGCCGCCCGCCGACTGCTCGACGAGGCGCCCGGCGACGCCGAGATGATCTACGTCGGAAAACAGGCGGCCGCACATACCCTCAAGCAGGAGCAGATCAACGAACTGCTGGTGAAGCTCGGGTC
The DNA here is from genome assembly GCA_018645065.1 of Phycisphaerales bacterium. Lineage (GTDB taxonomy): Bacteria > Planctomycetota > Phycisphaerae > SM23-33 > SM23-33 > BS750m-G57. The sequence continues at coordinate 12,530 of JABGPF010000033.1, forward strand.
CGAGGGCAAGCAGGTGGTGCGACTAAAGGGCGGTGATCCGTTCGTCTTCGGGCGCGGCGGAGAAGAGGCCCTGGCGCTTGTCGAGGCGGGCGTGAAGTTCGAAGTGGTGCCCGGGATAACTGCGGGTATTGCGGCGTTGGCGTATGCGGGAATACCCGTAACCCACCGCAACATCACAAGTAGCATGGCCCTGATAACCGGACACGAAATGCCCGGTAAGGCAGAGTCCTATCTGGACTACGAAGCACTTGCCGGTTGGCCCGGTACGCTTGGTTTCTATATGGGCGTGAAGAACCTGCCCAAGATCACCGCGTCGCTCATCGCGCACGGTAAAGACCCCGCCACTCCCGCGGCGCTCGTGCGATGGGGAACCACCGCTCGGCAGGAAACGGTAACCGGGACCCTCGAAACTATAACTGACGTTGCGACGGCTGCGGGAATCAAACCGCCCGCGCTGATAGTTGTGGGACACGTGGTCGCGCTGCGGGAAAAGATAAGCTGGTTCGAAAATCGCCCGCTGTTCGGAAAAAAAATTGTCGTCACTCGCGCTCGCCTTCAGGCCTCGCGAGTAACTGCCCAGCTAGAGGCGCTGGGCGCCGAGGTTATCGAACTGCCCGCGATCAGAATCGAGGCTCCTGACGATTCGGCTCCTCTGGACCAGGCGGTGAGCGCAATTCAGGCTTACGATTGGATTATCTTTACCAGCGCCAATGGTGTAGACGCGTTCTTCGGCGCGATGGAGCGGGCCGGTCTGGACGCGCGAGCACTTGCCGGCGTGAAGGTCTGCGTTATCGGGCCTGGCACGGCCGCGAAACTCGCGCAGTTTGGCCTGCGGAAAGACGCCCAACCCAAGGCCTACAAGGCCTCGGAAATAACAGAAACGCTCGCGAAGATCGACGATCTCAACGGTAAGAAAATACTCTGCCCGCGTGCCGATATCGCACCGAAAGAATTGATTCACGATCTCGAAGCGCGCGGCGCCGAGGCCACTGACATTGCGGCCTATCGCACCGTGGGCGAAACGCCCGGGCAGGAACTGCTGGACGATCTGTTTGCAGACCGCGGGCCAGACTGGATCACGTTCACCAGTTCTTCAACGGTTACAAACTTTGTAAACGCCGTCGGGCTCGATCGCCTGCAGGCCTCAAACGCCAAGCTCGCCAGCATCGGTCCGGTAACTTCCAACACGATCCGCAGCTTTGATCTGACCGCCGACATCGAAGCTGAATCACACACAATCCCCGGGCTGATCGACGCGCTGCTGATCGCCCAAAAGTCGCAAGAGTAGCAATCATGGCACACGAACATCCACACGCAGCGGCACGCCCGCACGGCGCGCACGGTAACAATCACATGCCCCATCTTATCGCCTGGGAAGTCACGCGATCATGCATGCTGGCGTGCAAGCACTGCCGCGCCGCAGCCAGGCCCGAACCCTACAGCGGTGAACTGTCAACCCAGGAATGCTTCGCGCTGCTGGACAATATCGCCTCGTTCGCCAAGCCGATTATCATCCTGACCGGCGGCGAACCGATGCTGCGGGAAGACATCTACGAGATCGCTTCGCATGGAACATCGCTCGGGTTGACTATGGTTATGGCCCCGTGCGGAATGCTCGTGGACGATGAAGCCGTTGCGAAAATGAAAGACGCCGGAATCCGCTGCATCTCGATCTCGATCGACGGAGCCACCGCAGAAAGCCACGACGCGTTCCGAGTAGTTCCAGGAGCTTTCGACGGGGCGATGAAGGGCATTGAAGCGGCACGACGCGGCGGGCTCGATTTCCAGATTAACACCACTGTAACCCAGCACAACCTGGTTGAACTCAACGACATAATGAAGCTCACGATCGATCTGGGCGCGACGATTTTCAATCCGTTCCTGCTCGTGCCCACCGGTCGCGGTAAGGACCTTGCCGATCAGGAACTTTCCCCCCAGCAGTATGAAGATGCGTTGAACTGGCTTGCCGATCAGCAGGCGGCAGGGACCATCCCAATCCGCGTTACCTGCGCGCCGCATTACCAGCGAATCATTCGCCAGAAGGGCCTCGAACCGAGCGCTCGGCAGGTAAAAGGCTGCATGGGCGGGCAGAGCTTCGCGTTCATTTCGCATCTGGGCAAGGTGCAGATCTGCGGGTTCCTCGAAAACGAATGCGGTGACGTGCGGGCAGAAGGCCTGAATTTCGCGAAAATCTGGGAGAACTCACCGCTGTTCTGCGAGATGCGCAATCTCGATTCGTACCACGGACGCTGCGGATACTGCGAGTATCGAACCGTCTGCGGAGGGTGCAGAGCCCGAGCATACGCACTGACCGACGACTACCTCGGCGAGGAACCGTTCTGCACGCACCAGCCGGCAAAAAAACCGGAACTCGACGATCAGGACAAAGCCCTGATGTCGGTCATCCAGGCGAATTTCCCCGTCGACCGCCGCCCGTTCGAACGGTTAGGATCGTACCTGAACGACGAGCCCGAAGATCTCGAACGACGCGTAAAACGCATGCGCGACGACGGGCTTATCCGGCGTCTCGGAGCAGTGTTCGATTCGCGAAAACTCGGATACGTTTCCACGCTCGTCGCGGCGCGCATCGAACCGGACCGCCTGGACGAAGTGGCTGGTGAGATCAGCAAACTGCCCGGAGTAACACACAACTACCGGCGCGAAAATGCCTACAATCTATGGTTCACGCTGACGTGCCAGTCGCAAGATAAACTTGACGCGACGCTTGAAGATCTGCGCGTCCGGATCGGCACGCGTGAGATCCATTCGCTGCCCGCGCTGAAGGTGTTCAAAATACGCGTGAACTTCCAATTCGGACCGGCGCGCGATGACGCCAAAGCCGCCGCCAGCCACGACCGCGCATCACACATGCCGCACGAACCGTCCAGCGCACCGTTCAGCGACGAGCAAAAACAACTCGTCCGACTACTGCAGGAATCGCTGTCTGACTCGCACAAACCGTTCGACGAAATTGCCGATCAGCTCGGCTGGTCGGTAGGGCGGGTGCTCCAGCAGATCGAAGACTGGCTGGCTGAGGGAATTATCAAACGGCTCGGAGCGGTTGTGCGGCATCAGCGTCTGGGTTTCCGTGCAAACGGGATGGCTGTGCTGGATGTGCCTGCCGATCGGGAAGACCAGATTGGCGCCGCGCTGGCCAAACGCCCGGAGATATCGCACTGCTATTGTCGTCCGCGATTGGGCGATTTCCCGTATGGTCTGTTCGCGATGGTCCACGGGCGAGATCAGCAGACAGTTCGCCAGCTCGTTGCCGATTGGATGAAGGAGCTGGAGATCGAAAACTTCGGCGTGCTGTTCTCGACCACCGAGTACAAAAAAGTATCGATGAAATATTTCCTGGAGCAGTGAACCGCCCGTGATTGACGAAGGTTATATAAAATTCAACTCGCAGTTGCACCAGACCCCGCCTCCCTCGGAGTGGGTTGTCGAGGAGGTCAATACGTGGCGGGATCGGATGTACGCCCTGGATTACATCGGCGCGTACGAAGGCGACATCGGGTATGGGAACATTTCGGTGAAGTCCGACTTGCTCGACAACGAGTTTATCGTCACCGGCTCGGGCACGGGCAACATACCGATCCTGTTCGCCGACCACTTCACGCGGGTAAGCAGCTACAGCATCGACGACAACTCGGTTGTCTGCGAGGGTCGCATTGATGCGTCGTCTGAATCGATGACTCACGCCGCGGTCTACGCATGTGCGCCGGAGGCCCGCGCGGTGATCCACATTCACTCGCGACGCCACTGGGACGCGCTGCTCAATAAAATCCCGACCACCAGCGACTCTGCAGCCTACGGAACGCCGGACATGGCGCGCGAAATAAAACGCCTGTTCGAGGAAACAAACTTCCCCGAAATTCGCGTAATGGCGATGGCCGGTCACGACGAAGGAATCCTCTCGTACGGAACAAGTCTCGACGACGCCGGCGGACGCCTGCTCGACGTGCTCGAAGGAAGATATCCCTAACAGCGATGATCACACCGAAAGGCGAAATGATGACCAGAACAGTTTTCCCCATCGCGTTCCTGCTGGTCGTTCTGCTGGGCGGTTCGCTGCTCGATGCGGCCAAAGCGCCCAAAGACCCCAAGGTGGTTATGCTCGGCATGATCCGGCGGGCCGACGCCCTGGAAAAGGCGCGCAAGTTCGACCTGGCGATAGTCGAGTACCGCAAGATTATCGACGCGTCGACAAAAATCTACGGGCCTGAATCGCACGAGACCGCGGCGTTCATAAACAACCTTGCAGCCCTGCACGCAAACGCCAGCCAATACGAAAAAGCGGCCCCGCTGTACCGCCTTAGCATCAAGATAGACGAAAAAGCGATCGGGAAAAACGCACTGCCCCTTGCAGGGACCATGGGCAATCTCGCTGCGATGTATCGCTCGATGAACAGGCCCGACCTGGCGATGCCTCTTTACCAGCGCAACCTGGGGATCTACCGCGACAAACTCGGCGCCAAAGACCCCAAAGTCGCCTCGGTGCTGGACCATATCGCAACGCTTCACGCGGGCTCGCGCGACTACCTGAAAGCCGAGAAGGCGTTTATCGAAAGCCTGGCGATACTGGCTGAGAAACCGGGCAAGGAGCATCGGGCATATGCGATAGTTCAGATCCATTACGCCAGCGTGCTGGCTGCGACCGAGCGGACCAAAGACGCCGCTGCGATGTACCAGGCGGGGATCAAAATACTCCAAGCCAAACCGGGCGAAAACTCCTGGGAGCTGATAGACGCGTTGGGTCGGTTGGGCCAGATGCACCATGGCGCCCGGGAGTATGCGAAAGCCGTCCCGCTATACCTGCAGGCGGTGAAAATCTGCGAAACCAAACTGGGCAAAGATCACCTGATGACCGCCGACGAGACGAGCAATCTCGGCGCGCTGTACTACGATATGGGCGAGTTGGACAAGGCGGCGGAATGTTATCTCAAGAGCATTAAAATTGTCGAAGCCAAGCTGGGTAAAACCCATCGCCTGACCGCCTCGATGTTGAATAATCTCGCGACGGTTTACTGGGAGCGTAAAAAGTACAAAGAAGCTGAGGCGCTCTATCTTCGCTGCCTGAAGATCGACGAAGCAGCGCTGGGGAAAAACCATCGTCACCTGACGCCCACGCTGGACAACCTCGCACAACTCTACATAGCGATGGAAAAACACGAGCAGGCGAAGATCTATCGCGAAAGAAGCAGGAAGATCAAACAAGCCCCGCACGCCACGACGAAATAACGCATCGCGATCAGGTAATCGAAAAGCTGCAAAGCAACGGCGCGCGACACCGCAAGCGGTTTTGATTCGTTACTGTGCGCGTGTCCTTTCCCAGAATCGCTTGCGGTGTCGCGCGCTGTTGGGAGCTACAAATACAGATCCCGTTTTTCCGTGGTTCGGATTTGCTTCAGGCGGTTCTGGAGATCTGTTTTTTCCGGTGAATCGGGCATCTTGCCCAGTTCGGTTTCGACCAGCGCCAACCCGGCGTTGCGGGTTTTTGGCGAGGCGTAGTCGACGAGGTATTCCATCAGGGTGGTCAGGGCGTTGGGGGTGCAGAAGCGTTTGATGAATCCGGGGATGGCGAACTCCATGAAGTGCTCGCCGGTTCGCCCCAGGCGGTAGCAGGCGGTGCAGAAGCTTGGTACGAATCCGTCTTGCAGCAGCTCGCGCATTACGTGGTCGAGGCTGCGAACGTCGCCGAGTTCGAACTGTTCGCGGTTGGCGCATTGGGCGGCGGTGTCTTCTGCGTACCCGCCCAGTTCGATTCGGCTGCCCGCGTCGATTTGCGACACGCCGAACTCCATTACGCTGCGCCGGATTTCCGCGCTTTCGCGGGCGGTGAGTATCAACCCGGTGTAAGGCACCGCCAAACGCAGAATCGCGACGAGTTTTACGAAATCTTCATCGCTGACCATCGGGAAGTTGTCCAGCGAAATTCCGTGCGCCGGTTGCAGGCGCGGGAAGCTTATCGTGTGCGGACCCACTCCGTATCGCTCGTGCAGCGCAACGGCGTGTGTGACTAGTCCGAGCACTTCGAATCGCCAGTCGTGCAAGCCGAACAGCGCCCCGATGCCAACGTCGTCGCATCCGGCCTCCATTGCCCGGTTCAGTGAATCCAGGCGCCAGAGGTAATCATTTTTTCGCGTTCCGGTCGGGTGAATTTTCGCGAACGTTTCGTGATGATAGGTTTCCTGGAACACCTGGTAGGTGCCTATCCCCGCGGCGTGCATTATTTTGTATCCGTCGTGATCCAGCGGTGCGGCGTTGATGTTCACGCGCCGAATTTCACCGTGCCCGGACGTTACCGCGTAAACTTGCTTCACGGTTTCAGCCATGAATTCGGCATCGTATTTCGGGTGCTCGCCGAACACCAGGATCAGGCGTTTGTGCCCCGAGTCCTCCAGTGCGGTGACTTCGGCGGTAATTTCTTCGGGCGTGAGGGTTCGCCTCACCGCTTCGATATTGCTCCGCCGAAACGCGCAATACATGCAGTCGTTGACGCAATCGTTTCCGATATACAGCGGGGCGAAAAGTACGATTCGATTTCCGTAGACATTCTTCTTGAGCGTTCGCGCGGCGTCGAAAATTTCTTCGATTATTTCCGGATCGCTGCAGTTCAGCAGTGCTGCGGTTTCGTCGACGCTCAGCGGTTCTTTTGACAGAGCTTTTGCGATGATGTCGCGCACTTCCTGCGGTGTGGGCTCCGGTGCGGCCAGCAGTTTTTCGAGGCGATCTTCATCGATAAAATCGACGGCTCCGTCGCTGAGTTTGCTCAGGTCTAATGCACACATGTTGCGTCTCCGGATTCCTGCGCGTGTCGCGCGATGTAGTTTGGTGAAGCCCCCGCCCCGTCGCCCACGGTTCTGCCGAGCGATTCGATGCGTCGTTTCATGCAGGAGCGGCATTGCTGTGCGGTTTCGCGTATGCACGCCTTGGCTGGATAAATTTCGTACATCGGGCGGTACTGCTGCGGTGTGAGGTTCGGCATGACGATATTGGCTCCGCGGATCAGGCCGAGCTCGCGCCCTTGCGCGAGATTCAAGGTCGCCAGCGCCGAAGTCGACGGTATGTTCGCTTGCGGGCAGGCCAATCTGGCCAGGGCCAGCATACGATAGGTCAGCTCTTCGCTGGCCGGTGTCTGATCGCTTTCGGCGGGCGCCTCAACGCCAAGCGGAGTGTCGGGGTGCGAGATGTACGGACCCAGACCGATCATGTCGAGGTCCAGGTCAGCGAACATTTCCACGTCGCACGCCAGGTCCTCGTAGGTCTGGCCCGGGATACCCACCATCACGCCCGAGCCGATCTCGTAGCCCATCTCAGCCATCCGCCCCAGCATCGCCGGACGATCGCTGTGCAGACCCGCCAACGGGGGATGAATGTGATCAAACAGCTCCCGATTGGACGTCTCGAACCGCAGCAGGTATCTGTCAGCCCCCGCAGCCCGCCATGCCGCCAACTCTTCATCGCTTCGCTCACCGAGCGACAGGGTGACCGCAAGCGGTGTAGAGGCCTTGATCTCGCCGACCAGATCGGCGATGAATTCGAGCGTCCAGAACGGATCTTCACCGGCCTGGATTACTACCGAACCATATTTATATTCGACCGCCTCTGCCGCGCAGGCGAGAATCTCGTCTTTCGTCATGCGGTATCTCGGGATATCTTTTCTGCCCGCGTTTAGTCCGCAATATGCGCATCGTCTAACGCAATAGTTTCCGATTTCGATAAGTCCGCGAAGGTGCACCTGCTGGCCCACATTTTCCTGGCGCACTTTGTCCGCCCTGGCCCACAGTTCCTCGAGGGCTTGTGGGTCGTCTTGTCTCAACCAGCGTAATATCTCTTTGTGGTCCATAAACTTAGCGGTATTCTTATCCTTGTTGGCCTCTGTTTTCGGGGTTTTTGGCTCGCCTGTTCATTTTAGGCGTCCGGTTCGGTCGATTTTCTGCCTGACTGCACAAAATACGCTACTTTTTCCATTGAGGTCGTCAAATCGACGTGTTCTACGTAAACGTGGTCGGGTACTTTCAGGCGTGTCGGTGCGAAATTCAGTATACCTGTGATACCGGCGGTAACTAGTTTGTCGCTAACGTTTTGGGCTCTGTCTGCCGGTACGGCGATAACGCCCATGCGGACGTCGAGTTCGAGAGCTTTGGTTTCGAGTTCGGCGATATCGCAGCAAGGTCGATCGCAGATGTCCGAGCCGATTTTTTTCGGATCGCTATCGAACGACGCGACGATATTGAGCGTTGGTCTTTGTATCTTGAAGTACGACATAATTGCCCGTCCGAGGTTTCCCACCCCGACCAGGATCACTCGTGTTCCGTTCGGATTGTCCAGAAAGCTGCTGATACTGTCAGCCAGATCGGCGATATCGTACCCTTTGGACGGGCTGCCTGAGTACCCGATCGCCATAAGATCCCGCCTGACTTGCGGTGCGGTTCCCCCTGCCAGGCTCGCCAGTTCGTGCGAGTAAACGTTCAGGCGATCATCGGCCAATAGTTCCGTCAGGAGTCGACGGTAAAGGCTTAGTCGTCCAATAGTTTTTTCCGATACCACGTTGTTAATCTCCAGGCTTTTCGGGCAGTTATGTGCTCTGGTCAATTAAGCTGTGAACTTTTTCACAGACCATCGTATACCGCGCATCTCCAAAAGTCAACCGGACTCACGGCAACGACAACGACAGGTGCTAGGTTCTAGGTTCTAGGTTCTAGGAACGAACGTCAACGGCATCCCGATGGCGTCGGGACCAGGCGGACTCTGGCGTCCGTCGCTAAACAAGATAACGACAACGGATACGGCGATACTCGTCTCCGTTATTTTTCGTTGCGAGTGCGAGTGCGAGTGCTGTTGCCGTTGCCGTTGCCGTTGTCGTTGCCGTTGTCGTTCCTAGAACCTAGCACCTGCACCGTTGTGACGCTACAATGGTTGTCATGAGCGATAGAATTGATGCAATTAAAGCGATGCTGAAAGACAACCCTCGTGATGTGTTTCTCCTGTATAGTTTGGGTATGGAGGAGGCGTCGGCAGGGCGGTTGGACCTTGGCGCTGTGGCGCTCATCGAGTGTATAACTATCGATCAGGACTATCTCCCAGCCAGGATCGAGCTTGGTAAAGTTCTCCGCTCCGGTGGTGAATTGGCCCAGGCCAGGGCGGCGTTTGAGGGCGCTTTGGACCTGGCGACAAGGCAGGAGGACATCCATGCCGCAGACGCGATAAGGCAGCAGTTGGAGACCCTGGACTGTTAGATTAATCATCATCTGGGCGAGCAGTCGTAAATATACAATAATCGGCGATTTTACCGCTGTTTTTGCAATTTTTTACCCTCTTTACACTGGTGTCTGATCGGTGAATCTGCGATAATAAAGCGTTAGAATTGGCGGTGTCCTAAGAGGGACTCATCTACCGCCGCCCAACCAACGAAATTTGCACCGAAAGGACGTTATAAATATGGCCAAGGACCAGGCCGCAGGCAAGAAAAAGTACGACGAAGCTCAGATTAAGGTTCTGCGCGGCATGGAGGCTGTGCGCAAGAGGCCCGGTATGTACATCGGCGATACGACTACTCGCGGACTGCACCACCTGGTCTGGGAAATTGTCGATAACGCGATCGACGAAGCAATGGCCGGACGCTGCAGCAACATTGTCGTCACCGTTAACGCCGACGAATCATGCACAGTTACCGACGATGGCGTCGGAATCCCCGTTGGAATGCACCCCACCGAAGGGATCTCGACGCTCGAGGTTGTCTTCTGCCAGCTCCACGCAGGCGGAAAGTTCGATCACGGTGTGTACAAGGTCTCCGGCGGCTTGCACGGCGTGGGCGCATCAGTGGTTAACGCGCTTAGCGAATGGACTGAAGTTGAAGTCTGCCGCGACGGAAAAGTTCATCACATCGAGTTTGAACGCGGTAAGAAGAAGGAAGACATCCGCGAGATCGGCGAACGCAAGCGAACCGGAACGAAAGTAACGTTCAAACCTGACGGCGAGATTTTCCCCGATACGATCTTCAAGTACGAAGTTATGCTCAAACGCCTCCGCGAGCTGGCGTACCTGAACGAAGGGATCACGATCAAGCTCAAGGACGAGCGCACCGGAAAAGGCGAAACCTTCAACTACAAGAAGGGCCTGCTTGCGTTCCTGTCGCACGTGACAGAAGGCAAAACGTCGGTGCACAAGCCCATCGTCCTGCACAAGGAAGACCCCGAGCAGATGCTCGTTATGGACATCGTCATGCAGTACACAGACGGGTACTCAGAAACGATCTTCAGCTTCGCAAACAACATTAACACCATCGAGGGCGGTACGCACATGTCGGGCTTCAAAAGCGCCCTGACGCGAACCGTAAACTACTACGCAAAGAGTTCCAAACTGCTAAAAGCAGGCACTAAGGCGCCGTCGGGCGATGATCTGCGAGAAGGCATCTCGGCGATTATCTCGGTCAAAGTGCCCGAACCGCAGTTCGAAGGACAAACCAAAACAAAACTCGGTAACTCCGAAGTCGAAACGTTCGTAACCCAGGCGGTTAACGAACAACTGTCATCATGGCTTGAAGAGCATCCGACTGAAGCAAAGAAAATCGCAAACAAAGCCGTCGCTGCAATGCAGGCCCGTGAAGCTGCACGAAAAGCACGCGACCTGACGCGACGAAAAGGCGCACTTACCAGCGGATCACTGCCCGGAAAACTCGCCGACTGCCGCTCAAAAGACGTCGCGACTACCGAAATATATCTGGTCGAAGGTGATTCTGCCGGCGGGCCGGCAAAGCAAGGACGCGACTCGGCGATCCAGGCGATCCTGCCGCTCAAGGGTAAGATCATCAACGTCGAAAAGGCCCGACTCGACAAGATCCTGAACTTCGCCGAAATTCAGAAAATCGTATCGGCACTCGGCTGCGGAGTCGGGAACGACGAGTTCGACCTGTCGAAACTGCGCTACGGTAAGGTCATCATCATGACTGACGCCGACGTCGACGGCAGCCACATCAGAACGCTGCTTCTAACGTTCTTCTACCGCTACATGAAACCGCTGATCCAGGCAGGGCGCATCTTCATCGCCCAACCGCCGCTTTACCTGCTGGGTAAGGGCAAGTCCAAGGTCTACCTGCTCGACGATGCCGAACTTTCGGCGCGACTTACTGAACTGGGCCTGAAGGACACGCGACTGGAACTCCGCGATATCAGCGGGAAACGCAAGAGGCCGAAAGTAGACGCCGACTTCACCGGCGCGCCGCTCAAGGAGCTTCTGGAACTGCTGAACCAGTTGGCTGACAATGTACACATCGTCACACGCCGCGGACTGAGCTTCGAGGAACTCGTGGCGCATCAGAAAGATGGGAAGCTGCCCACACACTGGATCCAGCTTGGCAACGAAAACAAGTTCTATCATTCAGCATCGACGTACGAGGCGTTCTTGAAAGATCACACCGAACTGCTCGAGCGTGAAGGCGAGAATGGTAATGGTAAAGCTGAGGCCAAGGATAAGGGTGAAGCCAAGGATAACGGTAATGACGCTGTTGAGCCGCCGCCCCGTATTAACCGTCGTGGCGAGTTGCACGAGACTAAGGCGATTGAGGCATTGATCCGCAAGTTGAAGACGCGGAAGTTGCCCATCGAGGATTACTTCACAACTCGCATAGAGGCAGTTACCGGCGAGTTGCCCCCGGCGAAATACATTCTGGTAAGCGGTGAGGACGAGACTGAGTTGGACAATATCGCGTCGATTTCGCCGGGCATTCGCACATTGGGCGCCAAGGGCGTTGAGATCAAGCGATTTAAGGGTCTCGGTGAAATGAATGACATCGAACTGTGGGACACCACAATGAATCCCGAAACCCGCACGTTGTTGCGAGTTCGTTCCGAGGAGTCAGAAGACGTCGAGCGAATGTTCTCACTATTAATGGGCGACGACGTACAGAAGCGACGCCAGTTCATAGAAGACAATGCCTTGGACGTAAGGAACCTGGACATCTAACGGCGCAGGGATCAATCCCGATGCTGACAGTCCCGATAAACATCGGGGTACATCGGAATCCAACAAGGAATGTCCAATGTCCAAGTAACGGCAAAGCAACGACAACGACAAAAAAAACGCCCGCCCACGAAAGTGTGCGGGCGTTTTTATGTCGCGAACGTGGCGTCATATGTGTGATGTAACGAAACGACACCGCGGCGACACGCCGCGGCTCTGTACCGTAGATAGCAGACGCAATAGTGGTTTTGGAAATCAGGTTACTTCGGATTTTACAGCAAGTTTGATCATAACCGCGCGTCTGGATAGAGCCGCGGCGTGTCGCCGCGGCGCCGTTCTATGCGTTACGTTACTGGGCGCGATAATAAAGTGTCCCCAGAGTTTACGCATCCTATTATGTGTAACCATATAGTACGCATATAATCGATTTTACGCATACTGCCTGACCCGAGATCGACCATTTTGTTGATGTCAACAAAATGGTCTGCATACGCACATAATGCGATGGTAGGCGGGCCGTTACGCCGTTGAGCCCCGTTCACGGGGCTCAACGGCGTAACGGCAAAACCATCGGTTAGCGTGTGAACCATGTCTGATTTCATAGTACAGTATCTCGCTAATCTGAGTGTCCCGAGAGATTTTTCGAGCCTTGATTATCGAACGAAGTTTTATCACCCATATATGGTCAAATGATAAGTGACCAAGCCCTAACAAGGCGAGAACATACTGAGATTCTTTTCCTCGCGTATTTGCCGTCTGATCGCTGCAGGAGTTGACCAATCATTAATGTTTAACGGTGATCTGCCTATTCTTTGCGTTCTATGCTTTTTTTCGTGGTGGCTTGGTTTTTGGGGGTTGTTGATCGCTTTTTAGTTCGCGTTCGAAGGTTTTGCATTTGGTTAGGAGTTCTTTGAGCTTTTCCGGGCGCGTGGCGGACAGGTCTTTGGATTCTGAGATATCTTCGGCCAGGTTGTACAGGCGCCACGGTTTTTTTTGGCGTTCTTTCAGGATCTTCCAGTCGCCGGCGCGCATGGCGACGCTTCCGCGGCGGCGCCAGTAGAGATACCGGTGCGGGTCGCCTTTGGTCACTCCGGTCAGGTATGGTATCAGGTCCACGCCGTCTACTTTGTTGGGCGGGGCGGGGCGACCGGCGGCTTTGGCTGCTGTTGCGTAGATGTCCAGTGAGCTTACCGGTCTGCGGTAGACCTTACCGCTCGGCAGCGCGGATTTCCACTGCACCATGAACGGTATTCGCACTCCGCCTTCGGTTAGCGAACCCTTTCCGCCTCGTAGGGGCAGGTTGCTGGATGTCAGTTCCTTTGTCGGCCCGCCGTTGTCGCTGAGGAAGAAAATAAGCGTGTCTTCCTCCAGTTTGCATTGGCGAATTGTTTTTAGCACGGTCCCGACGCTGTCGTCGAGGTTCGACAGCATGGCTGCGAATATGCGTCTTTGAATATCCTTGATGCCGCCCATTTTTTTCATGTATTTGTCGGCGCCCTGGAGTGGTGAGTGTACGGCGTTGTAGGCGAGGTAGAGCAGGAACGGGCGGGACTTGTTCTTCTTGATGAACTGTGCGGCTTCGTCGGTTAATGCGTCGGTGAGGTAGCGGGGTTCTTCAACGGTTTTTAGCCCGCGCAGGATCGGATTGTGCAAATCGTACAATGGTTCGTTGCCCAGTATATCGTGCAGCACGAGCTTTCGGTCGGGTGAGGTCCAGCGCCCCTTGGCCCCGTCGGGCAGAGACTTCTTGCGCAGCATGGTGGTTACGCCCTTGTAGGGCTTGGGGACAAAATAGTGCCCCTCGTGGGCAAAGCCGTAGAAGTAATCGAAGCCATTGTTGACCGGGTTCAAAGCTTCGCTCGCCCCGAGATGCCACTTGCCGATCGCGCCGGTGGTATATCCGCAACCTTTTAGGTACTCGCCCAGGGTGGTCTCGCTTCGCGGCAGGCCGTCGCTCGTGCCGCCCTTAACGTGGGGCATAACGTTGATGGTGTATCCGAAACGATGCTGGTACCGCCCGCTCATCATTCCCGCGCGCGAGGGCGAGCAATATGGCGCGGTCACGTACCCGTCGGTGAAGCGGATCCCGTTGGCTGCGATCGAATCGATGTGCGGCGTGGGGATTTGCGTATTGCCCTGGCAGCCGAGTTCACCGTAGCCCAGATCGTCTGCGAAGAGTATCACGATATTCGGTTGCCTGCGCTTGGCGGGCTTCGCGGCGGCTGGAGCAAGCATACAAGCGCCCAACCCCAATGCCGCCTGCTTCAGGAACCCCCTGCGATATACTCTCTTGTCTGTCATATTTCATCGTTCCTTACAGCAACTTGACTGGCGTGCTTTCGTGCGACAGCGTCAATCTAACAGTTATCGCAGGCGTTATCAATGTTCACAGGCATCGGAATTCCGCTCGCTATCAAGGGCGAAACAGTAACGTCCGTATACCAAATGGGACACATCCGCCAATCCGCCCGCCGACGCAGCGACGGGGAAATAGTTCAAAAATCTCAAAATTCCTGTTGGGTTTTCGCCCGTGGCGAGGATTATAAGTGAGAGTGAACTATGAGCCAACCCGACCATCGCACATTTATGAAGCAGTTCCTGGCCGCCGAGGCGGTGCTGAAAGCCTATCTACTCTCAGCCGTTGGCGATATGAACGAGGCCGACGAACTGCTCGGTGAAATATCAAGCGTGCTTTGGGAAAAGTTTGACAAGTACGACCCGGCCCGACCGTTCCGTCATTGGGCCCTCGGGGTTGCACGTCTGGAAGTGCTGAAGCAGCGACAATCAATCGCTCGCAGGCGGGAGGTGCTTTCGCCCGAGGCGATGGACGCGCTGGCCGAAACGGCTGAGCAATGTGCAGGCGAGTTGGACGAACGGTTGACGCATTTGCGCAGTTGTCTCCAAGCCGTCAGCGCCCCGGCGCGACACGTGCTGCAGCTTCGCTATTGGCGCCGGATGCGGATACGCCAGATCGCAAAACAAGTTGGTAAGAGCACAGCGGCCGTCGAGATGTTACTCGTGCGCGCCCGCCGCGGTTTGCGAGATTGTGTCGAAGGGAAAACAGCCGCTTCGTCGGGAGGTCGATCATGAGCGATACGCCCGATATGCTGATTGCCCGCTACCTGAACCGAACCGCCAACGCGGACGACATCCGCCGCCTCGACGCACTCGTGCGAACCGACCCCGCCGTGCGACGCGAACTGTTCCTGGCTTCGGCGTTGGATTCGCATTTGTCCGAGTGCCTTGCCAGCGCCGATGAGCCCAAACCCCAGCGAGTGCTGGGTTGGCGAGCGGGGATTGCGATGGCGGCTGCTGCGATGCTGCTGCTGACGGTTGGGGTTGCGATTGTGTTGATGGGGCGATATCCAGCTCCGGAAGTTTCGGGCGCGTATCACGTTGTAGGCGGTGGACCGGTCCGCCGCGGAGCCGTGATCGTAGCCGACAGCGGAGGCGCGCAAGTCACCTTGGGCGGATACTGCCAGGTGAGTCTTGATGCGGGAGGTTCGCTGCAAATAGCGGGGGAGAAACTGGCTGAAGCCGTAGTGCTCCACCAGGGCAGGGCGACCTGCCAAACCGATCGCGACGTGGGTACGTTCGCGGTTCGCAGTGATGTTGGATCCGTCGCGGCAACTGGTACGCAGTTCGCCGTGAGAATGATTGACGCACAAGGAGATGGTGACATGTTTGGTAAAAAAATGGCGATTAGCGTATTAACCGGGGCGGTGTTGGTAAGCGGTGTCTGGGGCGAAATGAGCCTGCAGGCCGGGGAGAACGCCACGACCCCGCCGCCGGAAACCGTGCTGCGAAAAATCGTAGCCGATGTGAACCCACCAGCTCCGCAGCAGAAGAAAATCACCGCACTACTCGACTCAGAACGCGTGAAAACATGGCGATTCAAGCACAATATTACGATGAGGCGAGACCTGTTCGATATCGCCCACAAGGTGCTCAGCACGACCATGCCGAAAATCATGCCAAAGAAAGTGGCGCCCAAAATTCAGGCGATCAGACGCAAGCTGCGCGCCGGTCCGCCCAAACGGGCTGACATCGCTCGCATACGCCTGGCGATGCAGCAGCGAACGCGGGTGATCATGATGAACGTGATTCACAAAACCGCTGACGAGTTGTCCGATAAAGCAGCCGGCGACGATCAGTTGATCGCGGCGCTGCTGGCCCGTCAGGTGCGGGCCGAACTGCCCGGTGACAAAATCTCCGCGTTCGACGCAGCCCTGAAAACCGCGAAAATAGTAGACACCGAAGCCGACTATTTCGCTCGCGCCAAGAAACGTGTCGAGAAGGCGATGGCGGCGTACGATCCGGATATTACGGGCATTATCGACCCGAAAACCGGAAAGATTCTCGTCACTGACGAGCAGCTTGGCGTAACGATTAAAGACGTTGAATCTGATAAACGCATCGCGGGAAAACTCGGCGGTATTCTGGCGCGAATAGATCTCCCGCCGGCAACCCGGAAGAAAATCACTGTGCTGCTGTCGAGCGATAAAGTTGAGGCCCAGCGGGCGGCGGCCTACAGTTCGATTCGGTCGCAGGCCCTGAATGCAGCCCGCCAGCGCCTGCAAACCGGTATGCCCAAAGCCATGCCCGACAAGGTTCAGAAGAAAGTGATGGCGATTCGCACGCGAGTCAAGGCCCAGGGCCCGCCTGACGCCGACGAGCTGGCGGGCATCCAAAAAGCCGCAAGCACGCGAGCACGCACCGTAATGATGCATGTGCTGCACCAAGCCGCCGACACCGCAGCCGCCCGAGCGGTCAAGGACGATAACATCACCGCCGCCGCAGTGGCTGCTTCGATCCGAACCACGCTCACCGCCCCGCAGATCAAGAGCTTCAACTCAGCATTGGTCCGGGCCGGTATCGACGGCGCCGATAGTGTCAAAAAGTATCTCGACCAGGCCTGCAAGCGAATTGACGCCGCGATCGCATCATACGATCCGGACCTGAGCGAAATCGTCGACCCGAAAACCGGTAAGCTGATTGAAAAGAAAAACTAATCAGTGACGGTTGGGCCGGTAGACCATTCGATATGTCAGGGCAAACGCATTCTAACACCAAACGGCAACGGCTTTTTGCCACAGAGAGCACAGAGAACGGCAACGGCAACGGCAAACGGCCTTGCCACAGAGGACACAGAGAACGGCAACGGCGAAGATTTTGTAACAGCAACGGCAACGACTTACGGCTTACGGCGAGGACACAGAGAACGACAAAAAATAAGTTCCTTCCCTGCCGTTCTCTGTACTACTAATGTTCAAGATATCGAATTTGTTTTGCACTTATAAACGGCAGATGGGGATTACATGGATTTTCTGATTACATGGATTAAAGACTTTTATTTTATAACGGCTTTGCGCTTAGACGTGCCGTTAGAAAATTCTCGCCGTTAATCCATGTAATCCAAAAATCCATGTAATCCCCATCTGGTTTGTAGATTTGGTTGCAGCCAACGGCCACGATAGGCCTTCTGTAGCAAGGCCGTTTGCCGTTGCCGTGGCCGT
>JABGPF010000391.1 GCA_018645065.1 Phycisphaerales bacterium
CAGGCTGCTGAGCAATGTGGAAACTCGCTGGGCGTCGGCGTTCTTCATCTGGAACATTCGAACGATACCGGTTTCCATTGGCGGGTCGATATCAACTTTCTTCAGCAGACCGTCGATCAGCGTGAGGTTTTCCTTGTTGGCTGAAACGATCAGCGAGTTAGTCAGCGAATCCACCGACACGTCCACGCGATCCTGCGGGACGGGCTTGGTTCCGTCGGGCGTCATGGATATCAGGCGAGCGGCGAATATCTCGCGAATCATCGGGCCGATCACGCCGGCGTCGTTGTGCTTCATCGGCAGGACGACCAGCTTAACAGCCGGGTCGGTCAGCTTAACGTCCAGATTCTCCAACAGGCCCTTGAGCACCGTTGTGTCGTCCTTGTTGGCTGCGACCAGCAGGCTGTTGGTGCGCAGGTCTGCGAGAATTACGGGCTTTTGGCGACGCATGTCTGGGGTGCGTGCGCTCTGGTAACGCTGGGTGAACAGGTTGCTCAGCGTTGTAGTCAGCGTGCCTGCGTTTGCTTCTTTCAGGGCGATTAACTGCACTTGTCCGCTGAGGGCGGCAGGTTTGTTGTCGAGCTGTTCAGCCAGGCTCTTGACGAGCGCGAACCCTTCTGTCGCACCGCCGACTATCAGGCTGTTGCTGCGAGCATCAGCCACCACGATAACGCGGAGGGCTTCTGCGTCTTTAGCGCCGAGCGACTGCTGGCGCTGCACGCGCGCCTCCATCATCGACTGCAGCACGGGAGCCATCGTGTCGGCTTCGGCGTTCTTTAGCGTCACCAGGCGGATATCGTGCAGATCGACCGTCGACTTGCTGTCCAAACTTTTCAGCAGGTTCGTGATCATGGTGAACGTTTTGGTGTTCGCCGAGATTATCAGGCTGTTTGTACGGGTGTCAACGCTAACGGTGGGGCGGTCTTCAACGCGTATGAGGCTGGCGCTTGGGCCTGTGTAAAGCTCCTGCATGACCGTTTTCAGTCGCGTGGCGTCGGCGTTGATCAGCGGGAATATTCGCACTGAGTTCAGCGAACCGGCCCCTTCGATATCCATCCCGTTGATCACTCCGCCGATAATTACCATCAGGTCTTTGCGAGCGGCGACGACTAATGTGTTGGTCGCCACATCGGCCTGGATGGTGAACGCGGCGCGGGTTTTGGACTTGTCTGACGTTATGGCGTTCTTCTTGTCTTCAGTTAGTTGCAGGCGAGTGGCGAACGTTCTCACGCCCGAAACCGCCGGATCGTCGCTCGGTTCGGTGAACACGCCTCGCAGGACCGGAAGCAACCTGGATGCGTCGGCGTTTTTGAGCTTGAAGATCTTCACTTCGGTGACGAACTTATCGGCGGTGCGGTCGAGATCTTTGATCAGTATTTCCGCCAGGGCCAGTGATTCGGGCAGTCCCGACAGCACCAGCGTGTTTGTTCTCAGGTCAGCCGATAGGTTAAGCCCGCTGACCAGCGCCTTGCCCGATGCTGATTCGGGAACGACTTTGCCCTTGGTCGACGTACCGGCAGGTCCAGCCAGATTTTTGCCCTGGGTGTTGAAAATGTCGTCGAGTATTGCGCGTACGGTTTCGGCGTCGGCTTTTTCGAGCCTGACGATTCGCACCAGCACGCCTTCGCCAACGGGCACCGTGTCGAGCATTTCCACGATAACCTGCATCGCCTTCAAGTTGGCCGGTGTAGAGGTTATCAGCAGTGAGTTCGAGCCCTGTGCCGACGGGGTGGCCGCGTCGGCCGATATTTTGATCGGCTGGGTGAGGTCCAGTTCCGGTGCGTCTTTCTTCAGTGCTCCACGCACCTTGAGAATCTTGATCTGCTCCTGCAACGCCAGTGCTTCGGGCGTCACCACCGCGGTTTTGCTCGGGCGGAGCATCTCGTTAAGGACGACGGCCAGACGTGTGGCGTCAGCCTTTTTCAGCGGGATTATCAGCACTTCTGTTTTCGAGAACGCTGACGGTTTGTCCAGGCGCGAGATGATCTCGCCGATCTGTTCGAACAGCGTTTCGCGAGTGGTCACGATCAGCGAGCGAGTTCGTTCGTCGGGGCTTATGTCGATCACTTCACCACCGGTCTGGCGTTTCAGTTGCGTGATCAGTCCTCTGAGTGCGGGCATGATCTTCGCCGGGGTCGTGTTCTCCAGCGGGAAGAGTTTGAACTGCAGCTTACCGGCGACTTCGACCTTGTCGAGTATCAGGATAAGAGCTTCCACTTCGAGCATCTTTTCCTTGGTGGCTGCGACCATTACGGTCTGGGTCTGCTGGATTGCGCTTACGGTGACTTCGTCTTCGGGCTTGGCCTGGCGCCCGCGAGTTCTAAACGCCGCAGTCAGCGCCGCCGCGGTTCGTATGGGATTCGCATTTTTCAGAACGAACGCTTTGACCAGTCTCTTCGAGGAGACCGCGGCGGTTTCCAGCGTTTTGACAAGTGCTTCGATGGCCTTGAAATCTTCGTCCGATGCGTTCACCAAAATGGCTCGCTGCGTGGCCAGGACGGTTGTTTCAACCTGCCCTCCGCTTGTCGATGGGGCGGTTTTACCACGCTTACCAGCAGCCCCGCGTTTCCCCGAGTTGCCCGAGTTGTTGTAGATCTGCTGGATGGCCTTGTCGACCTCGGCGGCGTCTGCGTGCTCGAGGGTTATCACGCGAAGCGTTCCGCGTGAGGGCTTCATGCCCTCGACCTGCTTGACCCACTCAGAAACCTGGGCGAACATAATTTCACTCGTCGCCAGGATCAACGCGTTTGCCCGATCATCAGCCGATACCGCCAGCGGTTCGACACTACGCTTCGACCTTCGAGCCGCGGTCACCTGCTGCTTGTACATGTTCGTTATAACCGCCGCCACCGCCGATGCGTCACCGTTCTTCAGCGGGATAACGAACACCTGTTGGGCGGTTTGCAGGGCGGCTTGGTCGAGTTGGACAGCCATTTTCATCAAGTCGTTCAGTTCAGTCGCCGGTCCGGTCATTACAAGCGCGTTGCTGCCCGCGTCGGCCGACACCGTCACCTGTTGATTCCCTGTTGACGTCGCGCCGCGACGACCTCTACCGCGGTTTGATGCCGCTTGTCCGCTGGAGGCGATCTTGCTCAATACGACCGCCAGCTCTTCAGCCTTGGCATTTTTGAGCAGTACGAATTCGGTTTTCCTTCCACCGGATTCTTCTGTGTCGAGCTTGGCAAGCAGTTCCTGCACAGCCAGCAGGTTCTTGGGATTCGCCGACACGATAATGCTGTTCGAGTTGGCTTCCGGTATGATCGTCACCAGATCGTCAGGCTCGACCCTCACACCGCGTTGCGGAGCGAACGCCTGAGACAGCGCCGCAGCCACAGATGTAGCCTGGGCGTGCTTGAGCGACAGGAGTGTGCGTGTCGATTGGCCTTGCGGGGTGGTGGCGTCGAGTTGGGCTGCCATATCTTTGATCTTTGCGAACGTTTTTTCGTCCGCCCGCACCAGCAGCATTCTCGAGTCGTTTGCCGGTTCGATAATCACATTCTGGGGCGTTACCGAGCCGCGGGAGCTTCTGCCCCTGCCTCGACTTGAGCGTTGGGCGGCTTGGCCGCTGAAAACTCGTGTGAGCATTTCGGCGAGCTTTGTCGGGTCGGCGTTGCGAACGGTGATCATCTGGATGGGATATTTTTCGGCCGGTGATTCGTCGATTTCCTTCAGCAACAAGACGATCTGTTTGTGATCTTCAGCCGACGCCTTCACCACCAGCGTGTTCGAGGTGCGGTCTGCGCTAATTCGCAGCGATGACGGTGATGCCGGTGTTTTGCCCCTGCCTCTTGTTCCGCCCGAACCTTGTGACAGGGTGGCCGTAAGCGAGGTCGCCACTCCGGCGGCGTCTACGTTCTGGATTCGATAGACCTTAACCGACAGGGCGTCGGCGGCCTGTGAGCCGTCTATCTGCTCGATTGTTTTTGCGATGAGTTCGTGTTTGTCCGTCGCCGCCGACACCAGCACGGTGCGGCTTGTTTCCTGTGCGGTGATAATGATGGGAGTGTCGCTGCTGGACCTTGTCGAGCCCCTGGTTGCTTTGGCGCTGGCGCCCGTGACGAAAAGCGTTTGCAGCGTCTGGACCGTTTGGGTGACGTCGGCGTGCTTCAGCGGGTAGAGTCGGATCGAGGGAACTTTCGTCAGGGCCGCCGACTGGTCGAGCTCTTCGATCAGCGTTTTGACGATCTTCATAGTCTCCGGTTGTGCTGAGACGATTACCGAATTGGTGTTTTTATTGGCTGTGATGCTAAGTTCGGCCTGGCTGGAGGCTGAGGCTTCTGCGCCACCGGCCTGCATTGCGGCGCGGATCATTGCGGCCCGCT
>JABGPF010000392.1 GCA_018645065.1 Phycisphaerales bacterium
CGAGTTGCGGGTTTGATTTGCATTTTAAGTGCAATTTTGAGTTCGGGGGACGCCCTCTTAATTATTAATCCGGGGAATTCGGTATGATCGTTGTAAACCCTACAGCAACCCCGATGTACATCGGGACGATATGTCAAAGCCCCGAAGTTCTTCGGGGTAAACTCTGAGAGCTTGCCGCACCTGCCTACCGCAGACGGGCTACAAATTACGACGGGACGGTTTTACGGGGAGGGGTTCTTCCATGGCTGAGGCGATGGCTTCTAGTGATGCTGCTCGTAGGCGTTTGCGGTAGGCTACTATTGGATCTTCCCCGTGGTATGGGTCCGGGGGTGTGGTGTCGAGGTTGTTTAAGAATTCTTTGAACTCGGCTTTGGTTGGGAAGTCGGTTTCGGGGTTCTGCGGGGGCGATTGTTCGGTTGGCGGTTCGGGTGTGCTTGGTTCGGGCGACTGGTCGGTTGTTTCTACAGCGGCGGGCGGTTGGGCGGGGGATTCTTTGTTCTCTTCGTTCTCTTCGTCTTCGGATTCGTCTTCGTAGTCGTCTTCGTAGTCGTCTTCGTATTCACCGTCGGGTCCGAATTTCATGTCTAGTTCTCGCTTTAATGATTCTGCTACTTCTTTTTCGTCGGCCAGTCTTTTTTCGTATTGTTGGTCGACTTCGATCATGTGTTGAGTTCTGCGTTTTAACGCATGCTGCTCCACTCTTTGCGCCGGTTCGTCAGCCAGGATTGTCATGAAGTTTTTCAGGAGGAATTCGCGGGCTTTTCTTGATGTTTCGCCCTGGCCTTCCAGGGCGATTTTGATCTGTTTCATCAGGAGCGGCTGCATGTGTTTGGCGGCGGTGCGGATGGCGGCTTGGCGGTAGCCCTGGACAACGTCGGCGATCTGCTGCTGCAGGTCGGGGCGCGATCTGCCGTTGGCGATCAGCCAGACCGTCTGACGCGAAGCGCCGACACGTTCTGCGATCTCGGCATGGGTAAGTTCAGCGTCTGCAATCAGTTCGACCAGTAAATCTTCATCGTATTTCATGGGATTTTCCTTTGTAAAATCTGGCAATTGGCAAGTGGCAAATGGCAACTGGCGACGGCGAAAAGCTACGGCAACGGCGTCACGAACGCCGCTCCGTAAACATACTTACTGGCCCAAAAGGCGCGAAATGGGACATCGAAAATTTATTTGTTTGAAAATTTTTGTGGCGAGGGTGTTTTCTACGGTGCGGTAATGTGTCACAAAGGCTCCGCGGCGACACGCCGCGGCTCCGTCCGGGCGTTGCTGGGCGCGATAGTTGCTTTGTTAATTGGGGTATTTTCAATATCAATCTGAATTTGAACCATAAACTTAATCGTTATTAAGCGCATGGACAGAGCCGCGGCGTGTCGCCGCGGAGACGTTGTGACAAATATGCGGTCTGGCGAAGCTTAAACGGGAGTTGCTTCCGCTCGAAAACTGGCGGGGATGTGTGGATTGACATGTTTACAGGGCGGTGAGTTGTATAAATCCGTTTCCGGAGCCAGGCGGGGCGGATGGTGACTGAGTCCGGCGGCGCGACGGCTACTTAACTCGTGTGTTTACAGATGGTTTCATCCCCAAAACGGCGGCGTTACCCATGGCCCGGATAAGTAGTACCACTTATGTGTGTATAAGGTTTACACGCCCAGATTGTAAACCTATTGTAAACATCCGTTGGGATACAAAACCAGCGACTTTCCCGTCAGCGAACAGGCCGCCAAGGAAGTAATCGCCCTACCGGTTTACGCAGAACTCACCGACGAGCAATTACTTGGCGGGGTATTGCGGGGGGTGGCCTTGTAGTACTGCTATGATGTCGAAGACTACGTCACACATGTTCTCTACGGCTTGGGGTACTCGTGCGGCGGTGTGTGGGGTCAGGGTGACGTTCTCCAGGCCGAACATCGGATAATCCTCCGGCGGCGGTTCGGGGTTGTGGCAGTCCACCGTGGCGCCCGATATCCGCCCTGCTCGCAACGCGTCGGCCAGGTCGTTGTAATTAACGCACGGGCCGCGTGCTGCGTTAATGAACTGGGCGCCGTCCTTGAACATCTCCAATGCGGAGGCGTCTATCATCCCTGTTGTGCTTTCGTCCAGCGGGACGTGGATTGTCACGATGTCGCTTTGACTATAGAGCGTGGGTTTATCGACGGATTGTGCGGCGTAGTTCAGTTCGATCGGAATGATATCGTTATACAGGACCGTCATTCCCAGTGCGGCGGCAGCGGCTCCAACGCGAGATCCGATCCGTCCGCACCCTACAATGCCCAGAGTCATATCGGCGAGAAATCGGCCGTACGAGCCCTTGCGCATACGATGGAACTCTTCGGGCGTAACGTAACCGTCCATCGCCCAGAACCGCCTGTTCATCCGAATGATCGCCGCAATCGTATAGTCAACCACCGCCAGAGTATTGGCCGCCGGGGTGTGAACCACCTCAACCCCCCTGCTGCGAGCGGCGGGCACGTCGATATTTTCCAGCGCAACCCCAGCCCGCCCGACCACTTTCAAACGCTCTGCCCGATTGAGCAGTTCATCATTCACCTGCGTGTATGTTCGCACGACCAGTCCGTCGGCGTCGGCGATATGGTCGAGCACATTTTCCGCGTCAGTCCGAACAACCTCGGCATGTTCAGCCAGGTACGCCAGCGCGCGATCGCTCAAAGGTTCCGAAACAACGACCTTAAATTTCGTCTCTGTACTTTCCACGTTTTTCATTTCCACTGGGGTTAATATAGGTTCTAGGTGCTAGGTTCTAGGTGCTAGGAACGGCGAACGTCAACGACGACATTCCTAACACCTGGAACCTGTCGTTACCGTTCGCCGTTGACGTTCCTAGAACCTAGCACCTAGAACCTAGAACCTGCCGCTCGCCGTTACTGTCGGACGATGGAGCGAACTTTGGAGACGAGTTTCGACCAGAACCCGGGGCGGTGCCCGTCGATCCGTTTGGATAATCCGCGAATGCTTTCGTCATTGGGCGCCAGCACGTAAGCCCTGGCTACGTAGCGTCGTGCCCGGTCCATCTCGCCGATTCTCATATGCGCCAGCGCCAGATTGTAAAACGCCAGCACGTAATCCGGCTGTAGTTTGATCGCTTTTTTGCAGTGCCTGATGCCTTCCTGGGACTTGTTCAACCGGAAGAAACTCACCGCAAGATTGTGTATGGCATGCGCATCGCCAGGGGCGAGTTCAACCAACTGCTTCAAAACCGAATTCGCCTGCCTGATCAAGTTGGCTTCAAGCAGCAGCGAACCGAGTTCGTGCAGGGTTTCGATATCCGTGCCCGCATGTTTGATTTCGTAGAGAAGATGCTTTGCAGCCTCCTGCACCCGTTCATTCTTCAGTAGCACGCGAGCGAGTTTGGCGTGGGCCATTGGATACGCATTATCGATCTGCAGAACGCGTCGAAAATGCCTTTCAGCAGCGGAATACGCCTTCTTGCTAACCGCCAATTCGCCAAGACAAAACAACGCCGAAGCATCGTCGGGATCAACTTCCAACGCCGCCACGAACTTCTGGCGAGCCTCGTCCAACTGCCCGAGGTCCATAAGCATCTCGCCATAGTCCAGAAGCGTATCGACATCTTCAACATCGCACTGGAGCTCGGCTTCGTAGAATTCTCGTGCGCCGGAGAGATCGCCCTTGGCCCACAGCGCCTCGGCGATACGTGCGTTAGCGTGACGATGATCGGATTCGAGTCTGAGCGTCTGCTTCCAGCAGTCGATCGCCCTGTCGTATTCACGTCGCGCGTAAAGCGAATTACCGATATTGTAGTAGCACAACGCACATTCGTCTTTGACCTGGCGGGCAAGATAGAACATCAGTTCGGCTTTATCGTGCTGGGCCATCTCGGTGTACGTTACGATGCGATTGCAGTACGACGGTTCATACGCGGGATCGAGTTTCTCGATGCGACCGAATATGTCGAGCGATTCGGCGTACAGACCTTGCCTGGTCTGGTTCACACCGAGTGAATTTAGTATTTCGACATCCTCCGGTTCGAGATCGACCGCTCGCTGCAGCGCCTCACCGGCCAGTACGAAGTCGTCCATCGCTTCGAGCGTCAGCCCGAGATTATAATGCCAAGCCGCATTTTCCGGATTAATGTCTATCGCGGCGCGCAGTTCGGCAGCGGCCTCGGGCCAGCGTCCCTGCTCGAAATGTTTATGAGCAGACTCCACGCGTGCCTCGGCGTCCATCCACTCATTCAAAGGATTGTATTCGCCTTCCATAAATCTCCACCTTTAACTTCTATATTCACACGCCTGAACGGGCGCTGGTTTCAGTTATTAATCGGC
>JABGPF010000393.1 GCA_018645065.1 Phycisphaerales bacterium
AGCCTGTCTGAAACGTCCGCTGCTGCTGTGGCGGCGAGTGCTTGTCCGCTCCTGGCCGCGTCGGTGTAGTCGTTGCTTGGGGCCTGGGCCAGCGGGCTGGTCAGGTCGATCACTACAGCGTTGGGGAACTTGGCCAGTTCCTGTGCTGCTCGGGAACCGGCGAGGATGCCTCGCCAATGATAAAAACATCCGGCGGGCATCGACGTATAGTACGTCGCGAAATTCACTTCCCATCGCTGCTGGGGCGGTAGGACGGCGAGGCTTTCTGCGAATAGTTTCAGGACGTCTGTTCCGGGCGAATAAATAACGTATGCGGGGACCCGAGGGTTTTCTCTGAATGCCTGGGCGAGCACACCGCCCCAACCGGCGTCGCCGGTTGCGGTTTGCCATTGCCCAGCCGGTCCGGACGGTTGGGCGTTGCTTAGAGACTCGGCGAGCGAACAGGGTTGCAGGTTGGTTGGCTGGTCTTGCCACTGCTTGCAAAAACGTTCGGCGGCGAGTTGGGCGAGCATTTCACCGGGGCCTGCGGAGAGTCGTTCCTGATCGCCCAGTAGGAAGTGGTGTGCGATCTTATTGGCTCGTCCGGAATAGTCCGGTCCGGCGAACCCTACGCGTGACAGGACGCTCTGTTTCTTCCCGCCGACTTTTACGACGGTGTGAGCGAAATTGGCGGGGTTCAGGTTAGCGTTTGCGTCAGAAAGGTTGAAGTGGAACTCGTATGCGCTGAGTCCCTCGAGTTTCATCGAGGCCAGTTTGGATATCCCGCCGGTGGCCGCCACGGTGCAAAAACCGCTGCTGTTGGGCTTCAGGCCCCTCTGTGCCGATGTGTAGACCAACTCAAAGCTCATGGTGCTTCCTTGTTCTTAGTTCTTGGTGTTGGGATCGGGATTAATGGGCTGCGCCGTCGGAACCTTCATCGTTGCGCGGGTAATGGTGCCAGGCGCCCATTTGCAGAGGCTGTACATCAGCGGGACGGTCACCCATTTGGGCTTTATGTCCGCCGGACGAACGCCGTAGAAGGATTGCTCGTCGCGATGGACCAGTTCCGGACTTCCGCCCAGAGCGCTGACCGGCACGTAGCGAACGGCCATGCTCAGGCTTTCGGCCGAGGCTACGTATTCGGGGCAGAGGCGTTGGAAAAGTTCGCGAAGTTTATTGCTGACCTGTTCAACATGTCCGATGTCCATGAGGGCGGGGCGGCCTTCCTTGCTTTCGGTGTATGGTTCGGTGTCCAGCGAGATGCCCGCCATTTTTGCGATGATGTCGAACTTAGGGATGATCACGATCAGCGGTTTTTTGAGTCGTTCGTCCTGGGCCATTCCGAGGTATCTGCGTATCCTGACACTCGTTTCCCGCAGGAGCGTTTCCTGGCGATGCATTATCGCCGGGGCCTCCTGGCCTGGGCGCAGTTCGCCAGAGAGTTGCGGGTCGACGCTGCCGCACTCGGCCCGGAAGCCCGGGTCCTGGGTGGGGTCGAAGAACGAGAAGAGTATCTGCGATTTGGCAAGATGCTGCACTACTGGTGATGAACCGTCTTCGGCTCCGGGCAGGAAGTCCTCGCCGGCGTTATCGTACATCACGACGAGTCGTCCGACCTGTCTGGCTGCGGCGTATTTTGAGTGTTCAGGCGTCGGCCAGAGCAGGAACTGGAGCGGTACAGGAAAACGGATCGCCGCTCCTTCAATCATCGTGGTGCGGTACAGACGCGGATCGTCGCTCTGGGTTTTGCGTATTTCGGTCGGCTGATTTGGTTGTGGATTCATGAATAGCGACTGTTCGTATTCGTGAATCGGGCTGTTGCGCATTGGGTCGGCGTCGCTGAACGATAAGGCCATTTTGGGGATTAACCGTCGCAGTTCCCATGTCATCGATGTCAGGAAATAAGATTTGCCGCTGGCGGGGGCTCCAATAATGGAGACAAACAGCGGCGCCACCTCCAGCATGGACTCAGGCACCTGCAAGTGGCATCGCGGGCATGCGACATCCGTAGTGGCGAATCCCATAGCGTCGAGCGCTTCGCCCTGGACATTAAAACGCATTGCCTCAAATCGCTGGTATTCATTGGCGCCTGCCACTGGATCGCCCACGAGATCAGGGTGCTTGGAGATATATAGGCATTCTTCCGGCGGGAATGAATGCCAGCAGTTCGGGCATATTACCTTGGCGACTAACTGCTTGCCCCACGTGTGCATCTTTATCTTGCTCTTGCTCATTTTTTACCCGTCCGGGCCGCTTCTTGGTCAGGCGACTGTCAGAATATGTCATGATCGTGCCGTATGATCATTTGTTGTGGATGTTGAACTCGTGTCTACAATTTCCCGAGAATTTCAGTGCGTTTGGCATTGTATTCATCGTTGGTGATCAACCCTTCGGTTTTAAGGCTCTCAAGTTTCCTTAGACGCCCCTGGACGCTTGTGTCACCGCCCGATGGGGCGGGCGCCTGTGCGGGAGCCCGCCTGGGCGCTGCGGTCCGCGGTGCGTTGCCCATCTTCACCACCAAACCGCATATAAATCCGATCAGACCACTGCAGAACAGGAAGATGATCGGGATAGTCAAAAAGAGGCAGTGCAGAATTGTCAGAATTATCGCCGGTTCTTCGGTTAGTATGACCGGGCGGATGACGATATACGCAATCGCGCATCCTATGGCGCCATAGATAAGTCCCATGGCGATACGTGACAACGTGTCTG
The DNA here is from genome assembly GCA_018645065.1 of Phycisphaerales bacterium. Classification (GTDB taxonomy): domain Bacteria; phylum Planctomycetota; class Phycisphaerae; order SM23-33; family SM23-33; genus BS750m-G57. The sequence continues at coordinate 2,692 of JABGPF010000393.1, forward strand.
TTCGTATCTGAAGTGCGACCGCATGGACAATGGCCAGGATCGCTGCGGCGATAATAGTCAGTTGAATCATTAGTATGACTAAAAAGTCGCCGACAGTTTTTGATCGGATAAAATCAGGCATTCGGCTGTATGCGCCTATGAAGTCGATGAAATTCACCAACGCGAACATCAGGAATATGAGAGCACAGATCCCTTGCACGATCCTGACGGCTATTTGTGTTGGCAGGCGGAGGCGAATCTTAGTTGTGACAATAATCCCCAGAAGAAACAGGAACTGGAAAACTGCTACGACTCCCAGATCAGCGGCGCCCAGAGGCGACATCCGCATGGAATTGCTTGATCCCGACGGGATCTGGAACAGCCAGAGTATGATTCCTGTCAAACCAAAGATCCAATGCCACAAAGAAGCCTCAGCTCCGCGCAGTATTGAACTGATGATTATTGTTGCAATCCCGATCATCCAGAGCATAGCCAGAGTGATCTGCATGCCGGTGGAGGCTTCAGATAAGATATCCCAGGACATCACCACGCGATGTTTCGTCACCACCCAGGGCAGTATTAATGTCGCCAGAAGAAGACAACCGCAAATCATCTCGTAAATCGGAAATCCGTCGGGCCGGATTGGGGTTCTGGTTCTTGTTGTTCTGGTGTTCCTGACAGCCGCCGGCGGTGGAGCAGCAGGGGGCGCCGGTGCCTTGGGGGGCTGTGCGGCTGGTTTTGGTTTGGTTGCTTCAGGCCGTAGGGCGACACCATCGGAAGCGGGTATTCGAACGGTTACTCCGCACGCGGGGCACCGGGCCATTTTTCCGACAAGGCGCTTGTCGACCTTAAGTGATTTTCCGCACATGCACTTGAAAGTGATAGTGTCCATGGTAATGTCCCGAAAAGTCCGCCCCGCCCGGAAATCGTAGCGGGGTACAGCACCAACAACCCGTCACAGATAAAGGTTCGACCCGTTACCCAGACCCAAAGGCCTGACTGGGTCAAAGGCACTATATCACTTTGCCAAACTGGCGTAAAGGCTTGTTACCAATATAGCGCCATGCTTCGATTCGCTGGCGTCTTATATGTTAGCATTCTGTTCGGGCACGTCAAGTTATTGTCGGGAAGAAAATTGGAAAATTCACCGCACAACGCATTGGTGTGATATTGTGTGCTTTCTTCGTTATAACTCGTATTGACACTCGTGGATTGAGGCACTACACTGTTTATAGGCCCGGGGAACATTTCACTGCCGGGCAGCAGAGGTTCAAAGGTGCCACAGGCAAGCTGTCCAAAATGCGGGACGCAGGTTCATATGCCCGAATCAATCGAGGCTATGCGCGTTCGGTGTCCGTCCTGCCGGCGTTTTTTCGAGATTCCCGCGAGTATCCCTCCTGAGATCAAGGCGCCTGTTGAATCGCAGAGCGAACTGGCTCTGCAGGAAGATGGAGCATCGGATAAGGGCCGACTTGTGGGTATTATCGCCGCCGTTGCTGTAGCCGGGGTTCTGTTTGCATCGCTGCTGTTTTACCTGGCGACTCGGACGTCGTCTGATACGGCCCCACAAGATGATGTCGTCGCAACAGCAACAGAAGATCCCTTGCCGAAACCCAAGCCGCCAGACAAACCCACA
>JABGPF010000394.1 GCA_018645065.1 Phycisphaerales bacterium
GCCAATATCGAGAAGCGAAACCGCCCGAGCCTTCTGGTCCCCGGCGCCGCCAGCGTGCTTGTCCTGGCGGTGAGTTACGCCCCCGGCGGTGACGATTCGGCGCCCAGCGAGCCGGGGTATATCGCGCGATTCGCACGCGGGCGGGATTATCACAAGGTGCTCAAGCGACGCTGCATCACGCTGATGGACCGCCTGCGACAGATCGCCCCGGACTTTGACGGCAGGGCGTTTGTGGATACCGCGCCGGTTATGGAGCGTTCGCTGGCCGCGGCTTCGGGATTGGGGTGGATAGGACGCAACGGATGCCTGATCGCTGGGGAGCTGGGCAGCTATGTGCTGCTGTGCGAGATTATATCGAATCTCCCGTTGACCCCAGGCCAGCCGGTCGAATCTGCGTGCGGCGACTGCGATGCGTGCATTCGAGCATGCCCGAGCGGAGCCCTGGGGTCAGACGGTCTGGTCGATTCGCGGAAATGCCTGAGTTATTTAACGATCGAGCATCGCGGTGATATCAATGACGGGCTGCTGAGGGCTAATCGGGGGTTGTACGGTTGCGATTTGTGCCAGGAGGTCTGCCCGCATAATCGCGGGCTCCGGGCCGGTGATCCGGAGCTAACATCCTGGTCCGGGCCGGAGATAGAGTTGGACGCCGTAGCGTCCTGGACCTCCGACGATTGGGACCAGGCCACACGCGGAAGGGCGATCAGACGGGCGAAATACGAGATGTTCCTGCGCAACGCTGCGGCGGCGCTGGCCTGCCGGGGGCGCTGATTCTGATTTGACTCCGCACAGTTCCGACGGTATAAGTTGCGTCATGACCGAAAATGCACAACCAGAGAAGAAAATCGACACAGCCGCAATCGCCGCCGCGGTTCGCCAGATACTCCTTGCCGTTGGCGAAGACCCCGACCGCCAAGGCCTGAAGGACACGCCCGACCGCGTCGCGCGAATGTATGGCGAACTGTTCGATGGGATGGACCAGGACGCCAGCCGGCATCTGAAAGTTCACTTCGACGAGCAGTACGACGAAATGGTCGTTCTGCGCGATATCCCGTTCCATTCGATGTGCGAGCATCATTTGCTCCCGTTTATGGGCAAGGCGCACGTGGCGTATCTCCCGGCTGGGAAGGTTGTGGGGATATCGAAACTTGCACGCACCGTTGACACGTTCGCACATCGCCCGCAGGTTCAGGAACGCCTGACCTGCCAGATAGCCGACGCCCTGATGGACGAACTCGGCGCGCGAGGCGTAGGTGTTATTCTCGAAGCCACGCACACGTGCATGACGATCCGCGGAGTGAAAAAACCGGGCGCCGAAATGGTTACTTCGGTTATGCGGGGCCTGTTCAAGTCGAATCTCGCCACTCGCACCGAAGCAATGAAACTGCTGTGCGGTAAGTAGCGGTTATTCCGGTCTGCTGCGGATGGGGCCAGTCATCGGCACGGGGAACGTTGTCCCGCCGGCGGGGAATACCGTGACTTTTTGCGGTCCTTCGCCCAGGAGCTTCTCGGCGGCTTGGAAGGCTGCTTCAGGCGTCGGGAATACGTCGATCCCCGGGAAGTTCGCACCTGTGTCGTGCAGCGATTTGGCCACCAGGAAAATCGGGTTTCGATATATCGTCTGCAGGCCCATTCGCACGAAGAATCCCGCATCACCAGCCAGGCTCGGCACCAGGCGCATCAGAAGCGCACATAAGCCCTCCGGACCGAGCCACCTTACGATTCGTCTTGTCCATTTCGCCGATACAGGCCACTTCGGCGGGTCCATTCCGTTGAGTCCGGCCTCGCAGCGTGAGAGGCATATTATCACCCCGTTCGGACGGGCCGCCCAGCGTGTGTTGGCTACGGCTTTGAACGACTGCCACAAATCGAAGTCGCGTGGGAATGCGTTTGTTATCAGCACGTCGGCCAGCGGCGCCGGTGTGATTATCCCGCAAGCGATGGAGCACTGCTTAGCGAGCATTCGCTGGGTTGATATCGGGTCGCCTGCGCCTATGTGCACCGGGCGGTCATCGTCGTCCAGCATGTAATGCACCGCGAAGGTCACGCCGTTGTATTCGTCCAGCAGCCTTCCGCCTGCGTCTATCGCCGCACGCATCGGGTTCTTTTCCGCTTCGGTTCCCACCAGTTGCTTTGCACTTCGGGTAAGTCCGAGTTTGTGCAGAGGGCGGATAGTGTCCAGGTGGCTGCATCCGGGGAATATCATTTTGAACCCGCCGCCGAAACCGGCTTGCAGGTGCGGGCAGACCGCCGAAATGACGATCCTGAGATCCGCCTGGGCGACTTGCCTGTTGACGAAATATTCAATCTTTCCCGCCGTGCCCACCGAGACGTACTCTTTCTTATCGCTCCACGGATTGTTGTGCCACTTGAGTTTGTCGATTTCCGGGCCGAGTTTTTGCTCGGCTTCTTCGGCGGTCATCGGAGGGTGCATTCCGTTTGCGAAAACGACTTCGACTTGCTCGTCTGCGATGTTGGCGCAGCGGATTTCCCGCATAACCGTTTCGAGTATTTTCGGGACCGGTGAGTGTCTGGTGATATCTTCGATCACCAGGACGATTCGCCCGTTGGGTCGCGCAGCCAGGAGTTTGGCCAGCGGAAGGGCGGTGTCTGGTTTGTTGAGAGCAGCAGCAAGGCGGTCGGGCCAGTTCTCCCGTCCCGGGCTTAATTGACTGTCAGCGGTCTGCTGGACCGACCAGTTGTCTGGAAGGTCCATTTCGAGCGGTTTATCACTCCATGGCACGGAGATGCTGGACATATAGTTATATTCCTTTAACGCTCAGGCCTTCTGGTCGGCGAGGCGAGCGACGATTACATGATAAATGGCAAGCGGTTCTGGGAGCGAGACAAATTCTCCGAAGCCGGCCTGTGCGAACAGGGCGGATAACTGCTCGGGCGTTCGATGGATCATATGCAGGCCCATCACCCGTCGGAAGAATCGATCGGTCCCGTGGGCCGTCGAGATACTGTTGAAAACCACCGAACCGCCCGGCGCCATTACGCCTGACAGCGATTTCAGGATATCGACGATCTGCTCGTCAGTTAGATATTCGCAGATCCCGATCATCTTCACGACTACCGGCGGGGGGTCCAGGACATCAGTGACGTCGCGCACGTCGCCCTTTACATACTTTACGCGATCAGCCAGGCCGGAACTTTCCGCCAATTCCCGCCCGTAGTCGAACGCGTCTGAGCTTATGTCGACCAGCGTGGCGTGTGCGGTGTCGGGCGATTGAAGCAGTGCGTCTATAATGATCCTGCCCGGTCCGGCTCCGAGGCACAATGCGTGCACGGGTATGTCGCTGGTTTCGTCGGCCTGTGTGATGAGTTTCGCCAGCAGTCTCCCAGCCAGCAGGCGCCGGTTCCGCAACGCCATGCTCATCGCGCCGCCGTTGACGAGTATCTTATCGGCGATCTGCGTGGGTTTACCGTGGTAGCTTATCACCATCGACTTCCACCCGCCCGGATCGTCCCAGTTGCACTGGGCCAGTTCGCACTTTGCAAAACGCAGGATAGCCTTCATCGCGCTGGACGGAAAGTAGTTCACCAGCGGATTCATCAGCACGCGTTTCAACGCGCTTTTCACCGGTCCGACCCGCTCGAACTCAATATCGCTCACCCAGGATTGTATTTTCTGATCATGATCCATTGGCGAAAGTATACGGGTTTTAACTCCCAACAGCCAAAGAGATTCTCAAATCGCTTTCGGACAATACGGCGCCTGTATCTGTGGTTTTTACAAAGCAATTGTGCGTTTTGATCGTCTTTGACGATTGTTCTAATGATTTTTGCGGTTTGCGGACGATAAGAAAGGTTAGTGGCGGCAGGGCGCCTGTTATTTTGGATATAGAGGCTATTGGAATGACGAAACGCGAAATTATTGACGGAATTTTACAGTTTAACCGAAGCGCTGCGCCGGAGTTTCTTTCGAAATTCAAGAGCGTGGAGCTTGCAGAATATCTCGATCATCTCGAGTCGGCTCGGCGAGCCGCTGCTGCCAGGGGACCTAGCCCGTGGGAAGGTTTGTATGTAGCTGATATGGCGCCCCAATACGCATAACTGCGGGCGATTGTTGGCGATAGACGGCGGCTGATTGCTCGTCTGGCGTCGGGGGTGTGGGAAAAAAATTACCGTCAAAACACACTTTTTTCAACTTTTCGTCGATGGGGTGTTGACACCGGCTTGAGAAACTGTATATTACCTGACTCGCGGTTGTTTGTTGTTGAACTGATCGCGACGAAAAGAAGCACGGGACCGTAGCTCAATTTGGTTAGAGCACCGGACTGTCGATCCGGAGGTTGCGGG
>JABGPF010000395.1 GCA_018645065.1 Phycisphaerales bacterium
GCCGTCGCCTGACAAAACCCTCCAGGCCAATGCGGGCTTGTTTGCGATTGTCAGCGGTGAGACGACCGTCGAGCAGTGGTTGAGCCGCTACGGGCACCGCGGACCGGACGAACTTGACCTCGCCTCGCCGCGATGGCGTGAGATACCCGACCAGGTCGAAGAAATGGCTCGACGCCTCGAAGGCGGGCAAGACCCCATCGCTCTCCATCAGGCGCACGTTGAGCAGGTGTATTCAAGAGCACTGGAGTTGCGGAACTCGCTCAGCGGCGCCCTCCGCCGACGGTTCGACGCTCTGCTGGACCTGCTCAGGCGATACATCCCGTTCCGCGAGGACGGTAAGTATTATCTGATGCTCGGTTACGATCTGCTGCGGGATGTCGCGATCGAAGCGGCAGGGCGATTGGGGCTCGGCGACGATGTTTACTATCTGACTGCGACCGAACTTTGCGACGCCCTGGCCACCGGCGAGGTTCACCAGGATATAATCGATCAGCGCAAGGATGACTACAACGCCGAGTCGCGAATTGTACTTCCGCGCGTTATCGACGAATCGTCGATCGAATCGCTAGGCCGCCCGCCCACCCGCGATATCGCCGAAAGCTACGACGCATATGAACTCTCGGCTGGGCACGCTTCAGGGCCGGTGCGAATCGTAAGATCGCTGAACGAGGCGGGCAATTTGGGGCGGGGGTACGTGCTGGTCTGCCGCTCGACCGACCCGGCCTGGACGCCGCTGTTCGTAAACGCAGCCGCCCTGGTGCTCGAATGCGGCGGGGCGTTGTCGCACGGGGCGATAGTCGCCCGAGAAATGGGGATCCCCGCAGTTGTTCTGCCCGACGCGACGAACCTGCTGACAGAAGGGCGAACCGTCGCCGTCGACGGGCACAGCGGAAGCGTTGGTAAGCTCGGAGCGGTCGAGAAACGAGGCGTATCGCCAGATGATGTTCGCATAAGCTCATCCTCCGCTCCACCGCCCAGATCGGCATGGGAGCGCGGAACATCGCGTCTGCGAAATGTTTCGCTCGTGGTTTGGGGCGCCTATCTGCTGGCGGTGTTGTGTTGGCCTGACAGCTGGCTTTATCAACCGTCTATGGAAGCCCTCGATGCGATTCTCTGGCCCGTTGTTTCTGTTTGGGGAGTCCAGGGCGTTGTGATAGTCGCCGCCGCTGGCCTGGCCGCCCTTACGATGATAATTCAATGGTTGCTGGTCGATAATCGTCAACTTCACGAGGCCAAGCGGCGCGCGGCGTTGTTAATGGCTGAGGCGAGCGACTTGCCCGAAAAATCACCGCGGCGTGCGGCTTTGAAACGCCTTGCCGCTCCGGTCAACGTTCGCCTGCTCGCCGCTGCGATGCTCCCGATAGGCCTGCTGTTGGGGCCGATGATAATGATGTTCCTCTGGTTCCCCGGCCGCGTGGACCCAGCCAGTTGGAACGCGGCGCCCGGGACGCCTGTGCGGGTGGTGGCTTCGATTGACGCTGCGCATGACAAGGCCGTTACGCTGTCGGTCGAGGCTCCTGCGTATCTGGCTGACACGTCGCCGACAAGCTGCACTCCGCCTCCGGTTGCCGATGCGCTGAACCAACTGGCCGCGGCGCCCGACGCGCTGTGGTCCGATCTGGTCGACTCCGACAAGCCGGTCGGCGACCTTCGCGGCGAGCTGAAAAAATATATCGCAGGCGGCCTGGCGCCGCAGAACGTCATGTGGGAGATCAAAACCCCGCCTGACGCCTCCGGCCGTTTCCCGGTTACTATTTCGACACCCGGCGCCTCGCCGCTGAGGTTGAATATCGTTTTGGGCGATCGTTACCCACCGGCGGCCAGCGAGGTTTTCGCCGATCCCGATTCACCGATTGTCTCTGGGCGAGTGATCTATCCGCCGCCGGAGACCAAGCGTTTTTTCTGGACTCCGCTGACATGGTTTGGCGATAATCAATGGGACGCCGGATGGTTGTTGGCGTATCTGCTGGCGTACTTGCCGGTCATGTTCGCCTTGCGATGGATTTTGCGTATTGCATGAAGGAGAATGCGTTTTGACAAACTCGCGAAAGATAGTTATCAGCATACTAGCAGCCGCACTTTTTTCGCCAGCGATCGCCTCGGCGGTGATACAGGTCAAAATGCCCGTGTCGAGAATCTACGGGACCTCCAAAGCCGTCTACATCGGTTCGGTTAGCGACCTCACGCCCACCAGCCGACTGGTCAACGTTAAAATCACAAGCACGCTCCGCGGTGAGTCGCCGGGCGAGGCTATTCGCATACAGATCGTCACGCCGGCCGGCCTGATCGCTAAGGTCGCCAAAGATGCGCCCGTTGTTCTGTTTGTCGGTAAGGCACGCGGCGGGACGATGGCGATTCTGCACCTGGCCGACACATGGCTGCTGGCCAAACGGGCCAGTAGCGCCAAGCCGCAACTGTGGCGAGTAGTCCAAAAGCATGACGCAAAGCAAACCTTCCCCGGACGGACCGCGGCGCTGGTGAGCATCGTCAAGAAAGTCGCCGCCGGTGAGAAGCCCATACTCGACAGCACCGATGTGGCGTTCTTCCGCAGCCCGCTTCGCAAAATCGCCAAATTGGATGTGACCAACCCGCGATGGATTATCGCCAGCGACGCCGGGCGGAGCAGGACGCATCATCTGCTGGTCGGTACGGATAAAAATATCCGACGTTTCACTAGCGGGAAAGAGGGCTATACCGACACGACGGAGAAATGGGGCCTGGAGTCCGGACCGGTCGCCTGGCGAGCGAGTTTGGATCTCGATCACGACGGGAGGATGGACTACATCTTCGGCGATACGATATTGCTGGACTCCCGCACGAAAACCCAGACCATTAAACTGCCCCTGGCGAAATTAGCCAGCGGCGACAAACCGCTGGCGGCTACCGTTGCTTACGTCCGAGGTCAGCGATCAGGCAGCAGGAAACTGGCTGCGTATTTCCTGTCCGCATCGGGCAAATTGCAGGAGTTCAGGCAGTCAAGCTCGGGCAAGCCCTGGGAGACCGTGGCGGCGCGGCAGCTCTGGCCGGCTGACACGCCGGTGGTTGCCGCTGCGTTTGGTAACTTTGGCGACACCGGTTCGCCGAGCGTTCTGGCTGTTCGCCAAAGCGGAGTTACGCGATATTCACTCGACCCGACCGGTGGGGCGCCAGCCGACTTCGAACGACTCACAGGCGTGAATCTCAAAAAATATTACGAACGCTACGCCGACGGATTCAAGAACCCGCTGATAACCACGCTGGACGTAAACGGCGATAAACGCCTGGACATGCTGATAATCTGCGACACTGGCGGGATGCTCATGGTGAACCGAGGTTACGGAACATTCTTGTGCGATTACGATTCCGGCGGTGAGATAGCTGTCCACCCCAAAGCCCAGCCGAAACTCAAAATAACCGCCCAGACGCCCTGGACATCGATAGACCTCCACCGCGACCGGCAGGACGATCTCCTGATACTAACCGCAGACGGAACACTCTACGAACTGTCCAACAAACCCCGCCCAAAATCGGGCAAGAAACCTTAGAACCAAATAGCGACCGCCTATTTCGGCCCGTCGTAGGGGATTGCTTCTGTGCGGGTCGCCAGGGTCTCCAGGAGTTTGTCGGCGACGTTCAGTATGCGGATCGCTCCGGTTGAGTTTATCTTGTCGGCGGTGTCTGATCGTTGGTGCGTGTCGGGGTGCAGGCCCGTGCTGAAGTTGGCGACGGGGATTTTGCAACGGTGGAAACTCGCGTGATCGCTGAGACCAAAGCCCGGTCCGTAGAGCCTGAGTTTCAGCCCGCTGTTCTTCGATGAGGCTCGAATGAGCTTGGCCCACTGGCCGCCCAGATCCACGCCCCATAACGACACGTTGTTATCCCTCAGGCGTCCGATCATGTCGAGGTTGATCATCGCAACTACATTGGCGTGGCGCCCGAGTTCCTTTAGATTCCCCGCCATGTGCCTGGAACCCCAAAGCCCCATTTCCTCAGCCCCGAAAAACGCTATTACAACCGTTCGGCGGTTCTTCGAGTTGTCTTTTTTCGCTCGCTCAACGAGTCGTTTAGCCAGGGTCAAAACGCCCGATGAGCCTGATGCATTATCGTCGGCTCCGGGGAAATGGGGCCCTTTGGTCGCGCCCATCCGTCCGACATGATCCCAGTGCGCACCGACGACAATAGTTTCGCCGGCCAGTTTTCCGCGGCCGGGCAGCACTGCGGCTACGTTGCAACTTTGGTCCGGGACAGTTTTGATCTTCACTTCCCCCGATATCTTCAGCCCCGGTATTTTATGTGCGGTGGTGCTCCCCTTGCGAGCTCGCCT
>JABGPF010000396.1 GCA_018645065.1 Phycisphaerales bacterium
CGCCTTGCCCATGAGTTCGCCTACGTTCATGTAGGTTTCGGCATTGTTGCCGTAGTGTCCGTTGGAGGCGCCGCCCATGCTGACAGGATTGGTGTATACCGTGGAAACGTTGCCCTTGAATTCCGGGTACTTTCCGCTCTTACCGTCAACGGCGAGCTGTGCCTGGAGTATAAGTCCTTCATTGCCGGTGGCGTCCTTTTTGGTTTGGCCGAGGGTGGCGACTACGAACTTCGCCTTGGGGGCCTTGAAGTCTTTGCGCAACTGCTTGATAAGGTTGACGAGATTCTGCTCGTAGCGGGTGGCGTGTGCGGTGTTGTAGCGATCTTTGTCACCCTGCCAGAAGAAGAAACCAGCGACTTCGTACCCTTTGGCGCCGGGGTAGTGTTTTTCGAGCTCTTTGAGCACTGTCTTGGCGTTGGCGACGTCGCCGTCGTACTGCATTCCTGCGTACCAGCCGATCCTCTTCGGTTCGGTGCCTTTTTCCCATTTGTCAGGCGAATCTTTATAACCCGCATAAACGTAGGTTTTCGTTGCGCCGGTTTTTCTGTCCTTTACTTCGCCTTCGTATTGTTTGCTTCCTGGGGGCAGCAGGTCCCATCCGAGGCTGCGGTTGCCGATGCAGCTCTTGAGGATCATTACCGGCGCCTTGACGGTGTTTCCTACGTGATGGCCGATACCGAGCTCCGGTCCGATCCTTCCGCCCTTGACGGTCATCCATTCGTTGTTGAAGCGTCGTATAGCGCCCGTACCGCTGCCCATGACACGCACGTATCGCGTGTCCATGCGGACGGTCCACTGTCCGGCGTCATCCACAAGGTAAGGGTATTTCTTTTTGGTCTTGACTGCGTTCTCAAGGGTGCCTTCCTTCGCACCGGATACTCTGCCCGCGCCCACCATGTTGGACTGGCCTAGCAGAATGTAAACCTGTACGGGCTTGGACATGTCGGCATGTCTGCCGTCGGGATCGGGCAGTGTCTGCGGCGCAGTGGCGGCCAGTACAGTCAGGGTGGAGAATATCAGGGCGGTCAGAACGAGTGCTGCTTTTTTGCTTGTGATCTTCATGTCTATGTTTCCTTTTTAACCTCGCCAATCGGTTTGGCGGACAGTGCAAATATGCGTTAGCATCTATCCGGAATTTCGCTTTACAGCGATTTTGGCATTCTGGGTAGCGACTTTCCAACGACGATCGTGGAGTGCATACGTTCATTGTATCCGGTGCGGTGTGTTTGGCAAGCTGAAGTTGCGGTTTGGACGTTGCTCGATGGCTGGCGACAGGAGTGTGTTGCAATACTTTGTTGTTGGTGCGGCAAGGATACACTACAATGTTCCACCTTAGGAAGCACCAGTATCCTGAGCGTCAGGAAACCGCTGGTGCTGGAGAATGGCGCAGAAAAACTCTTTATTTCAGCTACTGAATATTCATCCACTTAACACGAGGTGCGAATGATGAAACGACGAACATTTATGGCCGCAGCCGGAGCGGCTGCTACTAGTACGCTTTTTCCGAGATTCAGCATTGGTAAATCGTCAACATCGACCAACGGCAAGCTTAACATAGCCTTTATCGGTTCTGGCGGATGGATCGCACAGCAACCTTACAACCAGGGATGCAAAGACGAGAACCTGGTGGCTTTTTGCGATGTTGACAGGGCGGTCTGCGCCGAAAATATGAAGAATTGGCGTACGAAAAAGCAGCCATTCTTCGAGGATTTTCGTGTCATGCTTGATAAGATGCACAAGGAGATCGACGCGGTCGTGATCTCCACTCCTGACCACACGCATTTTGCGGCGACTTTGGCATGCATGGAGCGGGGAATTCATGTTTATACTCAGAAACCGTTGACCCACAACATCTGGCAGGCCCGCACGCTGCAAAAGGCCAAGCACAAATACAAAGTTATGACGCAGATGGGCAACCAAGGCCACGCCGGCGACGGTATCCGCAGGTCAGTGGAGGCCTATCGCAGCGGTCTGATCGGTGAGGTGAGCGAAGTTTTCGCAGGCAACGGTGGTCCGGGCATGGGCGGGTCGCATTTTTGCAATCCCAAAACCATGCCCCCTCCGGTTTCAAAAGTGCCCGACACGCTCAACTGGGATCTGTGGTTGGGACCGCAGAAGAGCCGGCCGTTCTGGTCGGAGTATCTTCCCAAGAAGTGGCGGGCGGTTTATGATTTCGGTTCGGGCATGCTCGGTGACTGGGGTTGTCATACCATGGACACGCCGGTATGGGCGATGGACCTGGACCCGCCGACGAAAATCGAATGCGTGCAGCGCCAAAAATCCCTGAACGGAATTATCCCGACCCGAAGCCACATAAAATACACCTTCCCCGCCAAGGGCAAACGCGGACCGGTGACACTGCATTGGTTCGACGGTCCGCAGGACTGGAAGAAGGTGGGGCGGATCGATAAGTTTGGCGTGGAACACGCACGCAGCATGGGGCGAGCATGCTGGATGGTCGGTTCGAAGGGACTGATCGGTTGCGGGACGCATGCAGGCCAGCCGGCGATCATGCCGGTGGGGGTCCGCGCCGCCTGGAAGGCCAAACCGCCGGCAGAGACAATCCCGCGAGTAAAGGGCGGACCGTTCCGGGAATGGATCGCAGCGATAAAAGGCGACGGACCGGAACCGGGCTCAAACTTTGACTATGCCTCGAAGTTGACGGAGATAGCTCTGCTGGGCGTATTGGCTCAACGTTTCAACACCACTATCGAGTGGGACGCCAAGGCGGGCAAGATCACCAACCACAAAGAACTGAACGCCTTCGTGAAAGAACCCGTGCGGAAGGGCTGGAGCTACGGAGAGAGTTTGTAGGAGGTACGCAGGATAGCATAGCAACGATTGTCGCGGCGTTCCATCGGGAGAACTACACCGTGGCGGGAGCTTCTGCGGCGCCTCTGGCAATGGCGCATCGGTTGCGACCGGCTTGTTTGGCTTGGTAAAGCGCCTGGTCGGCCGCTGCTATTAAGGCTTCAGTGGAGGGTGCGTCCGCTGTATCAGCAACACCAAGGCTTGCTGTGACCCGGACCTCTTGACTTCCGACAGTCACCTGTGTGTTGGTAATGGCTTGGCGACATCGCTCGGCCAGGACCGTCGCCTGCTCTGCTGTTCCATCAGGAACAACGATGGCGAATTCCTCTCCACCGTATCTCGCTGGCAGATCGAGGTTGCGGCATTGTGCGGTAATTGCTTTTGCAACCTCCTGCAAAACCTTGTCACCAATGCTGTGACCGAAGGTGTCGTTGATATGCTTGAAGTGATCCAGATCGGCCATGATTAAGGACATCGTCCCACCGTGCCGCTGCACTCGCGACCATTCCCGGTTCAGACGCTTGGTTAACGCCCGGCGGTTCGACATTCCTGTCAACGGATCGATATGCGCGTGCTCGATGAGCAGATCTTGCATGTGTTTGGTCCGCAGGGCTGCATTCACGCGAGCCTGTAATTCAAATCCGTCGAACGGTTTGGTCACGTAGTCCACAGCGCCGAGGTTCAAGCCTTTGACCCTGTCTTGCACATCGTCAGAACCGGTGAGGAAGATGATCGGAATCATGCAAAGGTCCATCTCGCTTTTCATCGCTCTGCAAACATCAAAACCCGACATGTCCGGCATGTCGACGTCCAGCAGGATCAGGTCCGGTTTCTGGCCTCTAGCCATTTCCAGCCCCACAGTCCCACAGTCGGCCGTGATTAGTTCAAGGTTTTCCGAGCTTAACCGCGCCTTGGCCAGGACCAGTGCGTGAGGGCTGTCATCGACTATCAGAATCTTCATGATTTGGCTCCTTTCGCCACGGCGTGGGCCTGGCAACCGGCCTTGATCGCCCTGTACAATGTTTCCAGTTGGTTCATCGTCAGGATGGCCGCCTCGACGTCTTTGGCCTCGGCGGCGTCTTCCATGATCCTGGCCCCATCGGTCAACTGAGGATACCCGTACCCTCCGCCGGACCCCTTGAGCTGATGGGCCAGCCTCCGCAGCCTTTCATAATGGTTGTTCGCCATCGCCTCACGCATTCTCGAAAAAGTGTCAGGCAAACCCGCCACGAACTCATCGATGATATCCGCTAAGTCCGGATCGTCGACGTATTCCGACTGGATGGCCTCGGGGGAATTTTCGCCCTGAGCGGACGAGGTCGGCGTTTCGGCCTGAGAGGGCTCGTCAGGAAGATTTCGTTCAATGGCCTCGGCCAGTTTGTGCGGGCTGATCGGTTTGGCGACGTAGTCGTCCATTCCCGAAGCCAGGCATTCCTCGCGGTCGCCTTTCATGGCGTTGGCGGTCATCGCGATGATC
>JABGPF010000034.1 GCA_018645065.1 Phycisphaerales bacterium
AAAAGCCGATCAGAAGATCGGCGTTCCCGGGAATTCCCCCCCCCCCGCCCCAAAGTTCACAACACCCCGAAAACCACCCGGTTGTAAACCTCCGCAAATGCGACCAGACAAATCGAACTAACCGTACACCAACGCACCGTCACCAAATCTAATCAATTACATAACAGCAACTTACAACAATTGCACGCTGCTCCTAGTCGGCGTTAATTTAGACAAACTGACCGATTGTTACGGTTTTAATGGTATATGTACACAAGCCCAAATGTGTGAAGCATATGTGAACATCAACTGGACGTCGTGCAAGCGTCATTGCCGGTGCGAAAATTCGCCACACACCCCACCATCGCCCAAAACCCACAGCATCCTGCTGCGGGCAGGACGCCGAAAATTCAGACCACATATAATTCCCAAGCCGGGGCGTCAGACGGGATAAACGCTGAGTCAAACGGAACCGAGCCACTGGCGCAGGGCGGAATGCACGACTTGGCGTAGGGTGGGGCTGGATGTTTGTCCCGCAGCAGGATGCCGCAGGCTTTAGGTTTGACCTGAAACAGGAATAAAGTGGGATTGGGGACTGCATTTGAGACCGAAACGGCCCGGGACGAGGTTGGAATTAGGGCCTGTGACTGGGAGCTGGAAAATTGTCGATTATCGCTTCTCCGCTTGGGCTACGGATTTATGTTTTTTTTCGATTAATTACACTCCACTACTTTTATGTGTAAATCAATCCGCCCTACGAATTCGCCGACATAAGGAGGGTATCGTACTCTTATATAGGTCGAACCCGCCGGTTGCGGTAGTTGAATACCGCGTTGGAGACAGAGATTTCGCAAGCGTAAGGAGTGTCGCTTATGTCGTTAGCAGCAAGACATTTAACTGGATCGCCGCACCTGCCAATCGGTGTGGATATCGGTTCGTCGAGCATCACGCTGGCACAGGTCAGGCTGGTCGAGCGAGGGTCCAAAGACATGCGTTTAGTCGCAGTCGATACGGTAAAAACGCCCGGTTTCGAAGAAAATATTGCTGCGGGCCCCTCAGGTCATCAGGCCGACAGGCGCCGCCGATTCGCCGAAATCCATGAAATGCTCTCGCATAATCGCTTCCACGGACGCAAGTGCATTATCGCCCTACCGGCCCGCGATTGCTTCGTCCAGCCGTTGAGCATCCCTCGCGAATGCCTGGAGACCCCTCAGGATATCCAAAACGCGGTCAACTGGGAGCTTCAAGACAAAGCCGAGATGTTCTTCGACCATCCGATTGACGTACAAAACACTGTAATTCAACACATTATGACCGGCCACGAAGTTTACGAGGACGGTTTATCGAAGGAAGAGGTAATAGCGTTCGGAGTTTCGCGTGATATCGCTTCTGAGTATCTGAAGCTCGCCCGCGACGCGAAGATCAAGATCGCCGGGCTGAACGTAGAGTCGTGTGCGATTCTGGAATGCTTCTCGCGTCTGCTGCGTCGTTCTGCGGATATGGACCGTTCGTACCTGTTCGTCGATCTTGGCGTAACCAGCACGCAGGTAGTGCTTTCCTGCGGTCCGAAGATGGAATTCGCGCGGAATTTGACCGCTACGATCGGACAGGCGTTCGAGGAAACCGACAGCCCAGAACCCCAGGAAGCGGAGATGGACGCTGACGATCAGGAGTTGCACCCCTCACCCGACGCTGAAGATCAGCTTGCAAGCGTGGTCTTCGAAAGTCAGCAGGAAGAAGAAGCCGACTGCCTTTCGGATCTCGTAGCGCAGATAAGCCAATGCCTCGAATACGTCGAATCGGTCAGCGGGAAAAAGGATATCGACCGGGTCGTATTCACCGGTGGTGGAGCATATAACCAGGGTGTCTGCAATGAATTAGCAGTTCGCCTTGGTCTGTCGGGCCAGATTGGAAATCCCCTGCTGGGGATAAAGGACATCAATCTGGCGCCGCTTCCGAGAGCAACAATGGAAGACACCAGTAATCACAGCAAACCTGGAACGCCTCGTTGTCCCGACTGGTCGGTCGCACTGGGACTCAGCGTAGGGGCTTCGATTGAAACGGCAGCATAAGAGAACATCATGAGTCTTATAAACTTACTACCGCAAGACTATTACCAACGCCGACAAGGGCGTCGCACGAACGTTATATGCGTTGCCCTGTTCGCTGTGGTAATGGCTGGAATCGTCAGCGCGTCGATGGTCTCGCGATCCAAAGCCAATGAGACCCAATCGGTAATGGACAACCTGGACCGCTCGTACGCCCAGGCCGCCCAGACGATCTCGCAGATGCAAACTCTAACCGCCCAGAAGCAAACGATGCAGAAAAAGAAGAAACGCATCGAGGACCTTCAGGACCCGGTGCCCAAAAGCATTGTGCTGGCGGTGCTTACAAACGCCCGCCCCGACGGAGTGTCGCTGAAGAGCGTAACACTCGACTCGCGTTTCGACCCTCCGCCCAAGAAGAAGAAGGCCCCCGCGGCGAAACTCGCGGTTAAGACCACAAAGAAGAAGAACCAAGCCCCCCCTCCGCCCGCGGCGCCAGCGGAACCGAAGGTTACCGTGGAGATTATTGGTTTGGCTCACACAGACTTCCAGGTCGCACGCTATCTGGCGAATCTGACTGACAGCGGGCTTACCCGGTCGGTGGATCTCTCATACACCCAGCACTACGATCCGGGCAAGGGCGGGAACGGTCGCGAGGTTCCCGAGCACCTGTACGGGCTACGTGAGTTCCGCCTTAAATGCCTGCTGAAAAAGTCGATAGACATCCAGATGATGGCCAAGCAATGGCGTCTCAGCCATCAGAATCCCATCATCACCGAAGGTACGCCCGATTTCCAAGAGCCCGCTTCGAGCAAGCTGGCCCAGAACGTATTATCAGGAACAGAAAAATGAAGCCAAATCCGCGAGAATTGATTTTTGCGTTGGTTTTGCTGGCCATTCCGATGGCAGCGTGGCATTTGGAGTTTGCCCCCCGCCAACGCCGCCAGACCGAGCTGAAGGCGAATATCACCGCCAAGCAGGCCAAGTTAAACAAACTGTTCGCAAAGAAGCAGTTGTCAGGCGCGATCGGGAATCTCCGAACCGAGATCGCCGAAAGCAAGGAAGCAGTCGCAATCTTCCGCTCTCGCCTTCCCGACGAGAAGGACATCGATCAGATCGTCAGGGAGGTATGGCGTTTGGCGAAGTCCAACAAGCTTTCACCGACCTCGCTGCGAACGATTCCACCGCGTAAGGACAAGCAGTTTACAAGCGGAGCAGGCCCGCACGGTGAGCAGCCCGTGCTGATCCAGCTTGAAGGCAACTTCAACGGTCTCTATTCGTTCATGATCGACCTGGAGGCCCAATCGCGGATCATGCGAGTCAGGCAGATGATACTGAAATCGCAGGACAAAGAGCACAGTGGTCTGGTCTCGGCGACTATAGAGTTTTCGATTTTCTTTGAACGCAAGCAAGAGGGTGAAAAATGGGCAACCAAGATATGAACCAAGCCGGTTTGACCGGTGAGTTTCTGGCCGATAATGAACCCGCTGCACAGCCCGAAACGCAAGAAACCCACCAGGCGATAGGCATTACAAGCACAGGCTCGCCGGTCGAAGATTCCGCCAGCGCGCAGAAGCGAGCCAATCTCGTGTTGGCGGTTCTGTTCCTGGCCGGTATGGGCGTGGTGTATTTCATGTCGATCCAGGGAAAGGAAGCGCCGCCCGATCCCATGCAGCAGGTAAGCGAAACGATAGTCGACGCTGCGGTCCTGCATTTCCAGGCCAAGTCGCCGACAGTTAAAAACGCCGACGCCAAAAACACCAAACCGGAACTCAGCCCAGTCGAACTGGCCCGAGAGATGTTGACCGGTACGGCAAAACGCCAGGTTCCGCTGAAGGAACTGAAGAACAATCCGTTCCTGCTCGTACCCGAGCAGAAAGACGAAACCGAACCGGTTGAAACAGTTAAAACGCGCGGACCGACCCCCGGCGCCGAAGCAATACAAAAAGCCGAAGCCCTGAAATTGCAGTCGATTGTCATCGCAAAAGACAGGCAGCTGGCGATTATCTCCGACAAGCTAATCACCGTCGGACAGGAAATCGCAGGATGGACCGTCGCAGAAATTGGAAACGATCAGGTGCAGCTCAAGAGGAAGAACCTGTCGTTCGTACTTAGACTAAAGAAATAACCGTAAGATCGGTAAGCTCCAAAGGAATTACTCGTGCCTAAAGCGTTTGACAAAGGTTTCCGATGGGTCACAAGCCCCGCAGTGCAGGCGGCAGCTGACCAGGAAACCACTAAGCAACAACTTCAGCAGGAAAAGCCCGCTGAGACCGAAGCCGAATCGAAAAAGGGACCGGTGCAGGCAACGGGTCCCACCGATAAGGGGAACGTATCGGCATGGCGTCCAGCCAAGAGCGAACCGGTAATAAACTTTGTTGACTCACTGATCGCAACTGCGGTTAACGACGGCGCCAGTGATATTCACATTGAACCGCGTGAGAAGGAGTTGCATGTTCGGCTTCGCATAGACGGGGTGCTGTTCGCCAAGCCCGCCCCGCCGATCAAAATGCACCCGGCGGTAATCTCACGCCTGAAGATTCTGGCGAACCTCGACATTTCCGAACGACGCCTGCCCCAGGACGGGCGGATCCGGGCAAACGTAGGCGGCAAACAGGTTGATCTGCGTATCTCGATGCTGCCTATATCGCACGGTGAAAAATGCGTTATTCGTGTACTCGACAAACGGGCGATTTCAGTAGGACTCGAGCAACTCGGAATGGCCCAAACCACGCTGGAGGCCTTCCGATCGGAAATTCTCCAACCGCACGGAATCGTTCTGGTCACAGGCCCTACCGGTAGTGGAAAATCGACGACACTCTACTCGGCCCTTCAGGTAATGGACGGGTCGCAACTGAACATTTGCACGGTGGAGGATCCGGTCGAATATGATCTTGCGTCGGTGAATCAGGTGCAGGTCCACGAGAGTATCGGGATGACTTTCGCGGCGGCTTTGCGAAGCCTGCTGCGTCAGGACCCCGACACCATAATGGTCGGTGAAATACGCGACGAAGAGACTGCACGAGTGGCGGTCCAAGCCGCTCTCACCGGGCACATGGTGCTCAGCACGCTACACACCAACGACGCGCCGTCGAGTATCACGCGTCTGGTCGATATTGGAATCGAGTCTTACCTTATCAGCGCCGCGGTCAACGGGGCGCTTGCCCAGAGGCTCCTGCGACGCATATGCGAGAACTGCAAAGAAGAACTCACGACGATACCCGGAGCGACGGCGGCTTATCTCGACAAACACAACGCCGAACCAGGCACGCTGTATTGCGGGACCGGATGCGAGATCTGCCATCACACCGGGTACAAAGGACGAATCGGCATCTACGAGTTGCTGGTGCTCAACCAGGAACTGCGCGACATCATTACGCGAAGCCCATCGCTGGGCGATTTGAAAGCCGCCGCGAACGCCCAGGGAATGCGGTCTCTAAGAGACGACGGGCTGGCGAAAGCGTTCGCCGGACAGACCACCGTGGACGAACTCATACGAATCACCGAAAGCTAAACTGACAAAACGGACAGAACGGACAAAAACCTTGAACGATCTACAAAGCATAATGAAAATGTCGCTCGAACGCGAAGCCAGCGACGTACATCTCGTGGCCGGTTTGAAGCCCCTGCTTCGCATCCACACCGAACTCGGACCGATCGAAGAATTCGACGTCCTGACCCCCGAAGAGACAGATGGGTTCGTCAAACAACTGGTCTCTGAAGAACGCTATCAGGATTTCCTGAGGGATCGCGACCTGGACTTCTCAGCGGCCCTGCCAGGAATGGGGCGTTTCCGCGTAAACGCTCACTTCCAGCAAAACACCGTAGCCATGGCGTTTCGCGCGATTTCCAGCAGCGTTCCGCCATTGGACAAACTGAACCTCCCGGCGGTGGCCCAATCGCTGGTGACCTGCCCGCGCGGGTTGGTGCTTGTTACAGGCCCCACCGGTAGCGGAAAGTCGACCGCTCTGGCGTCGATGATAGACGCGATGAACGAGATGTACGCGCACCACATCATCACCCTGGAAGACCCGATCGAATACGAGATCGCGTCGAAGAAAAGCGTTATCGAACAGCGAGAAGTCGGGAGCGACGTGACCACGTTCGCCTCGGGCCTGAAGCATGCTCTGCGACAGGACCCCGATATCATACTCGTGGGTGAAATGCGAGATTTGGAGACCACGTCGGCGGCGATTTCCGCGGCGGAGACCGGTCACCTGGTGCTCAGCACGCTGCACACCCAGAGCGCCGCACAAACCATCGAACGAATCATCGACATCTACCCGCCCGAACAGCAGGCCCAGATCCAATCGATGCTCTCGACAACGCTGCAGGCGGTGCTGTCGACGGCGCTGTTCAAGCGTGCCGACACATCGGGCATGATACCGGCGTGTGAAGTAATGCTGTGCAACCCGGCGATACGGAACTGTATACGAGAGAACCGCATCCATGAAATACCGAATATCATAACAACGAACAAGCAGCACGGAATGCGCCTGTTTGACGACGCGTTGAAAGACCTGGTAATGGCCGGTCACATCACGCGAGATCAAGGCATGGCCGGCGCCGCTCGTCCGGAATATTTGAATAATCTGCTGTCAAGCAGAGGTTAAACTATGAGCGCAATACCAAAAACAATGAACGCTTCAGGCAGACCGACTCCGAGCAAGACAAAGTCCGGTTCTGACAAGAGCATCGTAGAAAAGATCAACTCGTTCCGCATCGAGTTCGGTCCGAACCTGAAAGACGTGCAGGCGTTCACCACGCAGCTTGCGGTCATGCTCAAGGCGGGCATTAATATCCGCGACGCGATCGACGCGATTGCAGACCAGGTTCCAAACATGCGATTCCAGAGCGTCCTGAAGGAAGTTCGCAAGGATGTCGAAGCGGGACTACCGCTGTCAGACGCGCTGGCCAGGCATCCAAAAGTGTTCAGCCAACTCTACGTAAACATGGTGCACGCATCGGAAATGTCGGGCAGCCTGTCGAAAATGCTCGGGCGAATCGCCGAACACCTCTCAAACCAGGTTGAAACACGAAGCATGGTCAGAGGCGCCATGGTCTATCCGATCATACTGGGCGTAATGGCGATCGTAACCACGGTGTTCCTGCTGGTGTTCGTACTTCCGCAGTTCACAAAACTGTTCGCGGGAAAAGAAGCTCTACTGCCCAAACCCACGATTATGCTGATGGCGATGAGCGCCTTCATGCGAAACCAGTGGTATATCATAGTAGGCGTGCTGGCGATGCTGGGTGGGGCGCTGGCAATCTCGCTAAGAACCGAAAAAGGCCAAATAGCACTGGACCACGTTAAATTGCACGTCCCGATTATGAGCCGCATGTTCAAAGCCCTCTACATCAGCCGAAGCGTCCACACGATGGGCGAACTGCTCACAGCCGGTGTCGACATGCTCGGTACGCTTGAAATAACAGCGGCTGTTTCGGGAAATGCGGTCTACAAGAAAATGTGGTTGTCGGTGCGGGATTCAGTCCAGCAAGGCGACAGGCTTTCGGCGACGCTTGAGGAAATCGGAATCCTGCCCAAAAATGTTATACAGATGGTCGCCGCTGGAGAAGAGTCCGGTAAACTCGGGCACGTGCTTACGGAAGTGGCGGAATACTACCAAAAAGAGCTGAGAGCAACGATCAAAACCGTAACCGGAATGATCGAACCGATAATGATTATCCTAATGGGATTCGTGGTTGGATTTATCGCGATGAGCATAATTCTGCCCATCTTCAAGATGTCCAGCCTTGTGAAATAACAACTGGAGTGCAAACAATGTAATGAAACGCGCAAGAACTCAAAGCGACCGAGGCGGATTCACTCTGACAGAGGCCACGGTAGCGATCATTTTTATTGGTTTGGGGATGGCTGGCATGTTGACGTCTTTGTCTTCAGGAACCCGTGCGACCGAAAGCAGTTATAAGCTCACTCGGGCCGGACTCCTGATAAGGGAAATTCGTGAACACACCTTCGCTATCCCGTTTGATGATCTCCTAACACAAACTTACAGCGAATGTATTGACGGAAACGGCGACGCGATGGACTTTGAAGATCAAAGCCATTGGAGCCAGACCATCACCGTATCGAGACGCCTGAACAACGACCTCGAAACCGTGGATACCGCCGATTCATCCAACGTAAAATATGTCCAGGCCAACATCCTGTACGATGGACAATCCATCCTCCAGGCAGGATGGCTCGTTACTGGCGAGGTGGCGCCATGACAAGAACAATAGATAAGCAAAATCGAGTTGTATCGTATCGCAAACGCTCTGGGCGACAGGCTTTCACACTCACCGAAGTTATTCTGGCCACTTCGATTATGGCGATTTTGATGGTGGCCGGCGCGACGGCGGTTAAAGTTTCGCTGGACGGGTTCAGTGAAAACGATAAAGTCACGCGCGCCATGCAGAGCGCGCGAAGTACGATCGAACGCTTAAGCCGGCAACTGCGCACCGCCGACAACGTAAGCTTCACCCAGAGCAGCGAGCCTGGAACCTACAACGGGCAAAGCGTAACGATGGACGTAACAACGCTGGTGATAACAAACCCTCGTGACGGAAGCGGGCTTCAGCAGGTCCAATACATCCATCGCACCCCCATGGGCAGCGACTCACTGGGAAAGCTCTACTACAACTACCAGGAAACAGGCCAAGGGCTGACAACCCCGACTATGGCGATGCTTGGAGAAGACGACGATGTCCAGATAAACGCTTTCAGCGTAACCACCGTCGCCGACGGGGCTTCAGTCGTCAGAGCAAAAGTCCAATTTACGCTTAACGTGGGCGGGCGAGAATTTGACTTCGCCTCCGGAGTCGCGATGAGAGGCTACGAATATCAATAATGGGTTTGGACTATAAATGTTCGACTGAATCGACATGCGATGATTTGCTGTGCATACACTTCCGTCCAGCGGATGATACGCTTTTTTCTCGAACAACAGCCAATACGCCCACCCATAACGCCAAGCCAGGCACGCACTTGAGCGTCCTCAAAAAAGTACAGAAAAATACTTACTAATTTTCACCCAAAAATTTGCCCCACCCCGATTTGTTTCGTACCATTAGCTTGTCTGCAACAGTTCACGCTGTTGCCTTGCGGCGACGCGCACCAGAGGCGCAAAACCCTTCAAAAAAAATATTCAAACTAATTTTATCGGCCCGCTCATTTGCCGATAAACATTATGGAAACAGCCTGCACGGGAATTCAAGCAGGAGTCCTGTTCGCCGAAAGCCTTAGATTGAAGTGAGGAAACAGAGGCCATTTTCGGATGATGAAAGGAGTGGAAAAAGTCTGAAGGCAAGGCTACGACGACAGAAGTTCCCCGCAGTGCCACAAACCAAGCTTAAATTACAAAATATATGTTTAATCCCAAACTGCGCTCGGACGCAAAAAAAACACGCCAGACAAACTGGCAAGCTGGAGAAAGTACCATGAATAGCAGCAAAAAAGGTTTTACGTTGGTTGAAATTTTGATCGTAGTGATCATCCTTGGCATCTTGGCCGCAATCGTTGTTCCGCAATTCACAGAAGCATCATCGGATGCGAAGCTCTCGAACCTGACGACCAATCTACAGGCAATTCGAGCACAACTTGAACTGTATCGTCTGCATCACAACGGAGTATATCCCGCAGACGTCGCCGTAGGGTTGACCACGAAAACCGATTCGGACGGTAACGCCGGTGGAATCTACGGTCCTTACATGCAGCAGTTCCCGGCCAATCCGTTCGTCGATGACGCCGCAGCCGCCGTTCTCTGCGACGGTGCAGTAGGTTCCGGATGGAGCTACACTGCAGCGACCGGGTCTTTCTCCGCCGCCACGGCAGCCCACACGGATTATTAACGGTTGCTCCGGTCTGAACAGTAGTAGAACTGACTTATAAAACAGTCACGACAAAACACCCGGCCGGGGCCCCACAAACCCCCGGCCGGGTTTATCGTTTATAACAACCAATGAGGCACAACGATGTTCCGCAGACCAAAAACACAACGCGGAATAATCGGTTTCACGATAACCGAACTGCTGGTCGTAATCATGATTCTCGGTATTGCCAGCATGATCGCGATCCCGCAATTGAGCGGTAACACCACTCAATACGCACAAACCGCCGCACAAACCATTTCCCAGAGCTTCCAATACGCACAAGATCTTGCGGTGACGACACAGTCTCCGATAAGCGTATCAATTTCAAACTCCGGGCGTCTGCTAACACTGACCGACAATCTCGGGCAGGTCCTTACCCATCCGGTTGATCAGAAACCATTCACGGTTGATTTGAGCAACGACCCCAATCTTTCGCAGTTGACGATGACCACCGATTTCAGCGGTATGGACACCCTGATCTTCGACGCATTCGGAACCCCGAACACAGGTGGCACGATAACCATCACCCATGCGGAAATGACGACAAACGTAGTGCTGACACTACACCCGGCAACCGGGAGCGTATCGGTGGCTTCGACGACGAAACCCTGACCTGACGCCCCGCCTTAGCGGTCTAATACTAAAGTCCTAAAGCCTGGTGTTAGACGTAATCTGCTGCTCTACCTGATCGAACAGCCGCTTGGCGATTTCGCAATCAGGGTCAACTTTGATCGCATCGCCAAAACACTTCCTGGCCTCGACATTTTCACCGATTGCTGCGTGGCATTGCCCTAAAAGGCAGAGCAGAGTCACGTTTCTGGGATACAATATCGCCAACGGACTCAGAACTTCCTCCGCCTGCTCTGGTTTCTTCGCTCGGAAAAGCGAATACCCCAAAAGTAAAGTGGCGTCCAACTCACCAGGCGCGATATCGAGCGATTTACGCGCGTATCTGCTTGCCGCCTCAGTGTCTCCCAACGCCAGATGGGTTTGAGCTATTTTCACCATCAACTCAGGCGAGCCCGATTTTCTGACAAGCGCTTCGGTATAAGCAATAAGCGCCTTTTTTGCATGGTTCTCGGCGATATAGCAGTCGCCCAACATGGCGTATATCCACGCAGGAGCCTTCGTTTCTTTTATACTGCAGCGGGCCTGGATGGCTTCGACGGACTGGGCGAATTGTCCGCCTGCGAAAAGTGATCTCGCCAGTTCTTCCTGCCAACGGGGATTATCGCCATTTCGCCTGGTTAGCGTCAGATAATGTCCCGAAGCCAAGTCATATTGCTTTGCGCAAAGAGCGAGGCGAGCGGCGAGTTCGATCATCGCCGGCGTGCCTTTGGCTGTTTCGAGATACTCCTCAACGTATTTGCTTCCCTCAAGAGGTTTCCCGTTCACTGCGAGCACTTCCCCGACGGCCAGTATGGCGTCAACGTTCATCTCGTCGAGTTCATATGACTTTTTATAGGCTTCAACCGCCTCAGACACATTTCCTGACTTTTCCAGGGCGATGCCCATTAGATAGTGAGCTTCCGATGATGTCTCGTCAAGTTTGCACGCTTCTTTAAGCTCGCTTACCGCAGAGACATATGCTTCCTGCTCCATTCGGACTCTGGCGAGCACCATTCGTGCTTCGACGAATTTCGGGGCAAGTTCCACCGCCTGATCGGCCTCTTTGCGAGCCTTTGCCAACCGCCCGGCCTGAAGATTCTTCTCCGCCATTCCGCAGAAGATACGAGCACGCGCCTTGCACCATCTGTCAAAAGACGCCACTTTTGCTTCATTCATAGGCCGCTGATTGCATCCGCACAAAACTAGCGACAACAACGTCAGGCAAATCCATTTGTTCATAATCAGGCTCCATCCTTGGTAGCCGTCGAGGAACAATCCTCGCGTAAGTTATTTCTTTTTGGTCACTACAGCCTTAACTGTTTTAGCTGCGGGAGTTATCGAGGCTTTGATCAGTTTTTTCGCACCAACATTCCTGCCCTTGTTGGGTGACAGGATATAATCGCGAGACTTCCGCGGGACCACGGTCTTACGGAAGTCCTTGCCCATCTCAAACATCAGGATTCTGTGTACGGCGTCATTTACCGTCGACTGCCTGGCTTCAGTTGCCCAGTATGCCTTGTCGGTGAGGTTCTCTCGCATCTCGATCGCTTCGATAAGGTTCGGGCGTCTGACCAGCGCCATGTCCAGGTCCCAACGGGCTTTATCGAGATTTCCGTTCTTCAGGTGCTCACGAGCCCAGTTCAGGTGCGATCGTGCAAGACGATCCGCCGCCCACCATTGCATTCCCTTTCTGGCGCCGACTCGGAAACGTTCGACATCGGCCTTCATGTTCTCACTGGCGTCTTCAAACTCGTCCTGCTTAACGATATGCGGGGTCATAAGGACCATAACTTCGCGGCGTTCGGTGATATCTAACGTCGATCCGAACAGGGTTCCGACATACGGAATACTGCCAATGACAGGAACTTGCGATCGATTGTTTGTGGTGCTCTCGCGGAACAGACCGCCGATGATGATCGTTCTACCGTCGCGAACCAGCACGTTGGAGGTAACTTCGGTCGTAGTTTCCGAAGGGATCGTGAAGCTATCGGTAATCTGCACATCGCCATCGGAGTCTTCGGGGTGAATCATCATTCTGATATACCCGTTGCGCCCAATGTAAGGACGAACAACCAACCGAGTACCACTTTCCAGGAACTCAATCGACTGGGTGGCAACACCGTCACTGACAACTGTGGTCACGTAACCATCTTTACTACCAACAATTACCTCGCCCTTCTGCCTGTTAACAACCAAGAGTTTCGGATTCGCCAGCACCGTTACATCTGTAACCTGTTCGAGTGCTCGCAGGAAGATAGAAACGCTGTCAGTCACAAATCCAAAGGTAATACCGCCCGTAACGGGGCTGAAATCTGTACGCACAGTCGACATGGTGGTTGAATTGGCGCCAGGAATCGCCGACGGCGCTCCCGCGCTCACACCGCCTATATTAGTGAGACCATCGGTGGTGCCCTGGGTGGCGAAGTCGGTATTGCCCATAATGTTGAAATTGACGCCGAGATTATTGTTCTCAGTCAGCCTGGCGCTCAAGATCGTAGCTTCGATCAGAACCTGCTCGGGGCGGACATCAATCTCGCTGACAATTTCGGTGATACGCTTGAGATTTTCAGGGTAGTCGCTAACTACGAGCATACCGCTGGTGGCGTGACTGTTGTCACCGGCTTCGGTGGCGGAGGCGTTAATTCCGCTCTCTGGGATCGGAGTAACTGCGATAGTACCCTCAGCCGACATGGCGGGCTTAATAAGCGTTTGAGCGTCGGCGGCGGTTATGTAATCCAGTTTGAACGTTTTTACTTCCATCTTGAGCGAAGCCTTGGCGATCCGAGCCAATTCCTCAGCGGTATGGATGTAAATAAACTTACCCTTCTTGATGTAGCCCAAACCGCTCGATCGAAGAACGGAATCCAATGCTTCCTCGAACGTTACGTCGTACAGCGTAACCGTAACTCTACCGCTTACGCCCTGCGAGGCGACAATGTTGGTGCGGTACACCATGCTCAACTGGCGCAGGACAACCAGCAGATCCGTGTCCTGATAGTAACCGGTGAATGTACCGTCGGAAGAAATCTTACCCGTGTCGCCAACCGCAGCCTTGGGAGCCTTAACAGCGGGCTTTTTTACCGCGGGCTTCTTAGCCGCCGCTTTCTTAGCTTTAGCTGCAGCCTTCTTGTTTGCGGGCTTTTTGATTTTATCGGCGGGGATAACACCGGCTTGGCCTGGTGCTTCAGCGACGATTTGCTTTGCCTCTTCGGCGTCCTTTGCCTCAGGCTGAGCCGAAACTATTTGGACCGAGCCCAAAATTATCCCGACTGCAAAACAAATTATCACACCGTACTGTTTGAACCATTGGGTCCGTTTCATCTTTGCGCTCCTTGCAAGCTCTCAGGTTATCCATAAAAGACAACCGGAAGCAAAAACAGCATCTTTAACACTTTTTCACGCTACAAACTGTCTGGTGCAGACACGAGCCCACACGCATATACAGTCATCATCACTCATCGGCTGAACGTTTGAGAAAACTCCAAGGGAATCCGAAAAAGTTCATTTTTCGCAATTCAAATTGTATCCAAAACAGGTTAGTTCTCGACCTGGAGGGCAAAAAAGGCGATGATAGGCGCTCTTTATAGATAACAATGACACTGGCGAGATTGAAAGCGACCAAAATGGACTTACGCAAAATACAGCAACTAATTGACAGCAACGACGTCGACGCAATAGAAATCCTATGGGTGGAGGCCGTTGAGTCCGGTGAACCCATAGGCTCAATATGCGAAGCGTTGAAGTTGATCGTCGGCGCAAAGCAACCCGACATCGCGGTAATGATGGCCTCGCTGCTCCTGACCAACGCCACCGAAAAACAAGATCCGAAAGACGCCCTGGATATCGCACGACGCATACTTCCGATCGTACCGGGCAATCCGGAACTTCGAACCGCAACAGCCGCACTGTACAAGCAGATATACTCCGAAGTTGAAAATTTCGAGACATTCCTGGAAGAATCGGGGCTCGAAGCCAATCAGGCTCCGCGACGCGCAGTCAGAACGCTGGACACATGCCTGGCGCTTAAACCGGGCGCCGCACTAGCGGGACGATACGAAAACAGCGTGCTGAAAGTTGACCAGTTCAACGATATCATGGGAACCTTCGAACTGACAGAGTCCACTGGACGCCAGACCAGCATGGACCCCAAATCGCTGGCCGACAACTACGAAGCGGTCGACGAAAACGATTTCAGAGTACTGAAGGCGTTCCGACCAGACGATCTGCAGGACATGGTGAACAGCGATCCCACCGCGGTCATGATCGGAATATGCCAAATGAACGGTGGGCAAGTCGAATCGTTAGAACTCAGAGACTCAATAGCACCGAAGTATATCCCGCAGAAGAAATGGTCCAACTGGTGGACACGCGCCAAGACGGCAGTCAAGCGATCTGAATTCCTGACCATCGAAGGACGCAACCCCACGTTCATCATACACCACCCCGAAGGGCACACGCTCGAACAGGAACTCACGCCAGCGATTGAGGCGGCAAGGGTTCCGCTGGAACTACTGAACGTACTCAAACAATACGTAAGAGAATCCAAGCAAAGAAAACTCGAATTCGATCCGAAGTTTGTCTCGCCGATTCTCGACACGCTCGCCAAACAGGCCTCCTCGTTCCGAAGGCGACGACCCGCAGACGCACTAACGGCTTCGCTGGCAATTGGTGTCGCAGAAGCACTCGGGCTGGGCAAACCGGAAACCGCATATCCCACGCCAGTGGAAATTCTCACCGAATCGAAATCGCCCGCCCAAGCCGTCCTCGCACTGACCGACCCGTCGCTGCGGAACAATGCTCTGGAAGCACTTTCGCAACGTGAAGACGGCGCCGAAAAACTCTCCAAACTGCTTTCCCTGCTGGCCGCGGCCGAACTGGACCTCGTCGCAGAGAAACTTCGCGAGGCACAGCAGGAAGACGCAATCATCCAAGCCGTCGACCAGGCAATGCTGGACCCG
This sequence comes from Phycisphaerales bacterium, assembly GCA_018645065.1. GTDB lineage: Bacteria > Planctomycetota > Phycisphaerae > SM23-33 > SM23-33 > BS750m-G57. The sequence continues at coordinate 15,464 of JABGPF010000034.1, forward strand.
GTCGCCCATCCGCAAATCTGCATCTGGTTGTGGCAGGCGCCAAGCAAACCGCCGGCAAACATGCCCAACCTGCTTGATCTGTTCTCACGGCTGATGAAGATAATGCTGGAAATGCACCGCGACCCGGACCTCGACCGCACTGTCAGACGCGAAACGTGCGGACAAATCCGAAGCGTGTTGACCGCGAGCAAGGGCAGAACGTTCAGAAAGACCATCATCAAACTCGACGACGGAGTAGCGGCGACTGTAAAACGCAAAATCGAAGTCAATCCGGGACTCAGTGAAGCATCACGCGAAACACTGCTCGGCGTGGTCAAAGAAGAATTCTACGGACTGTTCATCCAGGCGAAAGTCGCATCTTGGTTGGACGAAACGGTGATCTGGACCACGAAGGAATCCATCGAACGACTCGAAGCCGAGCTCAAGGAACTCGTCGACATCGCACTACCGGCCAACTCAAAAGCGATCGGAGAAGCCGCCGAACTAGGCGATCTCAGCGAAAACGCCGAGTGGCAGTACGCAGTCGAAGAACAACGCCGACTCAACGGACAGGTCTCGCAACTCCAAAACGACCTGATGAGAGCACGACCGCTGGACAATGGCGACGTACCGGCGGACTCGGTTGGAATCGGATCGAAAATATCCGTTCGCAGGACGTCGGATCAGCAGGAAATGATGCTGACTATTCTGGGACCGTGGGAAAGCGATGTGGAGTTGAAAATATTCAGCTACCGCACGCCCCTGGCGTTGGAATTGCTGGGCAAGAGCATCGGTGAAACCGCTACGCTGAAACTCGGTGGTGAAGCGGCGGAATACGTAATCGAAGGCCTCGACGCGATCATATAAAGCCTGATCGCGCCGAAGCCCGCAAACGTAAAATTCATCAGGCAAGACGAATCGAGTTGATCATTACAGGCTCTACCGGTACGTCACCGTGATGTCCGCTTTGACCGGTGGCGACTGTACTGATGGCGTCAACCACGTCCATGCCTTCGGTAACCTTACCGAACGCGCAGTAACCAAATCCCTGGGGCGATTCATCGGTATGATTCAGGAAATTGTTGTCCACCAGATTAATGAAGAACTGCGCCGTAGCCGAATTCACATCACTCGTGCGAGCCATCGCCAACGTCCCGCGATCATTACGAAGCTCTGAAGTCGCTTCGTTTATCACCGGGGCGAGAGTGGCTTTCTGGTTCATTCCATCGTCCATACCACCGCCCTGGATCATAAAGTCAGGGATCACGCGATGGAAAACCAGACCGTCAAAAAACTTGTCTTCAATGTACGCCAGCATATTCTCGACGGTCTTGGGCGCCTTTTCGGCCCACAATTCAGCCGTGATCGCGCCCTTGGACGTTTCAATAATTACAGTTGGATTCTCAGCCATGTTGCTTCTCCGTATTTTAAAGTTCGGGCTAATGTTAAAAATTCGAAAATGATTATCACCACAAAACCCTCAAAATGAAAGATTAAAGCCCAAAACACACGTTTTCCCGCCCCGTTCTTACACTACAGACAGCATTTTTTTTCGTATATCTTTATTTTTGTCTAGGTAAAAACGCAACATTAGGGTAGACTACTGTTTGTCGTTATAGGAGTCTGCTGCGTAGGGAGCGGCAGAACAGGGTTACTCGACCCTGCAGGATGAGAGTGTTCTCGCTTACTCGCACTCATCTCTAGGCCACACCGGCCAAGTTCCACGTCTAAAAGAGCGTATGTGTGCATTTTTCTGAGTCGACACGAGGACAAGTAATATGAAATACGGAAGAACAGTTCTGACAGTTGTTGGAGTGCTGGCGATGCTGGCGATATTCACTTCGCAGGCCAATGCGGAATTCATCCCCCCCGGCCTGAGGATGCAGATTCACGGACACCAAAGTCAAAACGGACAGGGACCGCCCACGTGGCTTGATCCCCCAGGACAGCACATCGCAGAGCAGATATTCCAGTTCCAGGACAGATTCGAATGCGACCAATTCACTATCGACATTGATATCGAAGCTGATCCCGATCCGTACGTGAACGCCAATCTTATGATCACAAATCTGACTGGTGCGCCACTGGACATTTATAAACTGAAAATCTCGCTGCCCATAGCCCCTGTTATTCTCGGTGGATCGCTTACAGGCGGTTCTGTTTCAGTCAATCTGATGGATGAGAACAGCAATGGCGCCACACTGACCAACATCGACGCCAATACCCCCATCTATATGGCCAGGATCGACGGCGTGGATTATCAATCGTTGATGGATTCGGTAAGCTTCAGCGTTGCTGTTAACGACACCGATGTTTTCGGTCCCGAGAGATTCGGCCCCACACCGACCATGCCATCACAACTGGGACCGGCTGTACTCAACACTATCGAGATCGAACTCAACGCAACCTTGAGCGCCTACGACTCAGCCGCGATATTCTCCCAGTTCGTGGTCATCCAAGACCCGGATATCCCCGAACCGGCAACGATGTCGCTGCTGGCGTTCGGCGGAATGGCGGTGCTAGCCAGACGCAGACGCCGCAAAGCCTGAGAAACACAAGCAGTAAGACGCACAGAAAAAACACACAGTTAATGAAACTGGACCACCCCCTCAGGGGCGGTCCAGTTTTTTTTCGTCAATACATTACTGATTTCTATTTCGTCGCCAAGAGCTATTCCAGTTCCATGCCGACTTTTTCCCACTCGGCCCACAGTTCGTCGAGACGAGCCCGAACAACTGGATATTCGCTGCTGAGTTTTTCGACCAGTGTCATATCTCCGGCCTCGCTGGCTGCGGAAATCTCCTGATTAATCGCTTCAAGGCGAACTTCGGCGATATCGATTTCCCCTTCAAGCTCTTCGTGCCTGCGTTTCAATCGCTGGACCAGATTGGCCTGTTTGCGATCCTCCCGCCGTTGGGCCTGGCGCTGGGCCTTGCCCTGGTCGGCGGCTTTGAGTACAGGGTCCGACGTTCGACGCCGCTCACGCCACGCCAAATATTCCCGCCATCCGCCTAGTATCGAATATAGCTTCCCGTCCTCCAGCGCCCATACGTGTGTCGCCGCCCCCTGGACAAGATAACGGTCATGGGTCACAAAGATCGACGTGCCGTCAAAACGCTGCAGCACGTCCTGCATTATTTCGCTCGACGGAATATCCAAGTGGTTCGTCGGTTCGTCCAGCATCAGCACGTTTGCACTCTGGGCGACAAGCTGCGCCAGCACCACGCGGGATCGCTGACCACCGCTGAGCTCGTTTATTTTCTTGAGCCCGTCGTCACCGCTAAGCAGCAAGGCGCCCAGCAGCGATCTGGCCCGCTCGTAACTACACCCACCCGTTGTAACCACCGCGTCAAGGGCGGTGCCCTCAGGGTCGAGCGACGCGTGGGTCTGGGAGAGATAACCCATATCAACATTAGTGCCGATGCGAACCTTGCCCGCCAACTTGGGCAACTCGCCGAGAATCGTGCGTATCAACGTAGTCTTGCCCGTCCCATTACCGCCGAGAATCGCGATACGCTGACCACGCTCAACATTCAACTCAACGTCAGTAAGCAGCGGACCGGTAGTATCGTAACCAACTGCCAATTCTTCCGATCTCAGAACAATATCACCGCTGCGAACCGGAGCCGACAGTTCAAGACTTATCGACTGATGATCCTGCGGCTGGGGTATCGCCTCATCGCGAATGAACCGCTCCAACCGCGAGCGACGCCCCTGGGCTTCCTTGGTCCGCTGACCGGCGAGGTGTATCCGAATGAACTCCTGGGTCTTGGCGATGTAAGCCTGCTGGGCCTCCCACTGCCGCTGACGCTCCAGGTAACGCTCGGCCCGCAACGTTAAATACTTGCTGTAACCACCGCGATATTTCTCCACCGCGCCGAACGCAACTTCCCACGTCTGCGTCGTGGTGTTGTCCAGAAGATATCGATCATGCGAGACCACCACCAACGCGCCGCGGAACGAACCGAGCCAACCTTCGAGCCATTCGACGGTCTCGAGGTCCAGATGGTTCGTAGGTTCGTCGAGCATCAGAACGTCCGGCTCGCCCAGAAGCAGCTTGGCCAGATACGCTCGGGTTCGCTGCCCACCGCTCAGTTTAGATAGCGGTCTGGTCCAGATATCCTTGTCAAAACCAAGCCCCATCAGTACCTGTTCGATCCGGCTTGCATAACCGTACCCACCGCGATCCTCGAACTCGTGTTGCATCCGCCCGTAGCGTTCCATCGCATCTTCGTCGTCGCCCATGCGGGCGGCCAGGTCCTCCAGATCACTCTCCATGCGACGCAGATCGGCGAACGCGTCAAGCATCGCATCATATATGGTGCTGCCCGAAAGTGCGGGCGGATCCTGGGGAAGATACCCAATCCGCAAACCGGCGCTATGATGAAGGTTACCGCTAAGCGGCTCCATGAGCCCGGCGATAATCCGAAGCAAAGTCGACTTGCCCGCCCCATTGGGACCGACCAAACCAATGCGATCAGACTCACCAACACGCAACGACACGTGCCTGAGAATCTCGAGCGTCGCGTAAGCGTGCGTTACTTTTTCTAATGCGATCAGCGACATCTTAAATACTGCTCCAGAGACGATTACAAAATCAAAAACCGCGAGTCAACAGAGCCCCACAGCATAGACCACCACCGCACAGAAGTCCATCCATCATGTTACACCAACGCCGAATCAACCGCAAAAAATCGCCCCACCGCCTGGCCCAGCCCCAAAAACCAGTGCCATTACGTTATTAAATCACGAAATAACATTATTTTAAACACCTGACAAACAGCCACTTAACGATTCAACTCAAGTTTTTTATCACTTCAGCCGAAAAGATAGTTGACAACTAAACTGTTTTAGTTACCATTAACTTAGCAGATAGTTTTTGCCAACCGAATACGAACATGGAGACAGATATGACCGTCGACCCGCGAATTGATTTGCCCGTGCCCCAGCCCAACAAGCAGCATGAAGCGTTGGTAAGCTTCTGGTGGACCTCGGCGATGTTGAAGAATGTTTCGCGACGTTTCTTTCGCGAGAACTATTCCTCCGAGGCCCATTTCAATCTGCTGGCGACGCTGATGAAATCCGAAGGTCCGATGACCCAGAACGAGTTGTCCCAGAAGTTGCTGGTCGACAAGTCGAACATTACCGGCCTGCTCGACAAACTTGAATCGCTCGGGCAGATCAAACGTAACAAGGTCCCCGAAGACCGTCGCAGCTATCACATAACATTGACCGACGCCGGGCGAGAGTTGCTCGCCGGGCTCGACGTGCTTTACTCCGAAATGGTCCACAAGGTGATGGACTGTTTCACAGAAGAACAGTGCGATCAGTTAGTGAGCCTTACAAGGAAGCTCAGAATCTCACTGATCGAACACGCATCGTAACAAACTGCCGTAAACCCGAGCACAAAAGTTTCTAACCAACACCCTCAAAACAGCGCACGGGCTCCGTCTGCGCGCACAGAGAATGGTGAAAGGAAGCACAAATTATGAACACGAACGAAACGCATTTGAAGGAATCAACACAACTGAACAACGCGACGCATGGCCGGTGGCGTCGGGCTCGGCGGGCCGTAGTGCTTGCTTTTGTTGCTGCGACGTGGTTCGCAGCAGCGTGCCCGACGCCCGCGTCGGGCGCCGGGCTACTCGTAGCCGACGGCGGATTCGGGGGCGTACTGGAAGTTGAATCGCACGACGTGAACGTCACTATAAACAACGGAATAGCGGTCACCGAAGTCAAACAAGTATTCCAAAACACCGAAGATCGGCAGGTCGAAGCACTATACACCTTCCCCGTACCGAAAGGAGCGTCAGTAGCGAACTTCAGCATGTGGATTAACGGGAAGGAAATGATAGGCGAAGTGCTCGAAAAGAAGCGGGCTCGCCAAATCTACGAAAGCTATAAAGAGTCACGCCGTGATCCGGGCCTGCTCGAGCAGAAAGACTTCAAGACCTTCGAAATGCGAATCTTCCCCATCGGACCCAAAGCCAAACAGATCGTGAAAATCACCTACTACCAGCAAGCCGATTACGATAACGACTGGATAACTTACGTCTATCCGCTCTCGACTGTTTCCAGCGGTGGGAAGACGTCCAAGACTACAGGCAAGTTCGCGATGTCGCTGCACGCCAAGTCGGAGATCCCGATCACCGAGATGGAATCGCCCTCGCACGGTAAGCAATTCGTCATCGCCAGGCACGCCGAATCTTACTACCAGGCCGGGCTCGAAACAACCGGCGGAGATCTGAACCGCGACGTTGTCCTGGCCTACAAAATCGCACGCCCGAAGACCGGTATCGACGTGATCTATTCAAAACCCGACTCCCAAGACGGATACTTCTGCATGACCCTCACCGCAGGACAGGAACTAACCAAAATGGACACCGGTATGGACTACGTGTTCCTGCTCGACATCTCCGGATCGATGGCTGACGAGGGTAAACTAAAGATCAGCCGCAACTGCATCAAAGCCTTCATCGACGAGCTGTCCGCCAAAGATCGCTTCGAGATCATAACCTTTAACGTCTCCCCCACCACCCTGTTCAACAAACTCGAATCGGCTGGCGAGAAGTCAAAGGCCCGCGCCGAAACCTTCCTCACCAGTCGGAGCGCCTCGGGCGGAACCGTGCTCGACCCAGCCTTGAGAACGGCGTACAAATATCGCGACGAAGACAGGGCGTTGAACGTTGTGATTCTCTCAGACGGTATGACCCAGCAAAACGAACGGGCCCAACTGCTGGCGGCGATTTCGCAACGCCCCTCAAACGCGCGAGTATTCTGCGTAGGCGTGGGCAACGAAGTTAACCGACCGCTGCTGGGTCGACTGGCCCGGGACGCAGGCGGATTGGCTGCTTTCCTGTCGCGCGGAGACAACTTCGTCCGCCAGGCCCAGGCCTTCAGACGCAAGCTAACCAAACCGGCGATGCGGAACGTGAAAATCGACTTCACCAACGTCGAGGTCTATGACCTGCTGCCGGCGAAAATGCCCAACCTCTACCACGGCGCACCGGTGCGAATCTACGGACGATACCGCCAAGCCGCACTGGCCAACGCCACACTAACCGCCGAAGTCAACGGGCGAGAAGTCACTATGAAAACCGAGATGGACCTGCCCGAGAGGGATAGCGACAACCCCGAGATACAACGCATGTGGGCATGGCGTAAGGTGCAAATGCTAACCGCCCAGCCCAAGCCGCACGCCAATGACATCACCAGCGAGATCGTTCGACTCGGTGAGGGTTACTCAATCGCCACCGAGTACACATCGTTCATCGTGCTCGAAAACGATGCCGAGTACAAACGCTGGAAGATAGACCGGACTAACGCCCTGCTGGTCGCCCGAGACAGAACCGCCCGCGAACGTTTGGGCAAACAGCTCGAGGGCATGCGAAACGATGCACTGGCCTCACTCGGACCGCAAGGAGCAAAAGGCGTCCAAGGCGCCAATCCGGCGACCAACACTACCGGCAGCACACCTGGGCGAACCCCGCAGTTCAGATCCCCTGCCCCGTTCAGCGGAGGCGGTGGCGGCGGCGGACCGGTCGGACCGATCTCACTGACGGTTATCGCACTGCTGGCGATTGGAGCCCGACGAAAACGCAAACAAACAGGCAATCTCCCGGACGAGCCGCCGACAGGTGAACCGTCCCCCACCCAACCGGAGGCGTAAAACGCCCGGGAGACAGGTGGCCCGGGGTCGGGCCTCTCGGTCCGACCCCGACGCCATCATGTAACGGCATGGCAATTGGTCCCGATGCACATCGGGAGCGAACAGCAAACATGCCTTGTCGGATGATGAGAGATAATTATTGTGACGCAAACAGCATTAAAAACCGTCCCGCCCCGCCGGACTGCACGTATTCCATGCGCCGTGGCGTTGCCGATACTGGCCGTTGTTGTCTCGACTGCAATTCAATGCTGGCCTGCGGCCCAGGCGGCGTTACAGTACGATCGAACGCAGATATCGCTCGGGCAGTACTGGCGCCTGGTCAGCGGGCACATGGTCCATTGGGGATGGCGTCATTTCGCTGGCGACATCTCGGCGATGGTGCTGCTGTGCTGGGCGATCCAGCCGCGTGGTGGGTGGAAAATTATTGTGGCGGCTCTGGGGGGAGCCGTCTTTATTTCACTGGCGATCATGATCGTCGCCCCGAACACGATGATCTACCGCGGCATGTCGGGGGTGAACTACGGACTGCTGGCCTGGGTGATACTCGCCCGTCTTGCAGCATCGCCTCGACCGGCTGCGGCATGCTACACCGCCCTGCTGACGGCGATGGCGATCAAAGTAAGCCTCGACCTGGCCGCCCCAAATTTAATCCCAAGCGTAGGCCTGCCCGAAGGGGTGACCCTAACCGGAATCGCCCACTTCGCAGGCTTCTACGCAGGCACGCTGATATGGCTGCTCAACCGACTACCGATGCAAATCACGATGCAACACAAAGCACGGCCAAGACATGTCGGACTTCCAAATTGAATCCGAATTTTTCGCCCGAACAAATAGATATGCGTATCAGCCACACTACGACAGCTAGAATATTGTTAGAGGACGTGCTATATAGTGTTGAGTTCTTATACATTCCAACCGCTTAACGTCGGGGCTGCGACTGCTTGCGTGCTTCTGTTGTCGATGCTGATCGTCGCATTGCTCTTTGTGGGAGATTACTGCACAGTCTATCGTTCGCCCAGAAATTTCGACCTCCGCCACCAAGTCGTGCTGACTTTTGACGATGGTCCAAATCCACACGCCGACACCACAAGGCGGTTGGGCGATGTGCTGGAAAAACACAACGTCACAGCCTACCACTGCATCATTGGGCAATATGCCAGGGAATATCCCGAGTTGGTCCGCTTGATCGATTCGCGAGGCGGCATCCTCGTCAATCACGGATTCTCACATCGCTCGCCTATCGCCAGCAGCAGCGACATTCGCAGGGACTACGAACAGGGAACCAATGCGATTCTAGCTGCACTCGAAAATCCGACGGCCAGGGTGTCCCACATCCGACCGGCGTACGCGGTCGTCACGCCAGCGATTTACAAATACGCCGCATCGGCCAAACAGAAACTGCTACCCTTCACTATCAGCCTTGACGACTTCAGTCACGGACCGACAGGAAAGGACGACGTCGTAAAACGCCTGCTGGCCGCAATTCGCAAAAATAACGGCGGGATAGTCATTCTTCACGAAGGCAGGTATCACACCGACGAATCGAAGGCAGCACACCTGCGAAACGACCCGTCCAGCGGATACAATCGATCATGGATCCCAGACGCAGTAGACGAACTGATCACAAAGTTAAAAGCCGAAGGATTCGAGTTCGTAACACTCGAGTAACCCAAACCCAACCGGCTTCTGCACGCCGCTCGACGCCATTGCCGCTGACCAATTGCCAATTGCCAATTGCCAGTTGCCAGTCGCCATGCAGTTAGTTATCATTAATGTGGAAGGTGGGCGATGCGATGAGTACTAAATGTACAAATTGGCGAACGCTGAATGGGGTTGCGGTAATTGTTGCACTTACCGTCGTGATCTGTCTGCAGTCAACCGCAATGGCACAGGTGGTTCGAGATGTTCGCACAAGTACGGTCACCTCCGGTTCGGGACTCGACGTGCACCCCACAATTAACGGCAAACGAACCTCCGTGGGAATGGGAGTCATGCCGAGCCACACAAAAGTGGAACTCGTTCGAGGCGTAGCGGCAGCCTACTTCACCAGGTGGGGAACGCATGTAGAAGACGGAGTAGCAATGCTCACAATGCACGTCGCGATCGACGGGGCCAATCGAACACAAAAAATCATACTACCGAACAAGGACCCCGAAGGAGCAACGAGAAACCCCGAAGACGGTGTCGTGAAACTCGCGAAAACGTTGAAAATCGGCGACGCCGTCATGTTCAACTACCTGGTCTACGCAGACCAAATCTTCGGAGCAAATGTTCAACTGTTTCAACGAATCGCCGATAAACCCGGAGCCGCCAGGTTCGTATACACCGGTTCAAAACTAGTCGGATCGGGCAAGAACAAAATCATGATAGTGACGGCAAAAGCTGGCGTCACCCCGTGCGTATTCAAAGTGCCCGAAGAAATAGGACGCGACGGCAAGTCGAAACCCATCGCAAAAATCACCGACGCACTGAAGAAATTCTGCACCGCCGATCTGCTCGAACTCGAATACAAAACAGTGGACTACCAGTTCGTGGTAACCGGAGTAAAAGCCGCAAAATGCACCGGCCGGGGCTTTGTGACGCGAATAACCGACACAAAACGCAAGGGCTATAAGCACATGGTCGCGATGATCAAAACGACCAAACGCATCATGACGCTTATCGACCCCGAAGCAGTGATCGTGCTGAAAATGAAAAACGTATCCGCACCGCCGATCGAACCGCCCGTGCAAACCGCACTAAAAACTCTCGAGCCGAAAAACTTCGTAATATTCAAGTACCGCAGACAACGCGGAGTGTACTGGCTCGATGACATATATCCGGCCAGCCCGCCGCCGCCTAAAAAAACCAAGCCTGTTAAAAAGCAGGAGAAGGAATAATTTGGCGCTGGCGGCAAGTTTCAAACTGTTAGGACCTGCACACCTTGTAGTCATTGCGCTAACCGTCGCGGCGCCCGCCCTGCTGATTTTGCTCGCCCGAAAAGTCGACTCACCACGCTTCACCAAAGCGCTCGGATGGGCGATCGCCCTGGTGCTTTTGGGCAACGAATTGGGGTTCTATATCCGGCAGGCCCAGTACAAAACACTGCTCGAATTCGCCCAGGACACCCTACCGCTCCACCTTTGCGGGATAGCGATGTATCTCACTATTATTACGCTATTTACGCGTAAGCAGATACTTTTTGAAATAGCATGTTTCTGGGGATTGGTCGGAACGCCTCAGGCGATACTCACCCCCGCGATCACGGTGAATTTCCCGGACTACTGGTTCTTCCAGTTCTTCGTATGCCATTGCGGAATTATCGTTGGCGTAGTCTATGCGATTGGCGCCTTGAAGATGCGTCCGAGGCGAGGGGCGATGTGGCGAATATTCGTCATCACCAACATTTGCCTACTGCTTATCGGAGCGGTCGACTTCCTGATCGGAGCAAACTACATGTACCTCCGCGAAGTCCCCCAAGGCGACTCGCCGCTGATCGCATGGGGTTGGCCCTGGCACATTGTCATCGCAGTATCACTAATGCTGCTTGGGTTCTGGATAGTCGAACGAATCCTGGCGCCGAAGAGCCCTACCAGGGAATAAGTTTGGATTACGACACAGAGACTCAGAGGCTCAGAGGACGGCGAAAGTAAAAACTTTTTTAATTACGGAAACAGCGAAAAACACAATAGAAGTTTCATATTTTGCCGTTCTCTGTTTCTCTGCCGTCTCTGTCGTTGCCGTAGCAAAAAAAGATTCTGCCGTTGCCGTCCTCTGAGCCTCTGAGTCTCTGTGTCGAATAAATATCCGCGGTTAACCGTTCTTGCTCGTAGCTTCTTTGAGTTTTTTGGTGATGACCGGGACAATTTCGAACAGATCGCCTATGAGTCCGAGTTCGGCGATATGGAAAATTTGTGCGTCGGGGTCGTTATTGATCGCAATGATATGGTCCGAAGTGCCCATGCCCGCGATGTGCTGGATCGATCCGGAAACGCCGACGCCAATATATAATTTCGGCGTGACAGTCTTGCCCGACAGCCCTATCTGGTGCGGATAGCTCATCCATCCGCGATCGACGACGTCACGCGAAGCGCCAACCGCGCCGTCGAGCAGGTCAGCCAGTTCGGAAATCATCGCGATATTATCTCCGCGTTTGATACCTCGCCCGGCGCAGACTACGGTTTCGGCATCCTGAATGTTCATTTCGTCGCTGCTTGGCGTGAATCCAACTCGCTTGACGCGGCTTGAGAGCAGTTCGCTCGGCGCTTCCAGGCGGACAATTTCGCCGGTTCGACCGTCTTTGGGCTCCGCAGGGCGCGTCGAATGAGGCCGGACCGTCGCCATCTGCGGGCGGTGAACGGGAGTTTTTATCGTCGCGAGGATATTTCCACCGATGGCTGGGCGGGTTTGAAGCAGATTATTGGTTTCCGGTTCAATGTCCAGCTCGGTGCAGTCGGCGGTGAGCCCGGCGTGGATCTTGATCGCCAGATACGGCATGAGCGTTCTACCGGTGGAAGTCGCTCCGGCCAGCAGTATCTCAGGGCGATATTCATCGATCAATTTCGCGGCGCAGGCGGCGTAAGGCTCGACCAGAAAAGTCGTTAACTCTGGCGCTTCCATAGCGATAATACGGTCAGCGCCGCATACGATCAGGTCTTGCAGATCGTCGTCGGGGATATCGCAACCGAACACCATTGCGGTAAGATCGGTCTGGAGTTTGTCCGCCAGAGCCCGGCCGCGAGTCAGCAGTTCATGACTTATCCGCCCGATTCTACCGTTGGTTTGCTCGGCGAGTATCCAGACGCCGGAATGTTTTTTATTGTTTGGGTCCTGGGTCATCGGTTCAGATCAACTCCGCATCGGTAAGGAATTCGATAACGCGATCAGCCGCGGTTTCTATGGCTTCGGTGTCGCCGGCGGGCATTTTTTCACATTCGCGAGCGACCTGAGGGCGGAAGATTTTCACCACGCGGGTCGGCGAACCGGTAAGTCCGAGGCACTCTTTTTCGACATCGAGCTCCTCGGCGCCCCAAACGGGTATGTCAATTTTGCGAGATCGCTGCTTTCCGCGAAGGGTCGGGAGTCGCGGTGAGGCAATCGCCTTGACCACAGTAACGGCTGCCGGTAGCTCCATTTCCAACTGTTCGGTCCCCTCTTCGACCAGGCGATCCAGCAGGCACGGGCCGTCGGCGGGACATTGGATTTTGCTTATATACGTGGCTATTGGAAGGTCCAGAAAGGCTGCAATGCCCGGGCCGACTTGCCCGGTGTCGCCATCGGTGGCCCGCTCACCGCAGACGATCAGATCATAATCGCCAATTTTTCTGATCGCAGCGGCCAGGACGTATGAGGTTGACCATGTGTCAGCCCCCGCCAAGGCTCTATCTGAGACCAGAACCCCAGAGTCAACGCCCATGGAAATTGCTTCACCGATAGCTTTTCGAGCGGCAGGCGGTCCCATGGTCAGGGCGATCACTTCGCTTCCGTCGTCGCGTTCGTCTCGAATTTCGAGTGCGACTTCTATCGCATATAGATCCAGCGGGTTAACAATCGCCTCGACACCGTCGCGGACCATGGTCCCTGTTTCTGGATCCATTTTAACTGCGCTGGTTTCAGGTACTTGTTTGATAGGTACGACAATTTTCATCAGGTTACTCCAATACCCCGCCCCATCTCCAGAAGCGGGAGGCGTATGATACGTTGGATTGTGTATAAAATCCAGTCTGAGTCAGAGTGGTCTTCCGGAACATGCGAAGCAGATAAGCAACGACGCGCGAAACCGCAAGCGGTTCAAAATGGGACGCATCGATAAGAGGAGAATTAAAACCGCTTGCGGTTTCGCGTGTCGTTGCTTTTCTTACGTTGTATTTGGACAGCATATTTAAGTATATTTTCAATATGCGATCTAGCAGTTCTTAGAAGATTCCAAACGCGGGGATTTCCAAGCATGACGGACCAGCGAGGCACACACTTCGTTATTTGCTGATTTGTATATTATAAGTGCGCAAGAGAAAAGCCTCCGGAATAAATCCCAGAGGCTTTTCATAAAAGGCGGCGTTAACCTACTCTCCCGCAATCGCAGTACCATCGGCCGGATACGGCTTAACTTCTGTGTTCGAAATGGGAACAGGTGTGGCCCGATCCGTATAGACACCGCACACAACCGACGCAGACGGTTAGGCCTGCGTCGACATGTAATTAATGTCAAACAGGGGTTACAGCAGATTCAAATCATCAAGTATTCACCATCTTCAAGAAGCTGAAGAAATTTGAAGTACGTCTACTTACTTGCCGCAGTCATTAAGACCAACGGCAAATGTGGTCAAGCAATCGACCGTTAGTACCGGTAAGCTGAAAATATTTCTACTCTTACACTTCCGGCCTATCAACCACCTAGTCTTGATGGGGTCTCTCGTCGTTAAACATGGAATACTAATCTCATGGTGGGCTTCCCGCTTAGATGCTTTCAGCGGTTATCCTTTCCGAACGTAGCTACCCAGC
>JABGPF010000397.1 GCA_018645065.1 Phycisphaerales bacterium
TTCAGGTTCGGGTTCGGGCTCAGGTTCTGGTTCGGGCTCCGGCTCGGGTTCCGGCTCAGGCTCTGGTTCGAGCTCAGGTTCTGGTTCGGGCTCGGGTTCAGGTTCGGGCTCGGGTTCCGGTATATCGATCGGTTCAGGCACCGGTGGGACGATCTGCCCGAGCGAAGACGGAGCATGGTCGCCGTTTGTAGCGATTTTCCTGTCGCGGGCTCGGCGATATACTGCGTCGCGTTGCTCTGCGCTCAGATCGCCATTGAGTTCGTCGCCGAAATCAAAGCCCTGTGCTTCAAGGAACTTCACCAGGTCAGACTCAGTGATTTGCACTGCGCCTGAAGAAGTTATGCGTGAGTTGAGCCAGCCTTTGTTCATCCATTCAACAACCGCACCAGGCGCGGCTCGCAGGAGAGAGGCTATCTGGAATGTATTAAAAACTCGTTCTGTCATATTTCACTTCGCCTCACAGTGACCCGCACGAGGGTAAGCCTATCGACTCCGCTCACAATATGCCGCAGGCGCAACATATACTCCGACCTTTGTTGTGTCGGGAAAATCAGGGCCTTACTTTATTTGTTAACGACACGGTAATTGGCTACATTAAGGGTTTGTGATGAACGGCGGCTGCAAGATTGATTATTAAACACGTGTTGGAGGATGCTTTAAGCCGATATAGTTAACTGAAAGTCTGTTAAAATATCGTAACCGCTCGGGAGCACAATAAAACATGCAAGCCAGTGACGAAACCTTAATGGAAGTGTACAAAGCGGCAAGCCATGCCGTTGAATTCGCAGGCGGAATGAACAAAACGGCGTTCATGCTAGATGTAAAAACGCATTCGGCGGTACTCTACCAGTTGCTGATTATGCGACAGGCCGCCGGGGACCTGGGCGACGAGTTCCGCAATGAGCATCCGAATTTCCCGTGGAAGGCGATAGACGCACTGGGCGATGAAACAGCGATTGAACTCAACGACGCGTGGGATATCCTATGGCGCGATATTCCGGCGATAGTAACCGCTGTGGAAACAGTTATCCCCCACGGGGGCGACTCCTAGCGGTTCGCTGAGGAGGTCTACTGCCCGTGGATGAAGATGTAAAGGCCCTTGTCGCCACACCTGTAACGAAATGCTCGCCCGACAGGTCCGTTACGCGCATACCGCTTGCCGCGGCGGCTATGGCGTTTGTGCTTGGCATTGCTGCGGGCCTGACAACCCCGATGACCACCGGATTCTGGATGATCATTGGCGCTGTTGCTCTTGCCGGTGCGGTGGGCCTGTCGCGCATGCGTCATCTGCACCTTGCCGCTATGAGCGCGGCGCTGGTGGCGGTGCTCGCAATCGGAGCGGTGCATGTACGATTCGCATACGGCAGCATCGACGAAAATCATATCGCAACCTTCACGCCTAACCGGTCCATACTCGCCACAGTTCGCGGGCATGTGGTTACAGCCCCGAAAGTCATCAAGAGCGGTTTGGTCGGCGGGTATCCTCGCCCTGATCGAACGAATTTCATTTTGGACGCCGACAGCATTTCCGCCGGCGGGACCTGGCCTGAGGTCAGCGGGCTTGTGCGAGTCAGCATCGACTCGACGAACACAAATCTACTGCCAGGCCAGCGTGTTGAACTCATCGGAACTATCGGGCGATTCAAAGAACCTGATAATCCGGGGCAAATGGACTGGTCGCAATACGCGCGGAGAACACGTGTGTTCGTGCAGATGTCGGCGCCCTCAGACCAGGGCGCCACGGTTATCGACAAGGCGCCGCTGCCCTGGGTCACCGAAACGTTCTGGCGCCTGCGGGCCGCAACGAGGCAACACCTGCTTGCATGCGGTGATTCCGACCAGGGCGATCTGCTGGGCGCACTTATACTTGGAGAGCGAGACCCCGCGCTTCGATCGCTGAACGACACCATGGCTCGCGCCGGAATCGCGCACTTTATAAGCATTTCCGGGCTGCATGTCGGAGTGTTCCTGTGGTTCGTTTACTTCATATGCAGCCTGATGCAGTTCACCCCGCGACGTTCAGCGATTATCGTGCTGATCGTGTTGGGGATATATCTGATGCTGGCTGAAACCAGGGCGCCGCTGCTGCGAGCGGCGATAATGGCAACCGCTTTTTGCATCTCGATTATCACACACAGACGTTACACATCGCTGAACGCACTGGCCGCGGCGGCAATTATACTGCTGACGATCGACCCGCTGCAGATTCTCTCAGCCGGTTTCCAGTTAAGCTTCGCGATCGTCGCAGGACTCATCATACTGCACGCCCCGCTACAGCAGTTCCTGTTCGGCAGATGGCTCAGCCAGCGGGGTCTTATGGTCTTCCGGTCTGACCAGCGAGTCAGCAGGTGGATATGGTTCACGCTGGGCAATTCAGTTACGGGCATAATTGCTATGTGTCTGGCTGCGTACCTGGTTGCCGCTCCGCTGGTGGCGTTTCATTTCGGCCTGTTCAGTCCGTACGCGCCGCTGTTAAGCATACTTGTATTCCCACTGGTGTTGGCGGTGCTCGTTCCGGGTTATATCGCGATCGCATTGGCCTGGCCGGCGCCGAACCTCGCAGCTTCGATCCGGCAGATTGCACTGGCGGCGGCCGACCTGCTGGCAAGCGCCGTGCAGATGCTCGAACACCTACCGCTGCTGAGCATCGACCTGCGTCCTGTAGGCGCGATCTGGACGCTGCTGTGCTATGCGACCATCACGATGGTGTTCTTCTCACAGCGAGTGAGATTCGGACGGGCGATGGCGGCGGTAATGCTGATCGCTACGATCGCCCTGGGCGTTCATACGCAACGAACCGCAGAACCGCCACCGCCCGGTTCAGCACAGTTGGACATGCTGGACGTCGGAGCCGGACAGTGCGTTTTGCTTACTTCGCCATCGGGCCAAACGCATCTCATAGACGCCGGAACCCGCAGCGGGTCGAACCTCTGGCCGCAAGTGCTAAAACCGTTCCTGCGAGCCCAGCGCCTTCCAACCCCGGCCGGGGCGTTTATCTCACACGCAAACACCGATCATTACAACGCGCTGCTCGGACTGGTCGCACAGAGGCGACTCAACACGATTTATCTCAACGATTATTTCGGCCGGGACGATCCGCTGCCCGAATTCGACGGTAAACTGATGAACCTGCTCGTCGACCGAGGCGTCAGGATCGTTCGCTTGCGAGCCGGTGACGAAGTGCAACTCGAACCGGACATACTGGTCGAAACGCTCTGGCCGCCCGCATCAAAACCGACCGGGCTGAGCACAAACGACAGATCGCTGCTCCTGCGAATAACCTGCGGCGGCAGGCGGATATTATTCCCGGGCGATTTATCCCAAGCCGGACAGACCGCCCTGCTGGCCAGCGGAATCGATATTCAGGCCGATATCTTCGTCCTTCCGCATCACGGATCATGGACGAAATCGCTACCCAAATTCCTCCAAGCCGTCTCGCCGAAAATCGTACTACAAAGCGCATCTTACTCGATTGATCGCCGCCAAACACCCAGCGACGAGCAGCAAGAGTTCATCCTGAACCTCCGTCGCGACACGAAATATCTATCGACCGCCAAAGACGGATGGATCCGCCTGAACTTCAGCAAAGAAGGAACCATCCGAACCAAAACAATGAGGAGCCCGGAAAATTGAACACGAGCGATGAGCATCGAGGCGTGAGTCGCAGCGGGAAGTTTGCTGTTGGGATTGTGGTGGTCTATGCGATTCTGGCCGGCGGGTTGTGGTATGGCGGTATCGTGGGGCATGTGCTGTATGTCGGACTGATCTCAACGGTGTTCTGGGCGGTGTATGTAGCCGGTCCGCTGGCGATTGTTTTGTGGCTGGGACGCCTGGTCCGACGGCGAGGGCGCGGGGCAATAAAATCAGCAGTGCTCATTTTCGGGACAATCGGGCTGGTGCTGTGGATAGTCGCGGTGATCCCGCCAAGTTCGCGAACGTTCAGTTCAGGCTATTGGATACACGCAAAACTATGGGCCGATATCGACGAAATACGAACATGGGCAACCGAACGAAAACCGTCAGCTGACCGATTTGAAGAAATCCCGATCGAACAGTGGCCCGCCTCGCTGCGGAGCCTGTCGGTTGCCGACGGAACAGTAACATGCGACCCAAAGACTTTCACAGTGATATTCTGCCAAGACGGACAGTACGGACACTGGGGAATCACCGTAGCCGCACCAGGGGTCGAACCGCCCGATGAAAACAACGAAATAAAACTCCAGAACGGAGCCTGGGTCTGGTGCGAATAACAGGTGCCAGGTTCTAGGTG
>JABGPF010000035.1 GCA_018645065.1 Phycisphaerales bacterium
GTGTTGCTCCAGCGGCACGGAAGACATGGAAATCAACTACAACAGCCGTGCAACAAGTAGTGCTAGTAACGCAAGTAGTGCAACATGTTTTCTGTAAATTACCGTTAGCTTCGATCATTTAACGCTTAGGCCGAACCGAGAAAGCCCCTTCCCATGTCGTCAGGCTTTTGTCGTTGCCGTTGCCGTTGCCGTCCTCTGTGATCTCGCCGTTGGCCTGGCCGTTCGCCGTTCGCCGTTCGCCGTAAACATCTTATCCGCCGTTGCCGTCGCCGTTCTCTGTGATCTCTGTGGCAAAGCCGTTGGCCTGGCCGTTCGCCGTTCGCCGTTGCCGTAAACATCTTATCCGCCGTTGCCGTCGCCGTTCTCTGTGATCTCTGTGGCAAAGCCGTCCGCCGTTTGTCGTTCTCTGTCCCTCTGAGTCTCTGTGTCGAATATCTGCCCGAACACGCCGCGTCGGAGCGATAGGATGGAAAAACTACGCGATTTCTGCTAGACTTCCACCTTGTTTAACGCCTCGTAGGCAGGAATCGAACATGCCCCGTAGATGGTTCATGAATATTGGCTTGATCGCGATTTTTGCGGTGTTGTCCGCATTGTACGGTTTTATTGCGCCAACTCATGCCGCCCCGAACCGTCCGCAGAAGGCGCACTGGCCCGGATGGCGAGGCGTTAATCGTGATGGGAAGTCGTTGGACAAGGGGCTGTTGAAAAGCTGGCCCGAGGGCGGACCGAAACTGATCTGGAAGGTCAAGGGCATCGGGCGAGGATATTCAAGTGTCGCGCTAGCTGGCGGTTTGATCTTCACCACCGGGCAGAAAACCGATGACGATATCCTGTTCCTCACCGCGATAACTCTCGACGGGAAGGTGAAATGGAGCGCAAAAGTAGGGCCCGGGTATACCGAGAATCATCCCGGGTCGCGCGGTACGCCCACCTGGGATTCCGGGAAGGTTTACCTCGAGTCGGGCAAGGGGCTGGTTGGCTGTTGGGACGCAAAAACGGGTAAACGGATATGGACCCGCAAACTGAGCGACTTCGACGGTAAGCCCGGTCCGTGGGGATATTCCGAATCCGTGCTGATAGTCGGCGATATGGTGATTGTGACGCCCGGCGGAGAGAAAACATGCCTGGTTGCGCTCGATAAAAAAACGGGCAAAACGATCTGGAAGTCCAAGCCGTTTGAAGAGGCGAATTACACCTCACCGCTGTACGTTGAATTTGAAAAAATCCCGATGGTCGTCGTCGGAACCGCCGGCGGGTTATTCGCCGTCAGTGCAAAGACGGGCAAAACCTTCTGGGCCAATCAATTCTCCTACGGGAACACCGCAAACGTAACCACCCCGGTTTACGCCAACGGGCTGATCTACTGGTCAAACGGATACGGTATGGGCGGAATATGCCTGAAATTAAAATCCGTCGCGAAACGCATAACCGCTTCTGAAGCCTGGACTAGCGAGGATATGTCATGCCAGACCGGCGGATATGTTGTCGTAGACGGGCACATATACGGTTATGCTGACAACACCGGATGGACCTGCCTGGAGCTTGCAACCGGTAAGAAGAAGTGGGTAAGCGAAGATTTTGGTAAGGGCTCGATCTGCTACGCCGACGGTATGCTGTATCTTTACGACGAAGAGGGCGGGGCGGTTGCATTGGCGCCGGTGTCGACCAAAGGGTTGAAGATCACCGGCAGGTTCAGCGTAGATGGAGATGAGCAAAGCTGGGCTCATCCCGTAGTTACAGGCGGGAAATTGGTCCTGCGATACGGTGACAATATTTACTTATACGATGTCAAAGGCGACCAGAGGTCGGCTGGCAATAAAAAATAACAACAAAGGAAGCAGCGATGAAGATTACGGTAAATGGCGAAGAACTCGATAACGCACTTATCGCACAGGAAATCGAGCGACTGACCCCGGACTACGAACGCTACATTGAAGAGAACCAGGCCGAGCCCCCCGAAGGCCAACTCGAAGAATGGGCTGAAGAAAACATCATTGAACGAGCGCTGATGATGCAGGCCGCTGGTAAGTTGGACATGGACGTGTCTGACGAGCAGATCGACGAATCGTTCGAGGAAATCAAGGATAACATCGGCGATGCGCCCGAAGACGAAGTTCGCGCCGAGATTGCGCTGCAGATCAAACTCGACGCCCTGATGCAGCAGGCGATCGCCGACATCTCCGAACCGACCGAAGCCGAGCTCAAAGAGTTCTACAATGAAAACCTCGAGATGTTTGTAAGGCCCGAGCAGGTTCGCGCCAGCCATATCATCAAGCACGTAAACGCTGAAGTCGACAAGGAAACCGCGTTCGGACAGATCGTCGAGATCCAGATGCAACTCAACGCCGGAGCCACCTTTGAAGAATTAGCCTCACAGCATTCAGACTGCCCCGACAGCGCGGGCGATCTGGGCTTCTTCGAACGCGGGCAGATGGTTGAAGAATTCGAAAACGTCGCCTTCGCAATGAAGGTTGGTGACGTCAGCGACATCTTCCTGACCGATTTCGGTTATCACATAGTCAAACTACAGGACCACGTGCCCGGCGGGGCCGTTCCGCTTGAAGAAGTTCAAGACCAACTAGGCGAGCACCTGTTCGAGCAAGCGAAATCAGAAGCCGTAGAAAAATACCTCGACGGACTAAAAGAAGCCGCAAAAATCGAACGCACAGAAGAATAAATACAATCAAAAAAACCGCTGAGCCCCAACCACAAGGCTCAGCGGTTTTTTTGTGTTCACTGTGAAGTTTGAGTTGTGGCTTTATCGGATGCCCCTATTTATCTCCCGCACCGTTGCACTTCAGATGTGAATTCGCCATAGAAGGATAATAGAAATCCTGAATCGCTATTTTATATTTCCAGAGTTGCCCCGACGCCCTCATCTCCTTCATCATTATCATCTTCGAGTTCGACACCGATGCTCTTTAGCAGAGAAGCGTACTGTTCGGTCTCAACCTTGAGGCGATCCATAATAAAACTGGCGATATCTTTCATGAGGGGCGGGTCCATTGGCAAAGAGACGCGTTCGAAAAGCCCTTGGACGTGTGAATACTCATTGTTCACACGATCTGCCATTATTGCCGAGACCGCATCGTGGTTGAAAAAGCGTTCGATCTTGTCAAGCTGAGTCTCACCATGGTCCGGGTATTTGAATGTCAGGTACATCTCCAAGAATCTTCTAACGTTGTTCGGGAAACTGTAGAACAAGCTCTCGTCTGCCGTGGCTCTCGGGTTTGCTTTTGAACAGCGGTATATCTGCCGGAAAAGATGATGAAACTCTGTGACGAAGCGTCGTAGGTACTGTGGCATCTCAGTGATGTCGCTAGTATCACCGTGGCGTTCGACGTAAAGGTAGGTTCTTTTTCCACGAAGGCGATACAGGTATTTCAAGAAGGGCAGGCTATGGGTTGAAATGAACAATTGCTGACACCGAGGATCTTCGGCAACGTGAGTTCGGATCAGGCTATAGACAAAGAACGCATGATTGTCGTCAAGGTTCGACACGGGGTCATCAATCCAAATTATCAGAGGTTTGCCGGTGGAGTCCACGTCATCAAGACGGGCAAGGAAGTAGCAGAAGGCTATTAGGCTCCTTTCGCCTTCGCTGAGATGGTACGCATCCTGACCGTTTCGCTGGATTGTGAAATAATACTGAGCATCAGCCCCGTCTTCAGCCGCGACTGCTTCCAGCCGAAGCGACTGATGTCCGAAGTCATGGTTCAGGTAGTGGTTGACTTTTTTCGCACCGTTGCGCTCGTCTCGCATGCTGCTCTTGAGCTCGGCGATGACTCCCAAGACTTCTTGAACCTTGCGGTGGGCTTCTGTGTGTAGTTGTACCTCGCACTTTATCTCGGCCTCGGATGCCGCGATTTGCTTAAGCTTCTTCTCATACTCGATACCCTCAAGGTATATGGCCACCTCGTTAAGTCGCAAGGCCGTTCGTGACTTACTATGCTCCGAACTCAGCGATGCCGTGTAGGCATTGGTCCTCTTACAAAGATCTTCGTATTCATCCCAATGCGACTGGAATGTATCTGCTAATTCCTCTGTGTCCGGTATGGATTTCGATGAGAAGATATCCGTCAGGCGTTCCTGAGCGGATGAGCGAACGGAAGTGAGGACGGCTGTATACCTCGCCCGAGTATCTGTAATCTTTTCCTTGAGCGATTGGGCTTCACGAGTGAACTTACTGTAAAAATCATCTGGATCAATCGGCAGCAGCGAAGAGACTCCATCCAATTCTGTATTGATTGAATCTACAAGGGTCTCAAGCTGCTTCCGTAGCACCTTTGATTCCTTATTGAAATGCTTGTCCAGTTTACCCCAAAGCTCCTCCGGCAAAACACCGCCGCAGAAAGCGCATTTGGCTCGCTTGCCCTCGTGATATTCCCGACCGCGCTCCACCCATGTTTGCAGGATCACCTCATCAAGTAGCTCTTGGATCGGTTCGGTTGGCCGAACTGCTCGGCCCAACAACTCAGTGGCCGCCGAGACTATCGTATCCCAACCAAGTTTGGGTTCGGCCCATACTCCCACCTCACTCTTCGGAAGCTCAAGCAGTGTTGCCTCATGGGCAGTGACTGTTTCGTCTGAAGGCTGAGAGTATGAGTGGCTGATGACAACCTTGATGTCGGATCTGATCTTCCGGATGTCATAGTTTGCATCCGCATACCGAGTGTTATGCTTTATTATTCGGGCCTTATAGGTCAGTAGTCCATTCAATGCGTCTTCACGGTCGCTATTCTTGAGTTTGGTGCTGGCCACTGACTTGCGACACTCCGATTCTTGAGATCGAAGACTCCCGGGGGTATATTCAGAACCGAGTTCGGCTTCTTTCTTGGCCAGCTGTCCTGCGATCGCTGCATTATCCTCGCCCAAGACAGCAAAAGCGGCAATATTTTCGTTATCATTAGCGAACACCCGCAGATGATCCCGAACAAAGTCTTCATTGAATACACGCACTTCCATCGCATGATCCGTGGGCGATTCATGGGTTACGCTAGTGCCATCGGTTAGCGTTACAGTGTATTCGGGAGAGCCGTACTTACTGGAGATGCTTCCGGTCTTCAGCGAGCGAATGATTCGGGAGAGCGTAGTCTTTCCCGAGTAGTTTCGGCCATAGATGATGTTCAACGGTTTCAGAAAAATGGTGCGGCCATCAGCATCCAAGACAGTCGAGTTCCACTCGAAATCTTTGAACACGGCAAGGTTCTTGATCTTTGAAATACTCTGGAGCATTACTGTATCCCCAATCCCAACGCAAAGATAGGCAGCACATTAGGGCGATGCTGCATCAGTTTCTCTATCGTGTCGATCAGGTCACTATGTTGCATATCCCAGTCCCGCATCGTCTGGAGCTTGTTCTAAGTCCCAACAACAATACTGAGTATACGGACGCAAAGCACAGACGCAAGCATATCACAAGGTGAATACAACAGGCGACAGCGACCGCAGGACGTCTCAGGGGGCATCGTGGTCGACGCTTAAATCATTAATTTTGGTGAATTCACATCCGAGGGGAAAAGGCACCCGACAGGCAGGCTAGGCGGCCTAGACGGGCCTGACGATTTAAATTCCCGTTACCCCAACTATGACAATATCTTAACACGTATAATGAAATATTGTATCCTCGGAATTATGTCCCCTGAATTACATGCTGGACAGGATTGATTGTCTCACCGTAATTCAACTTTGGGGGCTAGAACCCCCCAAAAAAAAACAGAAATAATATTGACTTCAAGTCAAACATGCGATATTATAATAGTGTTGGATGAGTCCAGTGCTCTTTTACATCCAAATATGGGTCCCATCACATGACCTAGTCTTCACGGCAGCCCTTATCGCGTGGCTGCCAGGAGGGAGGACACTCCACCCTCCGAGTAAGTGCGAGCACGAAAGGAATAGCTATGAACAGTTTCAAGAACGCTTTTAGAATCGTGTATTCGTGTTGAATCACGGATACGTCGACACTGGCAAAACAGCACACAATGCTGACTTGCCGGAGCAGATTAAAAGTAAAAAACGGGGAGACAGAAACAGCGTTTTTTTTGAAGAGGCAGAGCCCCCTGGCAACGATGCAACGATACACCGATGCCACGGGGTGGCTGCTAAGCTAAACAGGGGCGGCCCCAATCCATAGTGATCAGTAGCGTATTCGATATTCTATGAGATTTGGAGATATGGTCATGGAAGACAAAAGACAAATAATTGAACGCATAGAGTTGAAAGTGGACCGGGCTGTGAGTTTTTTGCTATCGACAGAGTGTCGCAACGCAATAACACAGGAAGATAGCAATGAAATTGACGATACGGTCAGGTTGTTGAAGAAGTTTCGTATGGACTTGCCAAAACTGAGCACAAAGCGAATAAAGAAGCAACAGACGGAAATAATTGGTAGATTGATCAACCTTTGGTGTAGATTACGTGAGACTGATCACTGATGTGCGGGGCCGTCCTTTTTCATTTTTTTGGGTACGTAACAATGATAAGCAAAAAAAAACTTGGTGATGAGATTCGTCAAGTGCGGAAAGGGCTTTCTTGGACTCAACAAGAGCTTGCCGAGAAGACCGATGTTACTGTGAACTACATTAGCTTGCTAGAAAATGGACATCGCGGAATTGGAATAGACAAACTTGATCGATTTGCAGAAGTGTTTGGTATCCCATCCTCATTCTTGGTAATGCTCTCAGAAGAATCGAAGAAGCCTGACGCGTTCTTGGTTTTGATACAAGAAACCATTCGTGAGGCCATTCCATTGCTGGCCGAATAAAGCTCTTCAGAATCTCACACAGCAAATGCCCCCGTCCACATGGGACGGGGGCATTTTCATTTCAGGCGGGTAGTGATCAGCACTTGAAATATAAAACAAGGGTTGTGGGTTTGGGTGTTGGTTCGTGATTTGTTGTTCCGTGTTAAAGTAAACATGCGTCGACCCGGGGTCCCGTCTTCGGTCTTCGCCTAGCGGCTTCGTCCTGACAAGTCGCCTTGCAGACTTTGTCGTGGTTTACAACAACTCTTAAATTATTAGTTGTGATATCTTCGCTTGACAGGACGGTTGTGGTGTAGTATTTAGTTACGCTGGCAAGATCGCTTGGCAACGGTTTTGATTCATCTGCCGCTTAACTATGGGCTATTGGGGCGCATTGCTTGGTTGTGGTGTGTTAAGATGTTGTCACAGCTAGGATAACGGTGATTTGTGGCGGGGATGGCTCTTTCGTGCGCCAGTTGGCGGGGATGTTTGAGTTCGCATGTTTACAGGCCCGCGAGTTGTGTACCTCCGCATCAGGGGGCGGCGGGTCGTCCATTGGATGTCTCCGGCGGTGCAGTGATTGCTTAACTCGTTTGTCTACAGTATGTTCCATCTCAAAAACGCCTGTGTTACCCATGGTTCGGATAAGTAGTACCACTTATCTATATTCAGGTATGCACGCCAGAATTGTAAACCTATTGTAAACATCATGCGCGGTTGAGTTGGTTGATGGAAGTAACAACGTAGCGAAGTCCCCTTTGTGTCTTTTATGACCACGACGCCCCCTTGCCCGCATCCGCCTGTACACGTTCATGCAGAATCCCATTTGCCTGTCGACAAATAGGATGACGCTGGGTAGTATCTCGCTGTGAGCGAGAAGCTTTTATTCTTTTTGCACAACCTCTTTTGGGAACAGAACAAATGACGCAGACCACGATGATTTACACGAAAGTTGATGAAGCCCCCGCGTTGGCGAGCTATGCTTTGCTGCCGGTTGTCAAGGCCTTTGCCGCAGCGTGCGGTATCGATGTCCAGACTAAGGACATTTCGCTTGCAGGGCGAATCATCGCCAACTTCCCGGAGAACTTGAGCGACCAGCAGAAGATCAATGACGACCTGACTCTGCTCGGTGAACTGGCGAAAACGCCCGAAGCAAACGTTATCAAATTGCCCAATATCAGCGCCTCGATTCCCCAGCTCCAGGAGGCTGTCAGGGAACTGAACGCCAAGGGGTACGACATCCCTGACTATCCCGAGGAGCCCACGACCGACGCAGAGCGCGATCTTGTCAGGCGATTTGCCGCCGTTCTGGGCTCGGCTGTTAATCCGGTGCTGCGCGAAGGCAACAGTGACCGCCGCGCCGCGGACTCCGTCAAGAAATTCGGAAAGAAGCATCCGCACAAAATGATGAAGCCCTGGCCTGAATCTGGGTCGAAGGCGCGCGTCGCACACATGACCGAACACGACTTCTTCGGCTCGGAGAAATCCGTCACCTTCGCCGACGCCGGTGAGGTCCGCATTGAGTTCATTGGCGCCGACGGTCAGGCGACCGTGCTGAAAGACCCGCTCCCTATCGAGAAAGACGAGATCATCGATGCGGCTGTCATGAGCGTCAAGGCCCTGCGAGACTACTACGCCAGGGAGATCGCCCAGTGCAAGGCCGACGGCGCGCTGCTCAGCCTACACCTTAAAGCCACCATGATGAAGGTCTCCGACCCGATAATGTTTGGCCACTGCGTGTCGGTCTTCTTTCGGAATGTGATGGAGGATTACGCCGACGAACTCGCGTCGGTCGGCGTGAATGTGAATCATGGCTTGAGCGATATTTTCAGCAAGATCCGGAATCTCGACGATGCCAAGCAGGCTGAGATCGCAGGCGCTATTGAGCAGGTTATCGCGACCCAGCCGGCTTTGGCGATGGTCGATTCGACCACCACCAACCTCCATATGCCCAACAAGGTTATCATCGATGCATCCGTTCCCAACATCGTTCGCGATGGCGGGAAGATGTGGGACAAGGACGATCAACTGCGCGATACCGTAGCGCTGATTCCCGATCGCAGCTATGCGACTATGTACCAGCGCGTGATTGAAGACTGTCAGGCGAATGGCCAATTCGATCCATCTACGATGGGTAGCGTGTCGAACGTGGGCCTGATGGCCAAGAAGGCTGAAGAGTACGGTTCGCACGACAAGACCTTCGAGGCCCCAGGCAAGGGCGAGATTGCGGTTATCGACCAGAATGGCGACAGGGTGATCACCCAGCCGGTCGATACCGGCGACATTTTCCGCATGTGCCAGACCAAAGACATTGCCATTTCGAACTGGGTTCAGCTCGCAGTGACCCGCGCGAAGGCGACAGGGGATAAGACGATCTTTTGGCTTGACGCATCACGCGGCCATGATGCCGAGATCATCAAGAAAGTAGAGCAGTATCTGCCCGAACATGACACGGCGGGCCTGGACATTCAGATTCTCGCCCCGCAGGACGCGATGGGCGTCACGTGCGGTTTGATCCGCCAGGGCAAGGACGTCATCAGCGTTACGGGCAACGTGTTGCGCGACTACCTGACCGACCTGTTCCCGATTCTGTCGCTGGGCACGAGCGCTCGGATGCTGTCGGTTGTTCCGTTGATTAATGGCGGCGGGTTGTACGAGACCGGCGCTGGCGGGAGTGCTCCCAAGCATGTCGCTCAGTTTCTGCGTGAGGGCCATCTGCGATGGGATTCCCTCGGCGAGTACTGCGCACTCGTGCCGGCTTTCGAGCAGATCGCGGTCCACGATGGAAATACTCAAGCCCAGGTGCTTGCCGACGCACTGGACGCCGCGATCAGTCAGTATCTGGAAAATGGAAATTCGCCTTCGCGCAAAGTCAACGAAATCGACAACCGGGGCAGCAGTTTCTATCTGACAATGTACTGGGCCAAGGCGATGAGTCAGCAGACCGCCGACGCGGCGCTGGCAAGCCGCTTCGCACCGATCGCCCAGGCGCTGGTTGAGCAGGAGAGCGTCATCAATGAGCAGTTGCTCGCCGGACAGGGCGCCCCGGTCGAGACCGGCGGATACTACCTGCCCGATGCCGCCAGGACAGAGGCTGCAATGCGCCCCAGCAGCACGTTGAATGGAATCTTAGACGGAATATAGGCGGGCGAAGGTTGACGGCGTCAGGGAATACGCTGCGGTCGCTCAGGGTTTCAGATCGGCTTGAAAGTAGATGCCACGCCTGTTTTGGCGGCGTGGGCCTGGTGAGGATACAGTCCGGTGAAGATCGACGTCCAGGTTCTTCCAGTCCAGGCGCTACGAGCCTTTGGGCTTGAGGTAGTCCAGGTAGCGCCACCGGAAGGATTTCTTTCGGCGGTAGTTGATGTTCCTGGCGACCACGTCGTTCATTTCGGTGAGGTATCTTTTTAGCTTTGCTTTGTCTGTGAACGGGTCGGCGGTATCCTCACGCCACTTGGCCAGCGCCTTGACCAGACGATCTCTGACCGATGCGTATTTCGGATCCTCGGCCAGGTTCACCCACTCGTGCGGGTCGCTTACCAGATCGTAGAGTTCCATGGGGGGATTGGTTTTCCATGTGGCGTAGGCGGCGCGGATCTCGGCTGGGGCGGAGGCGAGTTCTTCCGGGGTTGTTCCCGCCTTGAAGAAGGCGTTCTTGCATGTCGCGTATGCGTCGTGTGTTGGATCCTGGCGTTCAGGCGCCAGTGCGACGTGCAATTTGTATTGCTTGTCGCGAATGGTCCGCTTGGGGCAGGTCCAGAATGGCGCGGCTCCGGCTTTTTCGGTGCACAGGTATTCACGCCACTCAGATGTTTTGCCTTCGCACAGCGGTCTGAGGCTGCGTCCGGGCAGGCCTTCGGGGGGCTTTACGCCAATAGCATCAAGGATCGTCGGCAGGATATCGATAGAACTGATGAGCTTATCTGAGACAGCACCCGCCTTGCCCCGCCCGGGCCAGTGGACTATGAATGGCGTCTTCACACCGCCTTCGTACAGCGTCGTCTTGCCGCGTGCGAACTGGGCGCCGTGATCGCCGAGATAGATCACCAGCGTGTTGTCGGTCTGCTTGGCTTTGGCGATAACGTCCAGCAGCATCCCGACGCCCGTGTCGAGACGACTGAGGCAGTTGTAGTAGTTGGCTGTGTAGCCGCGCAGGCGTTTGTTGTCCACGCCGACCTGGGGCAGGGTCTTGACGTCTGCGGCTTGTAGAGGTTTGGCGGGCAGTCCCGAGTCTTGTTTGATCAGCGGGAAGTGCGCATCAGGGAAGTTCACCATCAGGAAGAACGGTTCGTCCTCGGCGTTGATGAACTTGCCGGCGGCCTCGGTGAACTGACGCATGTTGCGTTTGTTGAAGTTGCTGCCCGACAGGGCGTGGTAGTCCAGCGGGAACGCGGAGGCGGGATTGACGTGCAGCTTGCCCACCATGCCCGTGCGATATCCCGCGGTCTTACTGAGGCTCACGATGTTGGGCCACTTGCGGTACATCGCGTACTTGTGCGTCGCCAGGCCGAGTTGTCCGTTCTGGTGGGGGTACAGCCCCGTCAGGATACTGCCCCGCGACGGGCTGCAGACAGGACTGGTGACGTATGCGTTGTCGAATCGCGTGCCTCGCGCGGCCAGGCGGTCCAGGTGCGGTGTCTTGGCATGCGGGTCGCCGTAGCATCCCAGATGCGCGCCGTTGTCTTCGGACGTTATCAGCAGGACGTTCATGCGTCCGCTCGGTTTTGCGGTTGCTGTCGCAGATGCCGCTGTTTTGGGGCAGGCGGCTGCCAGGAGCCCCGCGATTGCGGACTTGAATGTCTCGCGTCGCGTCATGGTTCCGGGCATTATTGAGCTCCTTCAGAATGAGCGCCTTTCATTTCTTCCAGTATCCGCCAGCAAGTCAACTGCATTCGCGGCAGGTGGAAGGGGCCTTTCCAGAGATTACCCTTCAGCGGTACTGAGACGCGTCCGTCACGGTGCAGATAGCCGAACCATTCGCCATGTACCCGATCAGCGAAGTGCGTGTGGGCCCAGTCGTGGATCATCGTGTGCCATCGGGCGTACTTCTCGTCGCCGGTGAGGTGATAGGCCAGCAGCGTGGCGATGATAGCTTCGTTCTGGGGCCACCAGAATTTCATGTCGTGCCAGTACTCCTGGACAGGCTTGTCGTAAATATCTCGGAAGTACAGGATGCCCCCGTATTCCGTGTCCCACCCGCGCCGCCACATCCAGTCGAGAATCGTCGTGCCTGTCTCAATCAAGTCCGCGTTGTTGTCGCGATACCTGGCCTCGTTCAGAATGAACCACGCGCACTCAATGGCATGGCCCGGATTGAGCACCCGCCCGTCGAAGTGATCAATGATTTCGCCATCGGGCGAGACGGTTTCCATGGCGGCCTGTAGATCAGGTTTGAGGAAATCTCGCCTGATCTCGTTGATGCATTCATCGATAACGCAGTCGTATTCGTCTGTTCCAAGCGTTTCACGCAGCACCTGGGCGGTGGCGATGGTGATCATGGGGGCGCCCATCGACTTGGCTGGGCGGGTCTGCGTGTCAGTTTTCGGGGGGATCAGTCCGTCAGTGGTCATGTATTTGCGGAACAGGTTCCACAGATCGCGTGCCTCATCGGCGGCGCGTGC
The DNA here is from genome assembly GCA_018645065.1 of Phycisphaerales bacterium. Lineage (GTDB taxonomy): Bacteria > Planctomycetota > Phycisphaerae > SM23-33 > SM23-33 > BS750m-G57. The sequence goes on from JABGPF010000035.1 coordinate 12,370, forward strand.
CTCACCGGAGGCCCGGGCGTACGCGGCCAGGGCGATGCACGCAAAGGTCTCGGTGAAGACATAGCGCCGTTTACGGACGGGGCGCCCGTCGCGCGTTACGATGAAGAACATTCGCCCGTCGTCATCGAAGCCGTGGCGGCGGATGAACTCGACGCCATGACGCGCCAGGTCCAGCCATTCGCTCCGCGGTTCGACCGTATTATACAACGTCGCCAACAGCCATGTGAACCGTCCGTGAGCCCACATGCCCTTGTCAGTGTCCAGAAGCGTCCCGTCGCGATCGAGGCAGAACATGAATCCGCCATGCTCGCGATCCACGGCGTGTCGCGTCCAGAACGCCAGCGTGTCGTTCAGCAGACCGTCACGATAGCAGGCGATCAGTTCATCAATGCGTTGCGGAGTCATCTATTGCTCCAGGGGTTATTCCATTAATGTCCATTCAAAGAATCCGATGGCTTCGAGGTCGGACCTGAGCTCGGTTTTTTGCTCCTCATCCAGCCTACCCATGGGCAGGCGGCAGGGGCCTACGTCAATTCCGAGCATGCCCATGACGGCCTTGATGCTGGGGTGCAGCCCGTGTGCTAGCAAAACGCGAACCAACTCGACCGAGCAGAGCTGCAGCTTGCGTGCCGACTCGATATCACCGGCGTCGTAGGCGTTGATGATCCGTCGGTACAGCGGTGCGGCGATGTTGTACGTGCTTCCGACTGCACCCTTTGCTCCGACAGCGAGCGCCGGTAGCAGCATTTCGTCGCAGCCCCACAATACGTCGAACCGCCCGTCGTCCAGGTTCAGGCACGCCTGGTACTCGTGGACCTGGAGATCCGAGTACTTCAACCCGGCCAGATTGTCCATGACCGAGGCGGCTTGGCGGAGGAAGGCGACCATGTCCACATCGGCTCCGGTAAACCGCGGAATGTGATAGTAGTAGAATGGCAGGTTGGGTGCGCCCGAGGCTATCTGCGACATCGCTTCGACCAGACAGTCTACAGAGTTGATCTTGAAATACGATGGTGCGTTGGCGGAAACTACGTCCGCCCCGACGGACTGAGCGTGGGCGGCCAGGTCGCGAGACTCGACCAGAGAGTTGCTTCCGACCTGTACGATTACGGGGATTCGTTTGGCGGCGGCGGTTACGTATGCTTCGGCCACGGCGCGGCGTTCGGAGGCTGTCAGCGACACGCCTTCACCGGTGCTTCCGGCTACATAGATCGCTGACACGCCTGCGGTGATTATGTGCTCGACGATCTGCGGTACTACGCTGAGGTTCACCTCGCCGTCTGTTCCGAACGGCGTATGCGTGGCGGCGATCAGGCCGGTTAAACGGTTTGTCTTAGTCACTTGATTTTCCTTTGATCGTGTCTTTGTCGTCTGCCAGCCTGACCGGCGGGCAGATAACGGTCTCCCACCGCCAAACCGCGTCGTCGAATGTCGTCGGTAATAAGCCCGGCCAGGGGAGCGACATTGGATTGGATACCCGAATGTGTCATGTTTACAGCTACTCTTGTCCAGGATTCACAGGTTTACACAGGGTATTATGTGCTAGCCTGAATTAACGTCAACAATATAGGTTCAACTTTATTCAACTGAGTGTATATTATCATCCGTTGGTCTTATATGTAAGAGTTGCGTGTATGTTTTTCAAGGGATTAACCTGCCATTCGCTCAGGTGTTTTTCAAGACCTTCTGCATCAATGAGGGAGTTCCAGGCGAGACAAAACCGGGACAACGCCGGGCGTGAAAACAACGAAGGCTCCGCAAATACCTTCTGATGAAGGCGTTGCGGAGCCTCGTTATTCTGCAACGGAGAGGGCGGGATTCGAACCCGCGGTACCCTTTCGGGTACACGGCATTTCCAATGCCGCACGATCGGCCACTCTGTCACCTCTCCTGAAAATCAGGGTTTCGGTCGGCCATATATACTGTATTATTCCCGCACGTTCAACTGTTTAAGGAAATCGTCATTCGTGGGGAACTTCTCCAGGGCCTTGACCAGTTGCAGCATTTCCTCGTCTACGCTGAGCGTCGACAGGAACCTTCGCAACATATGCAGCTTGGGCAGTTGCCACGGTTGGACGAGCAGTTCTTCTTTTCTGGTGCCCGATTGGGGTATGCTTATCGCCGGCCAGACGCGACGTTCAGCCAGTTTGCGATCGAGTACGATTTCGGAGTTGCCCGTCCCTTTGAACTCTTCGAAGATCAGGTCGTCCATCCGGCTGCCGGTTTCGATAAGTGCGGTTCCCAGGATCGTAAGCGATCCGCCGTGTTCTAGTTTTCTGGCGGCTCCGAACTGACGTTTGGGTATTTCCAGCGCTCTGATATCAACGCCGCCGGTCATGGTTCTGCCCGAGTTTTCGACGTATCGGTTGTAGGCCCGTCCCAGTCGTGTGATGCTGTCCAGTAGTATGATTACGTCGCGTCCGAACTCTGCCATTCGTTTGGCGCGTTCGATTGTGAATTCGGCGACTCTCACGTGATTGGCGAGGTCCTGGTCGTTATTCGAGGCGATTACTTCTGCGTGGGGGCACTGCTTCTTGAACTCAGTTACTTCCTCGGGGCGTTCGTCGACCAGCAGGATGAACAGATCGCACTCGGGGTGGTTGTGTCCGAGGGAGTTGGCTATTTGCTGCAGGAGGATGGTCTTTCCGCTGCGGGGCGGTGCTACGATAAGTCCGCGCTGGCCTTTTCCGATCGGTGTGATCAGGTCCAGCACTCGCATTTCCAGCGGTCCGCCGGGGTACTCGAGTTTCAGCATCGGGTGGGGGTCAATTACGATCTGTTCCTTGAACGGTTTAACGTTGCTGAAGTCGTCGTAGGGCTGTCCGTTGATGGTCTGGATGTTATCGAGTCTTGGTCCGCCTTTGCGTTTGGTGGGGGGGATTACGCGGCCTTCTATGTACATGCCGGTCCGCAGACCACCGTGGCGGATGAAGTCTTTACCAACGAATACGTCGCCTGGGGTTGCGCGATAACCATTTCCCGATTGACGCAGGAATCCGTATCCTTTTTCGGTGACTTCCAAAACGCCCGCGCCTGTCAGTTCTGCGGTGTCAGAGGGCTGACCTGCATTATTATTTCGATCAAACATCGTATAAACCTTCCTTACTCTTTACGTCGATGAGTTATAGTCGAATACTCGAGATCTGCGACTTCGTTCGAAAGAAACCAGAACTCCACCCCTTGCTCCGCCAGAGACATATTACTGTATTCTGCCTGAATTCAAAGCCTAATTTTCAAAAAAATTGAACAATCGTCCGAAAGCTACCTGGCCAGTCGGCAGGCTTCTGTGATATCTATCATGCCCTCGTACCAGGCCTTGCCTACGATCGCGCCCCAGCATTTGATCTTTTTACAGGCAAGAATGTCGTCCATAGACGCCACCCCGCCCGAAGCAATTACCGGAACATTCGTTGCGTTAATGAGTTCTGCGGTGGCGTCTATGTTCACGCCGGTTAGCATTCCGTCGCGTGCTATGTCGGTGTAGACAATGCCCGCCAGAGGCCAATCCGTCACGCGTCGAGCGATATCCAATGCTGTGGATTGAGTTTGCGTTGTCCATCCGTCAGCGGCCAGCATTCCGTTGCGTGCGTCCAGTCCCAGGACGACTTTGTCGCCCATGCCCTGGCCGGTGGCAAGGCGTTCGAACCATTCGAGGTCCCGCAATGCCGCCGATCCGATTATCACGCGATTAACACCGGCGTCCAGAGCGGTTTGGACGCTCTTGTCGTCCCGCATTCCACCGCCCAGTTCCAGGTTGATGTCGACGGCGCTGCGTATGGCTGCGATCGCGTTTGTGTTGGTCGGCAGGCCGGACTTGGCGGCGTCGAGATCTACAATATGTATCCATTCGGCGCCGGCTTGGGCGAATGTTTGGGCTACAGCGGCAGGGTCGTCACCGTAGGTTGTCTGGACATCGTAATCGCCTTTTTCCAGGCGAACGACTTTTCCGTCACGCAGATCTATCGCAGGCAGAATTTTCATGGTGCTTGGCTCGGTGGTCTTTGGTGCGGCTTGGTCGCCGACTTATAGTTTAACGAAGTTTTGCAGCAGTCTCAGCCCGACTGACTGCGATTTTTCCGGGTGGAACTGCGTGGCGAATATATTGTCCTTCCACACAGCCGAGGTGAAATTATACCCGTATTCGGTTGATGTTGCGATGATATTTTCATCGCTGGGCACCACGCAGTAGCTGTGTGCGAAGTAAACGTGCTGCCCGCTGTTAAGCCCTTCCAGCATCGGGCAGTTCGTTTCATTTTCCCACTCGATGCGGTTCCAGCCCATGTGCGGTACTCGCAGCGGAGGGGTTGACGGGTAGTCGTCCAGATCGAAGCGAACCACCTTGCCCGGGAGGAGCCCCATTCCCTGGTGCACTCCGTTTTCGTAGGACGTTTCGAACAGCAGTTGCAAGCCCAGGCAGAAGCCCAGGTAGGGCGTCCCGCTCTTTACAGCCGCTACTATCGGGTCGAGGAGTTCTTGGGTGCGCAGTTGGATCATGGCGTCTTCAAACGCCGCCACACCGGGCAGTACGATCTTGTCGACGCCCGCGAGTTGCTCGGGCCTGTCGACCAGCAGCGTTTTGCCCTCAGCCCGCTCAAGGGCTCGCTGGACGCTTCGAATATTGCCCATACCGTAGTCGATAATACCAATCATGATCCTGGCCGTTCGTGTCGCTTTTGGCGATAAAGTACGACGCCGGTTCGTCCATCGCAATGGTCGAACCGGCGGCGCGTGTTGTGTTAGTTACGATAATGTCAGTTGATGATCATTATCTCAACGCGTCGATTCTTCTTCTTGTTGGTCTTGGAGCTGTTGCTGGCGATGGGGCGTGTCGAGCCCATTCCGATGCTCTCGATCTTCGACGCGTCGATACCGCGGGAGATCATGTAGCGTGTGACGGCCATCGCTCGGTTGGCCGACAGGTCCAGATTGTCAGTCCAGAGGTTCTTGGTCTTCTTGATCGGGTCACCGTCGGTATGTCCGTAAACGCGAATGGCCTTGCCCGGATGATTGCTCATTATCCCCGAGACGATTGTGCTGAGCGCTCGTTTACCGCTGGTGGTGAGCGTTGCTCGTCCGGAGCTGAACAGTACGTCCGAACCGATCGAAATTTCCTCGCCGATGGTTCCGCCCTTCCATCCGGTTTTCGGTTCCGGAGTCGCGGCGCGTTCGGCCTTGAGGGCGGCCAGGTCGCTGAGGGCCTTGTCGCGTTCGATTTTGGCGCTTTGGATTTCCATGTCCTTGGCGGCAATCTGCCCGGAGTTGTTTGTGCTTTGCGCCATCGCCGTAGCGAGTTGTGCCTGTGCTTCATCGCGCTGGGCGGCGAACGTTGCGGATCTGTCGCGTTCGTTTTGTAGTTCTGCGCCTAGTTGCTTGATTTCCTGCTGTCCGCAACCAGAGGTTGAAAGAACAGCGGCGGCCAGAGAAATAGTTAGTGTTGCCAGTTTGCTTCGTGTCAGCATCGTAGAGTGCTCCTTTCAATGAGCCCCAAAGAGATTGTCTTACCAGCGTCTTAGTCGGAGGTTCATTATCTGCTATCGGGCGTATTTACTCCAGAGTCTTAGGCTTTTTTTCGCAGTTTTTCTCGTCGAGGCGTTTGATTAGAGTTTTTTGTACTCTTTTCTGGCTTTGCGTATTTTGGAGATGCCCTTGAACAGGACGCGACAGACCTTCGGGGTCAGCCATCCGGCCAGCATGGCGCACGCGATTACCAGACCGGTATTCAGGCTTATATTTTTACCGTAAAACGAGAAACCGCAGGAATTTCCCCATTGCAGCGCCAGCAGAAGCGCCCCTGCCAGCAGGGTCAACCCGCTTCCGATTGTCAGAACGTATCCGTTAATTTTTCTCCACATGATCTAATCTCCCAGATTTCCTAGCGTCCAAACGCCGCCAATGACGGCGCCAACAACTCCATAATAGCGTCATAAAACAGGATTACCACCAGAGAAGCCGCCGCCAACCAGGGGCCGTAGGGAAGCTCCCGCTGTTTTCCTGACGCCAGGAGGTGTATCGCCCAGATAAGTGCGACCATTGGGGCTACGAAGAACACCAGTGACGGTACGATCCATCCGCACACCGCTCCGACGGCCGCTAGTATGTGCACGTCGCCCAGGCCCATGGCTTCCTTCCCGAAACCGAGCGTTCCGAAGATTCGCATTCCCCATATCCAGGCCCCGCCGATCAGGTAGCCGTATATGGCTCCTTGCACAGCGACCAGATTTGGGGCAAACCGCCAACCGGGGCGCCATGTGTAGTTTCCGTTAACATAATCGAGGCGAGTATCGTTCAGGTATCCCCACGCCGAGCTTATGACATCTACCTGGGTGACAAGCAGATACGCCCCAATCGCCAGGATAATCGCAGGCGCCAGGAACAGCAGCTCCCACAGTATTTCCAGACGCGGGTTCACACCGTGTTCTTTGGTGAACGCCACCGCCGGCGGGGCTTCCTGACTATCCATCAACCCGCGCTGGATGAACCCCATCCGACGCAGCAGGACCGATACGCCCAGGCCCATCAGGGCGCCGGTGATAACTATACAGAAGTCCATTGCGCGATTGGTCAACACCGGCCTGCCTGGTGCGGCCGGAGCGGAACTGACCAGGAAGAACGCGATGGTCCCGAACACCGCGATCGGCGCCAGGAACAGTATCTCACCGAGAAAATTGGCCAGCGGTCCGCCTTTGGGCGGGGCGGGTTTGGGCTCGGTTTTGTCGGGTTCCGGTTCGCTGGCAGGTTTGTTCTCGGCGTCTATAAAGCTTTGTTGCATAACGCCTTTACGCAGCAGTATCAGCGAGATCACCAAGCCGAGCAACGCTCCGATACCAGCGGCGCCCAGGCCTGGTGAAACCTGGGCGAGGATCTTGTCTGACGGGGGGCAGGCGCCGGCGGCGATCACTCCGATAACAGAGATCGACCAGCATACTTCCAGCGGGACGATCCAGTGTTCCAGATCGATAATCGAGCAGGCAAGCAGGCCGGTGATAAGGGCGCCGTAGGCGATGAATGTGATCCACGAGTCCTGAAATACGCCCAGGCCCTCGCGCATGTTCAGCGCGTAAAAGCATACGTACAGCCCGACGGCCAGGGCGGCTGTCAGGGCTTCTATTATCAGATACCGAGGGGAGATTGGCGTTTTGCACTGGCGGCATTTTCCGCGCAGGACCAACCAACTCAGCATCGGTATGTTGTCGAACCACTTGATGGCGTACCCGCATTTTGGGCATCGGCTGCCGGGGAACCACAAGCTTTCACCTCGCGGGAGGCGATAGATAACCACATTGAGAAAACTGCCCACACACGCGGCGAAGGCTATTACGAACGCTATATTGATCATATCCACGGCGGGTTTCCTGTCTCGGAGGTCTATGTATACCTACGTATACCTATCCCTTATCGTACTTCCGCGGACATTTTCTAAAGGGCTCTTGCGATTGGTGTTACCCTCTACCGCTCATTTGCAGTCCGTAGAGGCGGATAAAGCCTGTCGCGTCGGCGGGTGTGTATTCGTCGCCCATGGTGAAGCTCGCCAGGTCGGCGCTGTATATGCTCTTGGGCGATGTCACGCTTGATACCGTGGCGTGTCCCTTGAAGCATTTGACTCGGACCGATCCGGTGACGTTCTTTTGCGTCTTGGCTACGAAGGCGTCCAGTGCTATGCGTAAGTCGCAGAACCACTTGCCGTTATAGACCATTTCGGCGTACTTCAGGCCGATCTGCTGCTTGTACTGCATCGTGTCCTTGTCCAGCGTGATCGACTCGAGCGCCCGATGGGCTGCGTACAGGATCGTCCCGCCGGGGGTCTCGTAGGCGCCGCGAGACTTGATGCCCACCAGGCGATTTTCGACCAGATCGATCTGCCCGACAGCGTGTTTCCCGCCGATGGCGTTCAGCTTTTCGATGACATCGTGCCCAGCCAGCCGCACTCCGTCAATGGCGATCGGAACACCGGACTTGAAGTCGATCTGCACGTAACCGGGCTTGGCGGGGGCCTTGCTCACCGGTACGGACATCATCCACAAGTTGTCCTTGGGCTCGTTTGCGGGGTTTTCCAGGTCGGCGCCTTCGTGGCTTATGTGCCACAAGTTGCGGTCGCGCGAGTAGATTTTCTTCTTCGAGACCGGGATCGGGATGTTGCGGGCCTTGGCGTATTCGATGGCTGCTTCTCGGCTTGTCAGTTCGAATTCCGGGTCTTTCCACGGTGCGATAATTTTCAGCTTGGGCCCAAGTGCCATGAATGTCAGTTCGAATCGGACCTGGTCGTTGCCCTTGCCAGTGGCGCCGTGTGAGACCGCGTCTGCCTTTTCCTTCTTGGCGCAATCGACTTGTGCCTTGGCGATCAGCGGGCGTGCGATCGACGTGCCCAGCATGTATGTGTGTTCGTAGATAGCTCCGGCCTGGAGCATTTTGAAGCAGTATTTTTCGGCAAATTCTTTTCGCAGATCGACAACGACGCATTTATCGGCGCCGGAGGCCAGGGCCTTTTCTTCGATCCCGTCGAGTTCGCCTGCGCCTTGTCCGACATCGGCAGCCATCGCCACGACCTTGCAGTCGTATTTGTCTTTAAGCCATGGCAGGATCACCGAAGTGTCCAACCCACCGGAATACGCCAGTACGATTTTCTTTATTTTTTTAGCTGCCTTTGCCATTAGTTTTCTCCTGGTCTGTAGTCTGTATTGTGCGTCGAGAACGAAAGTATCATTCTAAGCATTTGCACGCCCGACTGGAACAGAATATGCGGAAAGTAATGCAGATATAGCATTTTTTTCAATCCGCCAGTGCGGCGACAAGAGACACGTTTACAAATGCTTCACAGTTTTTAAACTGTAAACCATGCTTCTATCCGATCATAGCCCGCCGACCTGTATGTGTAAAGGATTATCGTATAGTTAGTTATGGGGAATATGGAAGCGATGGGTTCGTCGGATAGCAGGTATACAGGACCGAGTGCTGTAAACCTGCTAAACAAACTGGCTACTGTAGATATGTGCTCCGCAAAAATACTATAAAGTACTATGATTCAATCGCTTATATTCCAGAGGATGATTGTGTGATTCGGTCGAAACTCTACGTTTTGTAGTGGGCATGTTTACAGGGGATTTCTGGATGTTGTCTTTGGTTGTAAGGCTCTGTTTTGCAAACATTTATCGCCGGATGAAGGTTTTGTGGTCGGTGTTTCTGCGGATATCTTGCCGTTTACTTCGTCCCAAGTGAATATGGTTGCTGGGGGGGGCTGGGGGAGGGGTTTGGAAATGGGGAAAGTCAATCCTGTGCCTACAATTGGTGCTCATCAGAACAGCCCTTGCTGTCCTGCGCACGCGAGAAGCACTCTTGCTGCCCGGTGAGCTAGGCTCTTCGCTTATTGTTCCGGATTGCAAGTCGAGACATGTTTTGCGCGGCTTACCGTTCTTGTCGAATGAGGATATCGTGACTTTTGTCCCGCATTTAATGACCGTCTCACTCTGGTCAGCGAACTTCAGCACAATTTTACCGGTGAGACCTGTGCGAATAATCGTTTGTTCGGTGAGTATGTCTCCGGTTTTTATTTCCTCCCACTTACTGTTCTCATCATTGAGGAGGCGTTTCTGGGCGATGCCTGACACTGATTTGGCAGTGATCTGCATTGGCTCCGGTTGGGTGGCGGTTGTCTTTTTTTTCGGCGAGGTGGGCGGTTGGGCTACGATTACCATTGCCGTGCAAATCGCGAGGAATCCTGCCAGTGATGCATATCGTGACATTTTAAACTCCAGGGGTTCGTATACCCAGCGGCGTTTTGGTTCTCCGATCAGCCTTATATCAGGCGTTATGACGATGTTTGATTGGTATCATTGAAGTATATAACGCTCGGTAAAAAACGTCGTATTTTTGCCTAATCTTCTTACGGGACGCGGCCACCTTATAGCGACCCTGTCGGGCTTGGCGTCAGCGAGAACGGATGGCGGAGTTGGTTGGCGACATGTCTTCTTCGACAGTTCCGTGCTTGATGCTGCTTATGGTCAGGGGTATCCTGTGTGTAGGCGCTCTGTCTGTTCGGCGGGGCTCTGGAGGTTGTTGCCTTATGAGATGTGACTTTTTGAAATTTTCGTTCGTTGCTTTGATTATCTTGCTTGCGTGTGGGCGGGTTGTGCTTGCTGAGCCGGCGGTGGTTGGGGGCGTTGTGTCTAGTGGGCATGAAAAGCGGATTGATTTGCGGTGGTCGGCTTCTGAGGGTCGGGATGTTGTGGGGTATCGGGTCTATCGGGCTGAGGAGTCGGGCGGGCCGTTTACGCAAATCTCGCCGGACAACCACAAGGTCGCGGTTTACAGCGACTTTCTGGGCGTTAACAAGCAGTGGCGATACTACCGCATTACTGCGTTGGACAGGCGCGGCGGTGAGTCGGCGCCATCGGCGACGGTTCTCGGCCGGTCTCGCGCGATGACCGACGAACAACTGCTGGCTTCCGTGCAGGAAGCGACGTTCCGCTACTTCTGGGATTGGGCCCATCCGGTAAGCGGGATGGCCCGGGAGCGGTATCCCACGCGAGGCAACACGGTAACTACCGGCGGGACGGGTTTCGGCCTGATGGCGATCATCGTGGGCGTTGAGCGAAAGTTCGTCGCACGAGAGGCCGCCGCCTGGCGAGTGCGGAAAATGCTAACATTTCTCGAAGAAAAAGCCCAACGCCACCACGGCGCCTGGCCGCACTGGCTGAACGGAGCGACCGGGGCGACCGTGCCGTTCTCAAAATTCGACGACGGCGCCGACCTGGTCGAAACGTCATTCCTGGTCCAGGGCATGCTCACCGCACGTCAATATTTTAACCGTTCCGATCCGGTGGAAACCGACATCCGCAAGCGGGCTACGCGCCTGTGGCGAGGTGTCGAGTGGGACTGGTTCCTGCGCAAGGGGGACAAAAAGGTGTTGCTGTGGCACTGGTCGCCGAAGTATGGGTTCAAGAAGAACATGGGCATCGGCGGGGCGTTTAACGAGTGCATGATCACGTATTTGCTGGCGACCGCTTCACCGAGCCATCCGATTCCCGCCGAGTGCTATCACAGCGGATGGGCGGGGTCGAAGCGCTATGTGAACGGCAAGTCATACTACGGTTACCGTCAACCTGTTGGCCGGCCCATGGGCGGACCGCTGTTCTTCACCCACTATTCGTACCTCGGATTCGATCCGCGAGGCAAGCGCGACAAATACTGCAACTACTTTGTGAACAACCGCAACATCACGCTGATTAACCGCGCCTATTGCATCGCCAACCCGCAGAAGCACAAAGGCTACGGGCCGAATGTCTGGGGCCTGACTGCGTCAATGGCGCCCGACGGTTACAACGCAAACGCGCCCGGACGTCGTGACACCGGTACGATCACCCCGACGGCGTGCATTAGCGCCATGCCCTATACGCCGAAAGAGTCGCTGGCGGCGATGAAGCATTTGTACCACACGTACGGCGGTAAGCTGTGGGGGCCGATGGGATTTCGCGATTCGTTTAACCCGGGGCGAGATTGGTTTGCTCGCGGTTATCTGGCGATCGATCAGGGACCCATTGTGGTGATGATCGAGAATTACCGCAGCGGAGTACCGTGGAAAATGTTCATGTCGAGCCCCGAGATAGCGCCGGCCCTGAAAGCGATTGGCTTCAAACCGGCGCCGGACACGCCGATAAAAAGGACTGTCCCGCCCTCGAAAAAATAACCAATGGAAACAGAACTTAAAGTTGCGATAGTCACCGGCGCGTCAAGCGGGATTGGTATGGAAACAGCGTTTGCGTTGGTGCGTCGCGGGTATGCGGTTGTGCTTGCTGCTCGGCGGGCGGATCGTCTTGAACAAGTCGCCGCGCGATGTCGCGAGATTTCCGCTGAGGCGAAGGTGGAAGTCGCGGTTACTGACGTTAGCGATCGAGCTGCCGTTGAGAGGCTCGTAAGCGGGGCGGTCGAGAAGTTTGGGCGTTTGGATGTTATGGTCAATAACGCCGGGTCGGGCATGTACGGCAGGGTTCACGAACTGCCCGAACCTGAGCTGCGAGCCGTGTTCGAAGTGAACTTTTACGGTGTGCTCTACGGATGCCAAGCCGCCGCGCGGGTGATGATCCCGCAACGCAGCGGCCACATTTTTAACGTGTCGTCGGTAATCGGAAAGCGGGGCACGCCGTTTCACGGGGCGTATTGCGCCACGAAATTCGCGGTCTGCGGACTCACCGATTCGCTTCGCGTCGAAATGAAGCCGTACGGCGTGCGGGTGACTAATGTGTGCCCGACACTAACTGCGACGGAGTTTTTCGATCATTCGAGCATGGCCCCGCGCGGGCACTCGAAGTACGAATCGCCAAGCAAAATGATGCCCGCATCTGCGGTGGGCAAGAAAATCGCAGCCTCAGTAGGCAAGTCCAAACCCGAACTGGTGTTTTCGTTCGGCGGAAAATTCCTGGTGGTGCTATCGGCGCTATGGCCCCGAGCAGCAGACTGGATAATGCAGGTGTATCACAACGATCTGGTTAAAAGGTAACGGCGTGGCAACGGGCAACTGGCAACTGGCAACTGGCAACGGCGAACGTCAACAGCGAACGTCAACGACGAACGACGAACGACGAACGGCGAAAAGCGAAAAGCGAAAAGCATCCCGACTTCGTCGGGATCAGGCGGACGCGTGAGTCTTGCCGTGAAACGGCGCTTCGGAGCGTTGCTAATTATTCTACTGGCCGTTGACGTTCGCCGTCGCCTTTAGCCGTTGCCTTTAGCTGTTGACGTTCGCCGTCGCCGTCGCCAGTTGCCAGTTGCCAGTTGCCATGCCGTTACCAATTGCACGCCGTTGCAATCTGTTTGATATCGGTTCGTTTAGTAGATATAACAGACGGTTGGTTCGATGTTCGATTATGTTTATGGAAGAAGGATAATAAAATGACACATACCAAACGAATTGTGTTTACTCTTGTGGCGATTGGTGTTTTGGGCGGTGGTCTGGTCTGGGCTCAAACTGTCGCCAAAACTGCTGACTGGAAAGTGGCCGCCGAAAAAGCCACACATGAGCAATACTACAGGCTCATTCGATATTACAACCCCAGCGACGATCAAAAGGCCAAGATCAAAGAAGTTCTGGTCGCACAGTACAAGGACCTCAAGGATCATGACAGGGCCCGAGCCCCGAAGATCAAAGAGATTGACGACCAAGTCGCCGCCATCAACGTCAAAATCGCAGCACTGCAAAAAGAAGCCTCCAAAATCGCAAAAGGTAAGGAAATATACACCGCCTCACGCGCCGAACTTCTGCTCGATCACGAGGCCGAGATCAATAATATCTTCTCACTCGACCAGAAAATCGCCCGCCTGGCGAGTTATATCAGGGGCAGCGCGGTAAACTCGTACACTTGGGCGGCGTTGTCCGAGGAAAACCGGGCTGCGATCCAGGCTCGCTGCGAAACCGCCGCGGGCGAAATCCTCCAGACCGGTAATATCGATAACACAACCGCCGCCCGAGCAGCAGGCAGGGCGATCGCTGTGGAATTTGCAAAACTGTTCACCCCGGAACTTCGCATAACCGGTGAGTCCGACTATCTCTACAGCAGCACGATGCGGAGATTTAAAGCCATCAAAATGACCGAAGCGCAGCAGTTGGCGATGCGAGATATCTGCGATAAGGCGGCGAAGCATAAGAGCGAAATCTACGCTAAATATTCGCAGACCTACAAGGACCTCGATATGATCAGGCGAGCGCGGAGCAAACTGTCGTCAAGTTCGTATTATTACAAGATTCGCGACGATGTGGTTAATAATGTCCTGACCGACGAGCAACTGAAGACCCTGCGTCTCAAGCGTAAATAAATTGCACCGCGTCTTTGGGGGATAATTTTTGCTGCTGAGGTTGATATGCGTATTTTGATAAGTAATGACGATGGTATTCTCGCGCCTGGTATAGCGGCGCTGTACGCGGCGGTTGCCGATATGGGCGACGTGTCGGTTGTCGCGCCGCATGGCCCGCAGTCCGCTTCGTCACACGCGATAACGATACGCACAGCAATCACTACAGGACGCGTTGAACTGGCGACATTCTCCGGGATAAGCGTGGACGGCAGACCGGCTGACTGCGTGAGGCTCGCACTCCGCGAATTGCTCGACGAGCCGCCGGATATCGTGCTGAGCGGTATTAACGATAACTCAAACGTTGGGGTGAATCTGTTCTATTCGGGCACCGTCGCCGCGGCGGCAGAGGCCGCCATGATGGGCATACCAGCGGTGGCGTTTTCGGCGGAAGCCAATGACCGTCAACCGGATTTTCCCAGAGCCGCAGCGCTCTGTCGAAAAGTGCTCGATCAACTTATCGCCGATGGAATGGCGCCGGGCGATCTGATAAACGTAAACATTCCCGACCTTACGGCCCCCGGGCGTCCGACAGGTCTGAGCGTTGTCCACCAGTCAGACGGGGAAATTCACGATAAATATATCAGGAAAGTCACCCCCGACGGGCGTGAAACATGGAGTCTGAGCGACAGCTATTCCTATGGGCCGCATCACCATGCAGAATCCGACGTCGGATGCCTCCGCGAAGGGCGCATAACCGTAACCCCGCTGCGAGTTGATATGACACGCTACGATCGACTTGAAAAAATCGCTGCGATCAAATGGGACGATATTGCTTAGCGGCGCTATCGCCAGATGATTTTCAAACCTTCGAGTTGAAGGCCAATTTTGGGATTGTATGCGCCTTTTTTGAACCTGGCGAACGCCATGTAGAGCGCCTTGCCTTTTATTTTTGATATCGGTGTTTGCGGCCCGCGTTTATTGTTGTCGTCCCATGCCATGAACTTGTCGATAGTGCGAGTGCAAACGATTCGATCTTCACCGGGCTTGACTTTATCGAAGCGACTTTTGTTCGGGTCCTCGTAGTGCCAATAGTGGAAGCAGTCCTTGCGGATAAAAACTTCGTGCTCGTTGTTTCGTACCCCTTCAGCCATTCCCGTGCCCTCCATTCCGGGAACCTTCTCAATACTTTTACCGCCCAGCACCGCATCGTAAGACGCCGAATCAAACGAGATGTTTGTGGTGATGAAGGCTGGCCCGGTGCCCTTGAACGTGAATACCAGAGCGAATGGAGCTTTCTTCAGTTTGGCCGAGCGATCTTTAGGAGAAATTGCAATGAGCTTGTTGTCCTGCCGAACGGAGATCGAAAAGTAGCTGCCTGAATCGAGCGAATAGACGAGCTTCGGCTCGCTGGGCCTGGTCGCTGGTTTGGTCGTTGGCCTGCTCGTTGGTTTGGCAGCCGGTTTTGTGGCGGCGGTTCTTTTGGGCTTCGCTACCGCCGACCCAATTACCGCCAGCATAATTAACGCCAAGCCTACGGAAGTAACTGATTTGACGTTCACGCGTCGCTGTCCTCGGTTGCTTCTTCGATTTTCGGCGGCGTGCATTTCATGCAATCGGCAACTTTCAGGTTGTGCGGTTCCAGCAGGCGAGGGGGGCTTTCGGGTTGACCGGTGCGGCCGGACAGGTAAATCGCCTCCATCACGGACATCGTCAGCAGATTCTCCCATCCTGAGCATGGGTAGGTCTTGGAGTCGGTTTGGATTGCCTGAACGAACGCCTCCAGATGTTTCACAGACGCCGACAGCGGGGCGGTGGCGCTCTCGCTGCGGTCGATCACGTTTCCGTCCGGGTCGCGAACGAGGCAGCAGTCGGCGCTCACTTCCATCGATCCGCCGGCCCCGTGCAGGCAGAGAGATTCGCTGATAGGCCCGCTCCTGCGCGTGGTCACAACCGAGGCCATGCATCGCGAGCCGAACCGCAGCACCGCGGCGGCTGTATCGTCGGTGTCGTACACTGCCTGAGGTTGGTTTTCGTCGTGCGGCATGGTTACGCTGGCCGAAAATCCGTATGCCTCTTCCGGCAGCCCGAGCATCCATACCAGGAGGTCCATCGGGTGGTAGCCCAGGTCCATAAGGGCTCCTCCGCCGGCGGAAGTCTTATCGCCTCGCCATCCCAGATCGGGACCCCAGTTAAACAGGTAATGAGCTCGCGCCAAAAACGCCTGGCCGATCTGGGATCGCATTTTCCAGGCCTGATGGTAGCACTCTTCAAAACGCCTGTGCGTTCCGACAGTAAGTTTCAGCGATGCGTCGGACATGGTCTTGACCATCGAAACGGCGTCTTCCAGATTGCGGGCAAGAGGCACGTTTTTCCAAACGTGGATACCGCGTTGGGCGCAGGCGGGGATCAATTCTGCTGCGGCTTTGGGCGATACGTCCAGGCATACCGCCGCCGGTCTGGCCTCAGCCAAACACGAGCGATAGTCGCTGTATGCCGGGACTTCCGCAATCCCCGCCGCGCTGGCGGCTGTGGGATGATCCCGGTCGGCCACTGCGGCGAGTTTCACCGATTCGCTACAGGCAATAGCTTCCAGCGCCTGGCGCCCGAAACCGCCGAGTCCGATCACGGCTACCTGTAATGGTTCATTCGACATATTTAACTGCTCTCGAGGGTTATCTTCGACAACGTTTTTTTTTCTTACGCTGCTAAATCTTATGCACGCAGCAAGGATTACGCAAGCCGCATCTTGGGGCGGTGGATATTCGACACAGAGACTCAGAGGTTCAGAGAACGGCAAACGGCAAACGGCGGACGGCTTTTGCCACAGAGATCGCAGAGAACGGCAACGGCAACGGCGAACGGCTTGGCCACAGAGATCACAGAGAACGGCAACGGCAACGGCAACGGCGGATAAGATGTTTACGGCAACGGCAACGGCAACGACAAAAGCCTAACGACATGGTAAGGGGCTTTCTCGGGTTCGGTCTAAGCGTTAAGTGGTCGAAGCAAACGGTAATTTACAGAAAACTTGTTGCACTACTTGTACTACTTAGTTGATTCCCACGTCTTCCGTGCCGTTGGAGCAACACGGAAGTCCCGATTTCACATCGGGGTGGTTAAAACAATGCCGTTTCCGTTCGCCGTCCTCTGTGATCTCGCCGTTGGCCGTCCGCCGTTGGCCGTCCGCCGTTGCCGTTGCCGTAAACATCTTATCCGCCGTTGCCGTTGCCGTTGCCGTT
>JABGPF010000398.1 GCA_018645065.1 Phycisphaerales bacterium
ACGATGAACTGGGCCCACGTAGTACCCGGATACCTGCACCCTGCCGGGACAATGCAAACCGCAGGGGCGTCGTACCAATGGCTCAAAAACGAAATCTGCCAAGCGGAAATCGCCCAGGCCGACGCGCAAGGCGTAAACCCGTACGAACTGATCGACGCAAAAATCGCCGATTCACCGCCCGGAGCCAACGGACTGGTCTTCCTGCCTTACCTCATGGGCGAGCGAACACCGCGATGGAACCCAAACGCACGCGGAGCATTCATCGGACTGACCCTATCGCACAAACGCTCCGACATGCTCCGAGCGGTGCTTGAAGGGGTCACCTACAACCTCTGCATAATCGCTGACATCTTCCGGGCCCAGGTCCCGTTCGACAGCGTCACGGTTATCGGCGGCGGGGCCAAGGGCGCCGTCTGGCGGCAAATGATGGCCGACGTCTACAAATGCCGCATCGACAAACTGAACGTGCTCGAAGAAGCTACCTCAATGGGCGCGGCGGTAACTGCGGGAGTAGCCGCCGGGGTATTCGAAAACTTCGACGTAATCCAGCGTTTTGTAAACGTTGACAGCACCCACGAACCAGACCCGACCGCTGCGGCTGCTTACGACAAAATCAAACCAATATTCGAGAAATCATACCACGCACTAGTCGACATATACGAAGACCTCGCAGCACTGTAACCATGAGTATCAGACAACAAGCCATCGACGCAATAGAGCACCGCCCCACCGCCGCCGTGCCGTATCACATTAGCTTCACGCAACCGGCCCGGGCGAAAATGGCCGCCTATTACCGCGACCCGAACTTCGAGGCGTCGCTGGGCAACTGCCTGTCGATCTATCGGGCGCGACGCATGAAGGAAGTCCGCCCGAACATCTGGCAAGACGAATTCGGCGTCCAGTGGGACCGCAGCATCGATACTGATATAGGCGTGGTGATAAACACGCTGATCACCCCAGAGACGCTGGGCGACTTCAAGTTCCCAAACCCCAACGACCCGTCGCTATACGCGGACTTCCACGCCGCAGACAACAATTTCGGCGACACGCTTTCGGTCGCCAAGCTCAGCTACAACCTGTACGAACGAGCCTGGTCGCTGGCTGGAATGCAGCCGCTGCTGACGGCTATGATCACCGACCCGCAATACGTTCACGATCTGCTGGGACGCATCACCAAATACAACCTCGCGGTGATCGACAACGTATGCAAATGGGACATCGATGCGATCCTGTTCGGCGACGACTGGGGCTGCCAGTCCGGACTGATCATGGGTCCGGCGCTGTGGCGTGAGTTCATAAAACCACAAATCTCCCGACTCTACCAAGCCGTAAAGGCCCGCAACAAATACGTGTTCGTCCACTGCTGCGGAGCCGTGCAGGAACTGTTCGACGAATTAATCGAATGCGGATTGGACGTATTCAATCCGTTCCAGCCGGAAGTAATGAACGTCTATGAAATGAATAAGCTCTACGGCGACCGCCTGAGCTTTTACGGTGGGATCAGCACCCAAAAGACCCTCCCATTCGGCACGGTCGACGAAGTTAGGGAAGAGACCCGCCGCCTGCTGGATGAAGTAGGTTCAACCGGAGGACTAATCGCCTCCCCAGCCCATGCAATACCCGGCGACGCCAAGCGCGAAAACATAGCGGCAATGATCCAAATCCTGCAAGACCAGCAAATCAGTCCGCTTTAGCGAAGCTAATATCGATAACTGTGCGTCAGCACCTCAAACATAGACGCAAATTGACCAATAACTCGATTACAAATCAAGGTCCAGGTCAGGGTCGGCGAAGTCAGGGAGAGGGTCTTTGTCGAGCTTGTCCAGCTTGAGCAGGTTCTTGCCCGCTCTGGCTGACAGTTCTTTCCAGCCTGCGTATCCCTTTACCTTTTCGATGTTTGTCATATCAGTAACGTCGCGAAGGTGGGTCACTTCGATGTATTCGATAGTGTCGACCAGGGCTGCGATGGCGAGTTTGCGGTCGGCGGGGGTGGCTTTTTCAAGGTCGGATGTAGCGTTGATAATGCTTGCGGCCGCAGTACTTGTCGCACCGCCCTTTCGCATGGTGCGTTGCAGTATCTGGGCGCATCGGCCCGAACGGATGCGTCCGATGTAGGTAATTGTCGCCCTGTCGGTCATCATTCGCAGCAGCGGTTCGGCGTAATCGAGCCGCTGCTTGTTCGGCAAGTTGCCAATGTCGTCAGCACCGATCACCATGCGACGAACACCGTGTCGAGCGATGATTTTCCCGCGTGGTAAGTCTTTGTTCTCTTTGATCAAGTCCAGCATTACCTGCGTGGCTCGGGGGTCAGGCGACATGGACAGTGCGTAGGCGATCTGTGCTAACTCGCCCTCGTCTTCGGTGGCTGCCGCGGTCTGCAGGGCCTTGATGCATTCGGCGCCGCCGAGTTGCGACAGGATCCAATACAGCGATTTGCGAGCTGGTTGTTTGCTTTCTGCAAGCGCCCCCAGCGTCATAGCGCCAAGACGCTGTGCGTATTTGGCATCTGATTTCCCAGCCAGCAACGCCTCTTCAGCACCGTGGAGATCCTCAGTCGCAGTGGCCTGGAGCATGAATGCGAATATCTCGCCAGTCACTTTGTCTCCGCCCAGGGCGCCCAACGCCTTGACGGCGGCTTGTCGAACAATTGGGCTCTTGTGCTCAAGAGCTTGTCGGACGCTTTTCAGAGCGGTTTTGGCGTCGCTGTCAGCCAGTACGCTCAGGATACCGGCTGAGGTTTTGGCATCGGCGCTAGTCAGGCGTTCGATCAAGCGTTCGACTCCACCGGCCCGGGCCAGTTTCACCGCGAGTTTGCGTGCGTGTTGTCTCAGCCGCCAGTAATCATGGCCGATGTAGGGCAGGAGATCGTCGATGGCGTCGGGTCCGAGTTTCTCGGCAAGATAGTTCATGGCGGCCATCTGGCGGAAGAATGTTTTGCGTGTTGGGTCTTTGAGTTCGTCGCGGCAGAGTTTGAGCTTGTCCGCAGCGTTGGCCAGCTTGGCCTGGAACATTTTCTCGACATCGTCTGCGATGCTCGGAAGGACCTTGGGTGTCTTTACCGCCTTGATCAGAGCGAGCAGATCTTCGGCATCGGTGTAGGTTGTAACCTCACCCTCTTTGATCGCGATTCTCGCCAGCGGAACATCGCCGATCCAGCTCTTCAGCGGGCCTGCGAGCTCGCGGCATGCGGCGGGTTGTTCTTTGACCACATCCGGGACGACGAGTTCCAGCTTGAACGAGGAGTACGGCCGAATGTCTCGCGGGATGCGAGCCTTCTTCAGGAGCGGTCCGGCGCTGGTTTCGATATATTCGCGATATCCGAACTTGCCCAGCAACGCGCGGGCCGCTTCGTGTCGTCCTCCGCCGAACATCTGGTCATTAATCTGCTTATCTTCAGCGATAAACGCCAGCGGACCTGCGAGGCGAACCACGGTATCCTTTGACCATGCCTTTAGTCTGGTGGCGATGAAAGGCCGGTTGCCCATCGGGTCGAGCAGGATAAGGCGTTCGAGAGTAGCTTGAATGAGTTTCTCATCGAACCCGGCGTCGAACGGTGAATTAGCGAGTTTGTTGTCGCCTTTGAACAGCGGGCTTTGGGCGTAGGTCCGTAGGTTGTTAGGTCCGCAGGCCATGTTCTCGTGGTCAGCGGCGGTGGCGTTCAGCATCGCCAGTTTTGTATCGGTGCTTTCGGAAGCTCGTGACATTGTCACCAGGGCCTGCATTCGCACGAATTCCTGGGGGTCCTTCAGCAGTCTTGCGACTTTGGACATATATTTCAACGTAGCGTCTGTTCCGCAGGCAGCCAAGCCACGACACGCCCCACCGCGAAAGCGTGCCTTGTCGCTTTCGAGCAATTTCGCCAGGCGAGGGAGAATGTCTTTCTCACCGGCCTTGTAGCGTTTCCCGAGTTCGCCAGCGATTATCCTTCGCACTTTCGGTTTGAAGATGTCCAGGAGTTTGAGCAGTTCATCAGTGCTCTGCTCCCGCAAGGGCGTCCCGGCGCGTTTGATCAGTGTTTCATCGTTAAGCTGGGGGATCGCGCTGGTCATAAGCTGTTTCATTTCCGCGTCGGTTGTCCAGAGAGCTTTGACCGGATCCTTGCCTGTGATGAGCGTTTGCTTCAGGTGCGGGGAGTAGTGCAGAACTGCCGTCGCTGTCGGGTCACGCAGGGCTCCGTATTTACCGCTGGTCGGGCAATGGTAAACGAAGCTTCCGTCGTGGCGTCGACAGAGCGTG